>NZ_JBALQL010000006.1:142611-222065 GCF_036964885.1 Bacillus sp. JJ1122 | reverse complement strand
GCATGGGAATGGGACCAGGACCAGGAATGGGATTTGGACGATAAAATAACTTCTGCAAGGGCTTTTTAGCCCTTGTTTTTTTAAAACCTTATGCAGGGAATGAACAAGAATATTTACGCTGGTTAGATTAATATGTGACCTAACACGGGAATACATTGAATAGATAAAATCATTATTGATGGCATTTGCGAAATACCCTGAAAATCAAACCTGAAGGAGATATAATGGTAAAAGTCGCTGCTATTTCTGGCTATAAGCCATTTGAGCTTGGGATATTTCAACGTAACCATCCTGCAGCTGAGTACATAAAAATTGCAATCAAAAAAAGTTTGCTGCCTTTAGTTGAGGAAGGCCTGGAATGGGTAATGATCAGCGGGCAGCTTGGTGTAGAATTATGGGCAGGCGAAGTTGTGTTAGAATTACAGGAGGAATATCCAGACCTGAAATTATCTGTATTCACTCCATTCCTAAATCAGGAAGAAACTTGGAAAGAGGCTAACAAAGAGTGGTATGAATCCATTCTAGCGGGTGCGGACCATGTAGATTCGATATCAAGGAAACCATATGAAAAGCCATGGCAGTTCAGGCTGAAAAATCAGTTTTTTGTAGAAAAAAGTGACATGATGATTCTGCTGTATGAACCTGAAAAAGAAGGCAGTCCCAAGTTTATGTATGAAACAGCAATAAAATTTGGAGAAACAAACGAGTATGAAGTAAGATTGATTACTATGTATGATCTTCAAATGATTGTTGAAGAAGAACAATTAAGAAACCAGGGATTTTAAAGTGAATTGAGTTATAATATGAAATTTTGATTTGGGTAAATGAACTTGTTAACCTTAACTGTTGCTATCCGCTCCAAACAACAGGCGTAAATTCAGTATTGACCTATAAAAGAGCCAAAGAAAAGAGTAGTAATTGTTATCATCCTTTTTCTACCTTCATTTGGAAAAGATTTTTAATCTAAAGGCTGATTTTCAATATGTGAAATATGGTTACTATGTTAAATAATGAGGCTTACGAAAAGAAAAATTGACAAATCGCTGTGTTTTTGAAAAAATAAATTAGACGATAGGGGTATATTGAGGTGAATGGAATGCTATCCGATAAATTACAATTAACTGCTAAAGATATTTTGGAAAAAGAATTTAAAACAGCAATGCGTGGTTATAAGCCAGAAGATGTTGATAAGTTCCTTGATTTAATTATCAAAGATTATGAATTGATGCAGCAGGAGATAGAGGAATTGCAACAGGATAATCTTCGCTTGAAAAAGCAGCTTGATGAAACGTCTCGCCGGCCAAGTACGCAAGCAGCAGGCACTACTAATTTTGATATTCTTAAAAGATTGTCAAATCTTGAGAAACATGTATTTGGTGATAAACTCTACGATTAAACCAGTTTCTGCTAGATTATGAAATGTATTACCATTGCATTTGATGTCAATATTAAATATAATACTTCATGAAGCTGTTAATAACGTTCGGGTAATCGCTGCAGTTTTGCTGCAGAGGAAAGTCCATGCTCGCACAGGCTGAGATGCCTGTAGTGTTCGTGCCTGGCCAATTCATAAGCCAGGGCAGCCGGGGTCACACTCGGTTGACGGCCGGGAAAATGCCTAAGTCGGCAACGATATGGCATGAATACCTATAAAAGTGCCACAGTGACGGAGCCTTCTCAGAAATGGGAAGGGTGGAACGAGGTAAACCCCACGAGCGAGAAACCCAAACGATGGTAGGGGCACCTTCTTGGAGGAACTCAACGAAGAGAAGGACAGATGATTCATCATCTGTAGATAGATGATTACCACCTGAGTACGAGACTCATGGTCGTTTGCAGTACAAAGGTACAAAACATGGCTTACAGAACGTTATTAATGGATTTGTATGAGTGTTTATTAAAGCCCTCCTTTTGCAAGGAGAGCTTTTTTTATGTATATTTAATGGTATTGGGCATTTTAAGCATAGGTTACATACGAAAATTATTTTTGATATAAGGGTGAAATTATGAAGAACTTTGATTTGATCGCGACTTCTGCAATGGGGCTAGAAGCGATTGTTGCCAAGGAAGTACGTGACCTGGGATATGAATGTGAAGTTGAAAACGGCAAGATTACATACAAGGGAGACGCACTTGCAATCGCTCGCAGCAATATGTGGCTTCGCACGGCTGACAGAGTAAAAATTAAAGTAGGCGAATTCAAGGCCTATACTTTTGATGAATTATTTGAAAAAACAAAGGCACTTCCCTGGGAACAACTTCTGCCAGAGGATGCAGAGTTTCCTGTATCAGGGAAATCAGTGAAATCAAAGCTTTTCAGCGTTTCGGATTGCCAGGCTATCGTGAAGAAAGCGATAGTTGAGCGATTGAGAACCCAGTATAAAAAAACAACGTGGTTCGAAGAAAACGGTCCATTGTTCAAAATAGAGGTCGCCCTCTTAAAAGACGTCGTAACGCTGACAATCGACACAAGTGGAAGCGGGCTCCATAAGCGTGGCTACCGTACAGATCAGGGTGAAGCCCCGTTAAAAGAGACACTGGCTGCAGCCTTGATCATGCTGACAAACTGGAACCCTGATAAACCATTTGTTGATCCATTTTGCGGGTCAGGCACAATTCCAATTGAAGCAGCTTTGATTGGCCAAAATATCGCACCAGGCTTCAATCGTGAATTTGTATCTGAAGGATGGAACCTGATACCGGAATCTATTTGGGAAGACGTCAGATCTGAGGCAGAAGATTTGGCGAAGTATGACCAGCCTTTAGATATAAGCGGAATGGACATCGATCACAGAATGGTCAAGATTGCAGAGGAGAATGCTTTCGAGGCAGGGCTTGGTGACCTAATCTCCTTCAAGCAAATGCGTGTCCAGGATTTCACGACAAGAAAGGAATACGGGGTTATTGTTGGCAATCCTCCATATGGCGAGCGAATTGGTGAGAAAAAAGCTGTGGAGGAAATGTACAAGGAAATGGGCAGGACATTTGCTCCTCTTGATACCTGGTCCATCTATATCCTTACATCAAATGAAGACTTTGAACAAATTTATGGAAAACCAGCAACAAAGAAGCGAAAGCTTTTCAATGGATTTATCCGGACAGACTATTACCAATATTGGGGCAAGCGTCCGCCACGGGTTGATAAGTAAAACGGTTCTTTTTCATGAAAAATCATGTTAAATAAGAGAAGCCGCCTCCATCAGGATGCGGCTTTTCTTGATTTTGTAAGTTATTGTATCTTTTAAAGCTGAACGTTGATGGAAGTGTTTAACTAGCGAAAGGTAAATTAGGTAAAGATTGATGCTGTTCATCTTGTTATATAGCGGGTATCTCAATGAAAAACGTGAACTCTGTGTAAGCGAGCCTCCATCTTTCTTGTGAATGCTTTTATATTTTTTTAGCTTGTTCTTCTGGAATAATTTTTTTGATTGGCGAATAAAATACATTTATCTATGAAAGATTGGAGGGATGGCAATGAATTATTCTTTTATTGATTTCCATAGAATTTCAAAAGCACTTACTTCAAGCTCTGAAGCTTTAAGAAATGAAGATGAAGCTCAGATTGCCGATTTACAGGAAGCAGAAAATAACTTTCGCCAGGCATTGTCATTTGGCCTTTCAAACCTCAAATAAATACAAAAAAACGCTTGATTACGCAAGCGTTTCTTTTTTTGGCTTTTTACAATCCTTGAAGCATCCTTTTTCCATCATCCGTCATCATATCCGGTGTCCAGGCAGGCTCCCATGTTAATTGAACATCGGCTTGATCAATTTCTTCCATACCAAGAACGCAATATTTGATTCCGCTTGCGATGCTGTCATGGAGTGGGCAGCCGGGAGTGGTAAGGGTCATCAGAATTTTGGCACTGCGTGGTTCTGGTATGTCAATATCATAAATTAAGCCTAAATCAACCACGTTAATATTTAACTCTGGGTCAATTACTGTTTTTAAATTTTCTCTGATTTTCGTTTTTAACTGAGTCATTAATAATTCCTCCTTATTTTTGTATCACTTTGGTTACTGTCATGCTGAATAATACCGCTGCAGTCAATAACAGTCCCTGGCCAAGATAAAATAAATTCAAAAAATCAGCTGCGAATGAAATCATGAGAAAAAGGGTTCCGGCAGTAAAAATGATGAAAAGCGGTATGGCCATTTTCTCATCCATCATATCCTTTAAGGATGGGACCTTTTGTTTTCCGATCTCTTTGCTGTATTTATGTGTCCACCATAGAAATGGAACGATTTTGTACAAGTAACCAATTATGCTGAAAGCAATCCATGCAATTAAATATAAAAAAAGGAGAGGTCCGGCCAATTTAGGAAGCAAGCTCGCTGCACTGCTTACAAAAGCTAAAAAGTGGATAACAGCCCCCCAAACAATTGCCAGTAATGCGAACATGAATGGGCGGTCCAGTTTTTTCTTCACACGCTTCTCGATTATCTTTTTTATATGCCATGTAAAGAATATAAAGCCACTGAACAGCAGGAACGTTCCTGCTATTTGAAGCATGTGGCTGTAAAGAGTAAATGATAAAATCAATGCCATAATGCCAGACATATATACGGTGAAAATATAAACTGCAGGTTGCATTGAATAACCGTGAGAAAGCGAGAACATCGGCACCATTTTATAGGAAAAGCCAAAAATCAAAAGTGTAAACCAGCCAGCAGTACCAAGGACTATATGACTTTTGAAAATTTCCTGGTAATGGCCAGAAGCAAATCCAGTCTTCAAACTTAGGACAAGCAAGATTCCAAGTGTGACAGTCGCCAGCAAGGAAACAAGCGCGGTACCAACGAACAAAGTGAGTATATTTGGTTTAGCCTGGCTTTTAAGCGTCATGAACATCTGGATAAGGAACATTAAAATCCCTGTTAAAGTAAGGATTCCAGGAATCAATGCATCTTGCGGCCTAATGTATAAAGTAGCTGCGAATGCTGCAATCCCCATAGCGGTCACGAAAAATTGTGCAAATCCAAATTTTTCATTCCAGATAGGAGTCAAGAATGCAACAGGTACAAGCTGATACAAAGCGCCCATGGCGACCATTAAGGCCCATCCTAGTACAAACAAGTGGGCAGCAGACCAGATAGCTGGAATTCGGTATGTCCCGGATATTAACTGTTCCCCGTTAAATAATAGGAGAAGCTGTGAAAGAACCATGGCGAACATGCTAAAAGCAATAAAAGAGAAGGGCAGCTTGATATTTGTTTCATTTCCGTTGCTTTTGTTTAACATGGTGATCACCCCGCTTTTGGGGAAATAGTAACTTTATAGCTCCCATCGTCCTGCTGTTCGGTCAAATAGATATATCCAAGTTCATCTAATTGTTCAAATAGGAACATCGGCCTGCGATCATTTATGATTACAAGTTTTTGCCCCTTATCCAGATCTTCAAGTGCTGCCAGTGTTCTCATCATAGGCTGTGGAGGTTCTAGTCCCCGGTTGTCGAGTATCATCCTATTTCCCTCCTTTTTTAGTAAAAGTGATTTTATAATGCTTTGCAGCAATCTTTTCGGCTTCATGCTCAAAGCCTTTAGCCTTCATGACTCCATATAAAGGAACAGGCTTAAATGGTGCGTGGAGAATGAGAATATCGTTTAATTGCAGCTCTGAAATGGCCTCCATTATTTTTTGAAAGGGTTCCAGTTTGTTATTGATGTCCTCTCTTACATCTAGTTCAATCGTTTTCTGTTGCATTACTCTCAGCTCCTCAGTAAATTCATCTATTTAAATGATATTGATTTTCAATTAGTTCTTCTGTGACGTGCATCACTTAACAATTAAGAAAATCTTTTTCGTAAATAATTAGATGATAAAAAAATTTAGGTTTGGCTTTGACTGAATCTTGACGAGGAATTCGTAAAAGAACATATTAAAATAATTCTTGATGCAACTTTTCATGGTCGATTAAATAGCATCCATCGTCATCCACACTGAGGTAATCCTTCTTCTTTAAATAATTGATAGTCCTGCTCACTGTTTCACGAGAGGTTCCAATCATATTAGCAAACTCTTTATTCGTAAAATGGGTCGTCAGTTTAAATCCATGCTTCATTTTCTCACCATTTGTCTTACAAAGGCGGAGCAGCAGCATGATGATTTGCTCATACGTATTATGCAGAATCTGCTCTTCGAGTCTTGCCTGGAGGTCTACGATTTTCTCTCCCAGCACCTTGAACAATTTAATCGATAATAATGGGTAAGCCACAAGAACTTCCTCGAATTTGCTGATAGGGATAACTATCAGCTGTGAATCCTCCATTACCTCTGCATGTGCAGGATATACTCCCTTTCTGAAGAAACCAGCGTGTGGGAACATCTCACCAGTTTCAAGCACTGAAACAATTTGTTCACGTCCCGATGAATCGGTTTTATAAATCTTTACTTTTCCTGAATTGATAAAAAAAACCCGATCCAGAGTATCACCCTGCATAAATGCGTACATTTTATTTTTATAAAACCTTGGCTGGGCAATTTCAACGATTGTATCCAATTCCTGAGCTGATAATTCCTTAAAAATAGGTACTTCACTCAGCTGCTGCTTGATTTGGGATATATGCATACTAATCTGCTCCTCTACCTTCAATTAAGTTTCTACTATGATTTTATCAACCCAACAAGAAGGGCAAAGTGACCTGAATCATATTTTGAAGATTTTTTGAAAATTATTCTCATTCCTGTGGGAAAAATCACACCAAGTAGATGCGGTACTTCACAAAAAAATCATTCGATTGCTTTTAAAATGATGGTGTAAATCAAAAAGGAAGGGGATGTATGGAAATGGAAATCCAGCATGGGACATCCACAAAAGCAGTGGTCAAGAAGAATAGGAACTCACTGTTGAAATCCGTACTCATAATTACATTATTACTTAGCTTTACAGTGCTCCTGACAGGGGGCTACTGGATTTTTAAAGAAATGGCTCCACGGCCGCTTGAGGTAACAAGCGAGAAAGGGGAAGTAATTTTAACGAAAGAAAGCATCATGGGCGGGCAGGCTGTTTTCCAAAAGTATGGTTTGATGGATTATGGTACCGTTTTGGGCCACGGCTCTTACATGGGGCCTGACTATACAGCGGAAGCGTTGAAAATATACACAGAAGGAATGCAGGACTTCCGATCACAGGAAAAATACGAAAAGGATTTTAAACAATTAAGCAAGGATGAACAAACAATCATTCGTGACAATGTAAAGAAGGAAATGCGTGAAAACCGATATGAACCAGATACTGACAATCTTGTTCTAACTGATGCTCAGATTTACGGGCATAGTAAGGTAAGAGAATTCTATCGTGGTATTTTTACAGAAGGAGACCACTGGGGACTCAAACCCGGGCTGATTCAGGAAAAGCACATGCCGGCAGGGGATCGAGCTTGGGTTTCAAAAGGGGACCAAATTGAACAGATTTCAGATTTCTTCTTCTGGACTGCATGGCTTTCCAGTACTGAAAGACCTGATGATAAAATTACGTATACCAATAACTGGCCATATTATGAAGACGCAGGCAATACAATGTCATTCTCAGCCGTTTGGTGGAGCGGTGCCAGCGTAACCATCCTGATATTATTTGTCGGAATTATTTTGTATGTGTTCTATCGTTACCATCTTGGAATGCAGGAAGCATATGAGGAAGGGAAGTTTCCAAAATTAGATTTAAGGAAGCAGCCATTAACAGCATCACAATTAAAAACAGGTAAATATTTTGCTGTAGTGTCGGTGCTGTTCTTTGTCCAAGCGATGTTTGGGGCTCTTCTTGCACACTACTATATCGAACCGGACAGTTTCTTCGGAATGAAGTGGATCCATGATATCCTTCCATTCAACATTACGAAAGGTTTCCATCTGCAGCTGGCGATTTTCTGGATTGCAACAGCGTGGCTTGGAATGGGTATTTTTGTCGCACCGCTTGTAGGGGGGCATGAACCAAAACGCCAGGGCTTATTGGTCGACATTCTGTTTTGGGCTTTGGTAGTCCTTGTGGCTGGCAGCATGATTGGGCAATGGCTTGGCGCTAATGGCTATCTTGGAAACAACTGGTTCCTCTTAGGTCACCAAGGCTGGGAGTATCTCGAACTGGGACGCATCTGGCAGTTCATTCTTGCAATCGGTATGCTGATTTGGCTGTATATAGTTTATCGAGGAATTAAGAGCGGCTTGAAGCGGGAGTCTGATAAGGGCGGCTTGATCCATCTATTGTTCTACTCGGCCATAGCAGTTCCAGCGTTTTACTTCTTTGCCTTCATGATCAATCCAGGAACGCATTATACATTCGCTGATTACTGGCGCTGGTGGATCATCCATCTATGGGTAGAAGGAATATTTGAGGTGTTCGCAGTTGTTGTCATCGGTTTCTTAATGGTCCAGATGAAGCTTGTTACAAAGAAATCAACTGTCAAAGCATTGTATTTCCAGCTGATCCTGCTAATGGGAGCAGGAGTGATCGGTATCGGACATCACTATTATTACAACGGTTCAGCAGAAGTCTGGATCGCCCTCGGCGCAGTGTTCTCAGCTTTAGAAGTCATTCCATTAACACTGCTGATTTTAGAAGCATATGAACAATATAAAATGATGCGTGATGGCGGAGTTGACTTTCCTTATAAAGGAACATTCTGGTTTTTAATATCTGTAGCAATCTGGAATCTTGTAGGGGCAGGGGTACTTGGCTTCCTGATCAATCTGCCTGCTGTCAGCTACTTCGAACATGGTCAATTTCTGACTCCTACCCATGGTCACGCCTCAATGATGGGTGTATACGGAATGTTCGCAGGAGCAGTGTTAGTCTACTCATTGCGGAATATTGTAAAGCCGGAGAAATGGAGCGACAAGTGGATAAAATTCATTGTCATCATGCTGAATGTCGGGCTCGCTGGCATGGTATTCCTATCGCTGCTGCCAGTTGGATATTTGCAGATTAAAGAAGCGTTCTTCAACGGTTATGCAGCATCCCGTTCAGCACAATTCCTGCAGCAGGATACAGTGCAAACGCTGCTGACACTAAGAGCGATTCCTGACTCCATTTTCTTGATTGGAGTTGCAGCCCTGGCGTTGTTCAGCATCAAAGCGTTGTTCAATCTTCGCAAGGTAACTCATAAAGAAGAAGAGTCTCTGCCAGTAAAAGACCTGTCCGTAGACGAGGACTAAAAGGGAAATCCGCAAAGCACAAGCTTTGCGGATTTTTCATTGTGGTTCTGATCTTTCTTTTTCTTCACACTCAAAACAAAGGACTCTGCCATCTAGTGTATGAACACCATTCAAAAAACCGTCCAGACAAAAGATTTCCTTGCGACATTGCTCGCAGCTGCCTACAAGCTCCTTCATAGTCATCGCCTCCTAATAATATAGTTCGGTTTTTAAGGAGAAATCTCCTTGTTATATCAGATTGATTCTATGTGCCCGATAAGAGGTGTGGGAAGGAAAAAGGTAACAAAGAAGCAAGAATGCATTTCCTGCTAATTTAAGTATTCAATAGTTTTAATGATTAACAATATCATAGCAAATCAGTGACCACGCTCACTTCATACGTAATCGGTAATTTCTATAATAAAAATGTAAAGATTATAAGCTACAAAAAGGAGAGAGTAAAATGACTTTTAGCGTAATTATCAACGTACCTGACTATGCACCAAGGGAAAAGCACCCAACTATATTTCAAAACTTTGATGCGTTAAAGCCTGGGGAATTCATGCAGATCGTCAATGATCATGATCCAAGGCCGCTGCAATACCAGTTTATGATGGAACGTCCAGAAGTTTTCTCATGGGAGTATCTGGAAGAAGGACCGGAAACCTGGCGCGTCGCTATTGGGAAAACTAAATAAGCAATCTGGAAAATACCTAATTATCAACCAAACAACAGGCATGCCTGTTGTTTTTTTATTTTGCGCTGAAAAAGTTCAATGTTATTAAAAGCATGTGAATTGGAGTGAATACGCTTGATACCTGGGTGCTATATGTACGCGTAAGACCGAGGTGAAATGCGCCCCTCGTGAGGGTTTATTTGCACCCCGTAGGAGTGTCAGCGAACGCCACCTGGAAAGGAAGCGTCTTGAACGGAAATCAACAGTTAAGGTTATCAGGGTCATTAATTTAGGCAACATGGTATCTCGTTAATACCCTATATTCAATCCAACTTAAAGTTGTTAAAGTTGCAATATAAACCAATTAGTCTTTTTTATTTTTCGTAAACCAAAATATCAGAAAAGTATGATAAGATGAGTGAGAAAGAGAAAAATGGGGTGAAATGGATGAATGAAGCGAATCAAACAGAAAAGCAATTTTTGGATTATGTGAAGAAAATGTCTGCCTATGGAGAGGCGCTTTCTTTAATTTATTGGGATTTAAGGACTGGAGCTCCGAAGAAGGGTGCAGAACAGCGTTCAGAAGTAATTGGTGTCCTGTCATCGGAATTATTTAATATGTCGACTTCAGAAGAAATGGCTGCATACATAGCGAAACTATCAAATGAAACTAGTCTATCAGATATCACCCGCAAAACTTTGGAAGAGTGCAGAAAAGACTATGACCGCAATAAGAAAATACCTGCAACAGAGTACCGGGAATATGTTATTCTTCAATCCAAAGCTGAAACAGTCTGGGAAGAAGCGAAGGAAATGTCTGATTTTGAAATGTTCAGGCCTTACCTCGAAAAATTAGTAGATACGACCAAGAAGTTCATTCAATATTGGGGTTCAGAAGGAAATAAATATAATACGCTGCTTGATATGTATGAGCCAGGCGTAACAGTTGAAGTGCTTGACAAAGTATTTGGCGATTTACGTGAAAAAATCGTACCGCTTGTCCAGCAAATTTCACATTCAACAGAGAAACCAGAGACCGAATTTTTATTCCAACACTTTCCGAAAGAAAAACAGAAAGCTTTTAGCCTGGATATCTTAAAGCAAATGGGCTATGACTTCGATGCGGGAAGATTGGATGAAACGGTGCATCCATTTGCGATGGGTCTAAATCCTGGTGATGTAAGAGTAACGACAAAATATGATGAGTCCGACTTCAGGACAGCGGTATTCGGAACGATCCACGAAGGTGGTCATGCCCTTTACGAACAGAACATTTCGAAGGATTTGATCGGTACACCGTTGAGCTCAGGAACATCAATGGGCATACATGAATCTCAATCGCTTTTCTATGAAAACTTTGTCGGCCGTAATAAATCATTTTGGAAACATAATTACAGCTTGCTCCAGCAATATTCAAACGGACAATTTTCCGATGTGGAAATAGAAGATTTTTATCGTGCGGTCAACGAATCGAAACCAAGTTTAATCAGGATCGAGGCAGACGAGCTGACGTATCCTCTTCATGTAATGGTCAGATATGAAATAGAAAAAGGGTTATTTAATGATGAGATCGAGGTAAAGGACCTGCCGCAAATATGGAATGATAAATATGAGCAGTACCTTGGCATCAGGCCGGATAACGATGCACAGGGTGTACTTCAGGACGTACATTGGGCAGGCGGAAGCTTTGGGTATTTCCCATCGTATGCATTAGGTTATATGTATGCTGCCCAGTTTAAAAATTCGATGCTTAAAGATTTGCCGAACTTTGAAGAATTGCTTGAAGAGGGTAATCTTTTGCCAGTGAAGGAATGGATGACTGAGAAAGTTCACCAGCACGGAAAAATGAAAAAGCCGCTCGAAATCCTTACAGATGTTACGGGTGAAGGACTTAATGCTAAATATTTAGTAGATTACTTGTATGAAAAATATAATAAAGTTTATCATTTAGTATAATAAACAATGATGGCAGTGTACCTGCCATCTTTTCTGTGTGGTGTACGTATGTATAAGAAATTGCCTTATTTAATGATTGCTTTCGCTGCTGCAATGTGGGGCTTGATTGGCTTCTTTGTTAAAGGTTTATCAGATGCAGGTTTCAGTGCCATGGAAATCGTCACAGTTAGGGTGGTGACTGCCGCTGGCATTCTCGTTCTTGTCGGTTTGGCAGCTTACCGCGAACATCTTAAGATTAATATAAAAGATTTACCTCTTTTTATCGGGACTGGGATATTGAGCATCGTCTTTTTTAACTGGTGTTATTTTACGGCAATTGAGCTAATGAATATTCCGATTGCCGTTGCGTTGCTTTATACTTCGCCTGCATTTGTGGCAGTGCTGTCTTTTATCTTCCTGAAGGAAACAATTGATCGAAAGAAACTGATCGCGATAGTACTGACGATAATAGGTTGTACACTCGCTGCTGGTATCACTGGCCAGGAAGGAGCATCCTTTTCTGCTGCGGCCGTTCTGATTGGTCTTGGGGCAGGATTTGGTTATGCACTTTACAGTATTTTTGGAAAGGTGGCCCTTAGGAAATATCATCCTTTTACTGTCACACTGTATACCTTCCTTGTAGCTGCAGCAGCTCTGATTCCTACTACCGGTATTGCTGGCAAGGCGAGCATTTTGTTCAACGGCAGTACGTGGCTATTTGTCGTTGGACTTGGAATATTCCCTACAGTTCTCGCATATTTTGCTTACTCATGGGGACTGGAAAGAACAGAAAGCAGTACTGCAGCAGTTGTTGCTACACTTGAGCCTGTTATTGCCACTTTGCTTGGCGTAATAGTTTACGGTGACCGACCGGGAATCCTGCAGCTGATTGGCTCACTGCTGATTGTCATATCCGTAGTTGCTGTAAATATATCACTGCCAGCCAGGATACAAAAAAGCACTTCACTATCTGATTAGTGAAGTGCTTTTTATATAATCCCAGCCAGCTGGAGTTGACCAAGATACTAGGGCATTATTTTCCTAGAAGAACTTATATCCCTTTGATCCAATTGGTGCATTCTGAATCATGTCAATGAACGGAATCGTATAAGCGAAAAGAATCAATAAGACTGTAATACCAATCCACAGTTTCCAGTTTTCAAATACCATCGGAGTTTTTTCCGCTGCGTCAGCAACTTCTCCAACTGGGAATTCCTGTTCACCTTTAGGTGCAAAGAATGCAAGATTGATGAAGATATAAAGCATCAAGATAATGCCAAGGAACAGGATAGAACCGCCGACTGCCTGTGCAACCTGGTAGGGGATCCATTCAGCAGCCTTTTCAGCTCCGCCATATGTTGAGAAGGATGAACGGCGAGGGGCTCCAATTAAGCCAGCTGCGTGCATTGCCCCTGACATGAAGGTCATACCGATCGCCCAGACAATAGCTTGGATAATGGCTAACTTGTTCATTGCCTTAGTCAGGACTCTTCCTGTTAAGTGCGGAATCAGCCAATAGGAAATCCCAAAGAACGTCAAGACTACAGATGTTGCAAGTGTTAAATGGAAGTGTCCTGTTACCCAAATTGTATTATGGACGACCTGATTCAGTTGATGGGAAGCGTTGATAACGCCGCCTGCACCTGCTGGTATAAAGGCAAGCATTCCGATGAATGGAACCGCGAATCGTGCATCGCCCCAAGGAAGTTTTTTCACCCATCCAAATAGACCTGTAGAACCCTTTGATCGGCCAAACATCTCAAAAGTTGCGAAAAGAGAGAAAGCTGTCATCAATGATGGAATGATGACAAGGAATGTAAGGATAACCTGAAGGAATTTCCATGCAGGGTCAATCCCAGGCTCCATTAACTGATGGTGGAAACCAACCGGGATTGAGAACAGCAGGAACAGGATGAAAGACATCCTTGCCAATGAATCTGAGAAAATCTTTCCGCCAATGATTTTTGGTACGATCGCGTACCATGCCATATAGGCAGGCAATAGCCAGAAGTAAACTAGCGGGTGGCCAAAGTACCAAAAGAGTGTACGGCTCACTAAAACGTCAACACGATCTACCAGTCCTAAAGACCAAGGGAGCAGTTGGAACAATACGGTTGCAGCTACTCCGATAGTAGCAACAATCCACAAAAGAGTATTAACAATTGCCATAAATGTCAAAAGCGGGCTAGGCTTACCAGGGTTAGCTTTTCTCCAGGAAGCATAAGCCATAATCAATGCGGCACCGTCAATCCAGCTGCCGACAATAACAAGTGTAAGACCTACATAATAAAGTGCGTGCGCCTGTAAAGGGGCATAAAAAGTATAAAGAACAGATGCTTTATTCAAAAGAATCATAACAGCGGCCATAACAGTACCGATTGTCATGAGCCAGAAGCCAATCCAGCCGATCAAACGCTGTTTATCAGTCAAAGCTCCTGAAGTCTTGCTCACTGCAGCAAGCTGGAAGCCCATTATGAAAAATGTAGTTAATACAAGGCCCAAAACGACCCCATGCACTGTAAGAACCTGATAATATCCGATTCCCCAAGGTAATTCGAATTTTCCTGAACGGACAAGCGTCTGCAGCAATCCTGCAAGTCCGCCAACTGCCAAGGCTATGAACGCTACATAAAAGTGAGCCATTGCCAATTTGCCATCACGACGGTCAACTCTTGTATTTACTGTATTCGTACTCATTATTCTACCACCTCAATTTTAGAAGACATCATATGGTGGCCGACACCACAATACTCGTTACAAACGATCAGGTAATCGCCAGCCTTGTCAAAAGTAGTCACGTATTCACTGATGAATCCAGGCTCAAGCATCATGTTGATGTTTGTTCCCGCCACCTCAAATCCGTGGATGACATCTTTTGTTGTTGCAATTACTTTAACTTTTGCACCTTTAGGAACTTCAACCTTTGCCGGATTAAAAGAAAAAGCAGAAGCAACATAAACCAGTTCATAATCCCATTCTTTGCCTTCAACCTTTTTCAGGCCAGGCTTGTCGAATGGTGCGGTTGTATCAACTTTTTCAGGATTGATCGTCGCTAGGCAGCTTGGCGGCTGATTGCCAAGATAGAAGGCGCTGACCCCGATGACTGAAAGGAAAACGAGAAGTGTCGTGATCCCGAATATTAGCCAAATTTTCTCAAACTTATGAATGTGCATAGCTCTTTCTCTCCTTTTGGTCTCTGTTAGAAACGATCTAAAAATAAAAAATATACGCCTACCCAAGTAATGATTAAAAAGAAACCCAACAAGAAAACAGATGCAAGTGTTCCTTTCAAAGAAGATTGTTCTTCCACTTTTGTGTTCGTCTTCTTCCCGATCCCAGGCTGTGCCATCCCGGTCACTCCCTTCGAATAAATAAGTAAGTAATTAAATTTAATAAGTACACTTTCATAATACAAAACAATCAGGAAACGTAAATATGGTTTCATTCAGTTCACAAATTGTTCATACCTGTCATATTTACTATGTTAATGGTGAAAACCTATAAACACAGTGATTTAAGTCACATCACAAGCTAGGTAAATGTGAATAATCTGTGAAAATGAAAATGTGAATATATGAGCAAGTGAGCCTGACTTAACACTCTGGTGTGACAAAACTGATTGACAACTTATAAAAGCGGAAATTATAAATAATTGCTCACCAAATTTTAAGATCGTTAATAAACTAGTAGAAAATGTTTTTTTCAGGAAGTGATTGTAGTGGAGAAATTCTATTGTGACCATTGCCGTCTTTTGTATGATGAAATCAAAATTTGTAAAAAGTGCGGAAGTGCAGCAGAAAAGAAGATCTGGATTGAGGTTCAAAAGCAATCCAACGAAAAATAATCAGCATCATTTACTACAAAGCACCAGAAATCTGGTGCTTTTGCTATGTTGAGGCATTGTTTACTCACCGGAAAATATATTGTGGTAAAATAAAGATAATTTAAAATTTGGAAAGGTGATGTACATGTTTTTGCCTTCATTTCAACTTAATGGAAAAATCGCAGTAGTTACAGGTGCGGGGCGGGGAATAGGACGTGCGCTTGCCATAGGACTTGCTGAAGCAGGAGCAGATGTTGCCTTGCTTGCGAGGACTGAGGAAGACCTCAAGGATACGGCTGTAGCAATTGATGACCTTGGCAGAAGGGCTTTGATCCTGCCGACGGATGTTACAAATAGGGAACAAGTACATAGGGCAATTGCCGAAGTAAAATCAGAATGGGACCAAATCGATATCCTCGTGAATAACGCAGGAATGAATATTCGCTCCAAGGCATTGGATGTGAGTGATGAGGAATGGCAGACAATTATGAATACGAATCTGAAATCTGCGTTCATGATGTCCCAGGAAGCCGGCAAGGTCATGAAAGACCAGAAAGAAGGCGGCAAGATCATCAATATTACTTCTGTTGGGGGTCATGTTGCTTTAAGAACGGGAGTTGTCTATGCTGCAACGAAGGCTGCTCTCATTCAGATGACAAAAGTGCTTGCGATGGAATGGGGGCAATACGGTATAAATGTGAATGCCATTGGTCCATGGTATTTTAAAACACCTCTGACTGAAAAGCTTCTATCTGACGAAGAATATGTGAATGATATCCTGGCAGTCACACCACTTAAAAGAATTGGTGAATTGCCGGAGCTCGTTGGGCCTGCTGTATTCTTAAGCTCTGATGCAGGAAATTACGTGACCGGACAAACTTTATTTGTGGATGGCGGCATGACCATCCATGGTTTTTGATTTGAATGTCAACTGGTAATGATTTTATAATGTTCCTGCGATAAGGGCATTGTATAATGAATTTGCACAGCAACTCCTTCAAAACATTAGGCTTTCTCCTTTACAGGGGAAAGTCTTTTTTTTGGTTTAAAAATGATAAAGACCAATCATTAGTTTGACTGCATACTCTTCGGGTAAATGGAAAAAGTAACCGTACATATAGATGAGGAGAGTAGCGATATGCCAAGAATCATTTCCGCAGCAGAAGCATTGCCGCCATATACAATTGAACAAGAAGAGGTAATGGAGTTTGCAGAAAAATTATTTAAAGAATCGTTTTATGATATAAAAAGACTGCTAACGGTGTTCCAGAATGGACAGATCGAGAAGAGGCATTTTGCCAAAGACCTGGAATGGTTCGAGCACGACCATTCATTCGAAGAAAAGAATAATGCTTATATTGAAAATGCTGTAAAGCTAGGGGCAGAAGCAATCACAAACTGCCTGGCAAATGATGAATTCCTGCAAAAAGAAGTGTTTTTGGAGGATATAGATGCAATCTTTACAATTAGCAGCTCAGGAATAGCAACCCCGAGCATTGAAGCTAGAATTATGAATATCCTGCCATCTTCACAATATACTAAAAGGATTCCAATTTGGGGGCTTGGATGTGCCGGTGGAGCCTCAGGACTTTCGCGGGCATATGAATACTGTCTTGCGTATCCGAAAGCAAAAGTGCTTGTTCTCTCGATTGAACTTTGCAGTTTAACCTTCCAGCGAAACGACAGATCTAAAAGTAATTTGATTGGAACATCGTTGTTTGCAGACGGTGTAGCCTGTGCTCTTGTTTGTGGTGAGGATTCCGGGTATGAGCAGTTGACAAAAACACAATCAGCACCAAGGATCATCGGAACGCAATCAACAACGATGCCAGATTCGCTCGATGTGATGGGCTGGGATATAAGGAATGAAGGACTATACGTTGTTTTTTCAAAAGACATACCATCGATTATCGAGAATTGGCTCCAGCCAAATGTCCTTCGCTTTCTAGATGCAAATGGATATGGTGTGGCCGACCTAGATCACTTCATCGCCCATCCGGGAGGCAAAAAGGTCCTTGAAGCGTATGTTTCCGCATTGAAGTTGCCAGAACCGATGACAGAAATCTCGTTGAATGTCCTGAAAGAATTCGGGAACATGTCTTCAGCAACAATCCTTTATGTGTTAAGGAGGTTCATGAAAACTGCAAGCGTTGGTGACCTTGGTCTGGCAGCTGCATTGGGGCCTGGCTTTAGCTCGGAATTACTGCTTTTGAGGTGGGAATAGAATGGCATTTTTCGTATTTATAGGTTTTATCATTCTCCAGAGATTGACAGAGCTGGTTATTGCCAAAAGGAATGAAAAGTGGATGAAGGTAAAAGGAGCGATTGAATTTGGTAGGGGCCACTATCCTGCAATGATCTTGATCCACACATCCTTTTTTATCTTCTTTATTTTTGAAGTAATATATTTTCACAAAAATTTATCACTATATTGGCCAATATTGCTTCCGCTTTTTTTATTTACACAGGTAATGAGAATGTGGGCACTTACTTCACTGGGGAAGTTCTGGAATACAAAAATCATTATTCTGCCAGGAGCGGAGATAGTTAAAAAAGGGCCATATAAAATCATCAAGCATCCGAACTATTTAATCGTCACTTTGGAATTGATCATTATCCCGCTTATATTCAATGCCTTTTTCACTTTAGCTTTGTTTACCTTCTTGAACATCGTGATTCTTTCAATTCGCATTCCCGCAGAAGAAAGAGCATTGAGTGAATTAACAAAATATGAAAGTGAATTCGGAAAGCACGGACGCTTCGTTCCAAATTTGTTAAATAAGTGTGACAATTAGCTAGTTTCCATTGAAAATGATAATCATTGATGATACACTTTTCTTAAGATGAAAATAGTTCTCAGTTAATTTGAACTCTAAGGATGGTGTTATTAATGGTTTCTATGTTAGTCGTGTCCACTATAGCAGCTTATTCTTTCATAATGAAGTATGTATTAAGCAACGTTCTTAAACCACAATAAAAAATAGATTCTCAATTAGAACAAGCCCGGGCCCTGGTCCGGGCTTTTATTTTTATGCATAATTTAATAGGAATCCTCACAGTAAAACAATTTAGGATGACATTCTTTCTTGTAGGGATTTTTCAAAATTAACACTCAAATACCAAAAAGAATCTGAATTAACAGTTCAATAGAAGTATTGTTTACGAAAAGAATCTAATTCGAAAATGTAATTATAGGAAAAGCGCGAAAAATCATATAAAATAAAGTCATTCACAAATTTGTCACAAGGGGTAAATAGAATGGTTCAGACAATAGCACAGCAAGATCGAAAACTTCTTGAAAAGATACTATCACTTTATAAACTAATACAATCCAACAAGGATAAGGATACTGCTGAAAAGGTTAGGGAGTTGGGCAGGAAATCACTTGAAGAAGAATTCTCGATTGCATTTTGCGGCCACTTTTCCGCAGGGAAATCGAGCATGATCAACAGGCTTATCGGCGAGAATATTTTGCCGTCCAGTCCCATTCCAACAAGCGCAAATTTAGTGCGGATAAAATCAGGAAGCGAATATGCTAAGGTTTTCTTTAGACAAGGAGGTTCACGGCTATACCCTGCGCCATATGATTATGAAACCGTTAAATCATATTGCAAAGACGGTGATCAAATAGAGGCGATTGAAATAAGCCATAACGGAGCTGAATTCCTCAAAGATGCCGTGATCATGGATACGCCAGGCATTGACTCAACTGATGATGCCCACCGAATAGCAACTGAATCAGCATTGCATCTGTCAGATATCGTTTTTTATGTGATGGATTACAATCATGTACAGTCGGAACTGAACTTCATGTTCACTAAGGAATTGACGGACGCAGGAAAAGAATTGTATCTGATCATTAACCAAATTGATAAACATCAGGATGCTGAGCTTTCGTTTGATCAATTTAAGGAAAGTGTTGAAATGTCCTTTGCAGGATGGGGTGTGAAGCACTCTGGCATTTTCTATACAAGCTTGAAGGATAAAGAGGGACCTAATAATCAATTTAGCGAGCTTCGCGATTTCATCAAAGAACGCAAGGACAAAAGAAAAGAAATCCTCCCAATCTCGATTTTCAAGTCATTGGAAAAGTTATCGGAAGACCATTTGACACATTTGCTTCAAACATTCGAAGAAAAGCTGAGGGAGTTTGAAGTGATTCTCGAAGAAATCTCTGAAAACGAAAGGAAGCAGCTGCCAGTAAAGCTTGAGAATTTAAGGGTTAAAAAGGATCAGCTGATCAATGAACGGAATGTTGAAAAAGAGTTTATTTCAGGAATCAATGATATCTTGAAAAATGCTTATTTGATGCCATTCGAAACGAGAACACTTGCTGAGGCTTTTCTTCAGGCAAATCAGCCTGATTTTAAGGTAGGGGTGTTTTTCTCTAAACAAAAAACAGAACAGGAAAGATTATCGAGGCTGGAAAACTTCTACAACGATCTCAATGAAAAAGTCCAGTCTCAGCTTGATTGGCATATAAAAGACTTTTTAACAAAACTGTTCAAAAAGCATGAAATTATCAAGCAGGATCTTTTGAAATCAGCACAGGGATTTAAGGTAGATTTTGATATTGAATTATTAAAAGACGCTATTAAACCAGGTGCGAGATTGTCAGGAGAGTATGTACTGAACTATACAAATGATGTCACGGAAAATCTAAAAAATCTCGTAAGAAAGAAACTTGAGCCTATTAAAGAACTTTTTATCGACAATGTAAAAGTTAATGACGATGAAGAAATGCATGCACTTTCCGATGAGGAAGTGGAACTTGAAGCTCAGCTTGCCGCATGGAATGGAATGCTGGCAATACAAGAGGAGCTAAATGGGCAAAGGCGGATGGTGTCTGAGATCCTGTATGGAGATGCTGTCCATGAGTACGTTCAGGAAGAATTCAGCATTTTCAAACCTTGTGATGATGATTCAGAGGTGATCGAAAAAACTGATCCAGCTGTTCCCGAGACGGTATTTGAGCAGATCGAAACGATCTCTGCAATAAATTCACAGAGTGAAAAACAAGTAAGTCCTATTGCTGAATATCATGATAAACAGCAGTCTTTAGTGGATAAATTGGCTTTTACATCTTCTGAAATTGAAAGAATTCCAGGCCTGAAAAAAATTGCCAGAGAGTTAAAAGAGAAAGCGGCAAGGCTTAAGGGAAGAGAATTCACAGTCGCGTTATTCGGAGCATTCAGCGCTGGTAAATCATCATTTGCAAACGCTCTGGTCGGAGAAAGGCTTCTCCCTGTTTCGCCAAACCCTACAACGGCCGCTATCAATAAAATAAAGCCAGTCACAGCAGAGCATCCACATGGAAGTGTGGTCGTGAAAATAAAGGAAGCGGCCGCATTGCTCAAAGAGGTTGAGCGTTCGCTCGGATTGTTTGGGCAGCAATCAACAGATTTAGAAAATGCAATCCAACAAATCAACAACCTTAAGTGGGAGAATAACGGATTTAGCGCCGTTGAAAAAACTCACTTCTCCTTCCTGCAGGCATTTGCAAAAGGATTCGCTCATTTTAATCATCAATTTGGTAAATTGCTGTTTGTGGATCTTGATTCCTTCAGCGGGTATGTGGCAGAAGAAGAAAAGTCTTGCTTTGTTGAATGGATAGAAGTTTATTATGACTGTGAGCTGACCAGGAAAGGAATTACTTTAGTAGATACACCTGGTGCAGACTCTATCAACGCACGCCATACAGGCGTGGCCTTTGATTATATTAAGAACTCAGATGCTATTTTATTTGTAACTTATTATAACCATGCTTTCTCGAAAGCGGATAGGGAGTTCCTAATCCAGCTTGGAAGGGTGAAAGATACTTTTGAGCTTGATAAAATGTTCTTTATTGTCAACGCGGTCGATTTAGCAAGCTCTGATGAAGAACAGAAGGCTGTACTGGAATATGTCGAGGGACAACTTGTCCAATACGGAATCAGGAAACCGCATCTTTTCCCAGTTTCAAGCCTGATGGGCTTAAAAGCCAAACTGGATCCCCAGATTAGGGAGAATCCGCTTTTCAATAGATTTGAGCAGGCCTTTTATTCATTTATCACAAATGATCTTATGAATATGGCTTCAGATGCTGCAGAGGCAAAATGGCAGCAGGCTGTCATGCTAATTGAAGAAATGATTGTTTCAGCGGAAGAAGACAAAGCGGGCAAAGCTGAAAAACGTGAAAAACTTCTGGCGGAACAGGAAAAAATGCTGTCCGTTTTAGCAAATAAAACAACAGAACTCCTTGGAAGCCGTCTGACACAGGAAGCCGAAGAATTAACTTATTATATCCGCCGAAGAGTATTTATACGTTTCGGAGAGTTCTTCAAGGAATCCTTTAATCCGGCGCTGCTGAAGGATGATGGCAGAAATCTAAGAAAAGCATTGGAAACGGCGCTGGAAGAATTGATTGAAAGCATCGGGTATGACTTTGCTCAGGAGATGAGGGCAACTTCGTTAAGAATTGAGGCATTTATTGATCGGCTTTTAAAAGAATTCCAGCAATCCATATTTGCTGAATTAAATAAAATCAATCATGCTTTGTCCTTGTCTTTGTCTGAAAATGCCACATTTACTGGTCTTGATTTTGAAACAGCATTCCTGAACCTTGAACGCAGCCAGTTCAAAAAGGCATTGAGTATGTTTAAAAATCCTAAAGCCTTCTTTGAGAAAAACGAAAAGAAACTAATGAGCGATGAAGTAGAAAGACAGCTTCAGTCTCCTGCTGGAGAGTATCTTGAAACAGAAAATACTAGGCTTAAAACACATTATATCCATGAAATGAATTTGGCTTTTGAAAGCATCCGGAATGATATTGCAGAGCAAATCAATGACTATTTTGAGGGAATAAGTTCAGCCCTTGAGGACAATTTTTCAATTGCTATAGTTAAAACTTCATTGGAAAAGATTAAAAACTATCAATAAAGGTGTATAAAGTATGAAGAATAGCCGATTTCATGCATGTGCTACCTGCATTCATTTCAGGCCGGAAAAATCCGGCGACAGTCTGAAGTATTATTGTGCAAGACTGGGCTTTGAAACGAAGACACATTATCAGTTTGACTGCTGGAATCCAAAAGAAAATATTAAAAAATTAATGGCCAGAGAAAGCCAGGTAAACAGGGAGTGATTTTCATGCAATATCAAGTCGACTCCAAATGGTTAAAGGACCATCTAGTTGACAGGAATGTCAGGATCATTGATTGCACCTACAAGCTTGGCGAACCGGAGGCAGGGCGAGCGCAATATGAACAGTGGCACATCCCAGGAGCGGTATATTTCGATTTGGAAAAAGATCTTTCGGGTGCAGTGGAAACACATGGCGGAAGGCACCCTCTCCCTAAGCAGGATCAATTGAAAAAAAAGCTTGAAGATTCGGGAATCTGTAATGATACGATATTAATTGCCTACGACTCGAAAGAAGGAGCATACGCTTCCAGGTTCTGGTGGCTGCTAAAGTATCTAGGGCATGAGAAGGTTTATATACTTAACGGAGGATTTCAAGCATGGAAGAATGCGGGATATCCAGTTGATCATGAAATTCCCAAATATGATAAAGCGGATTTTGTTATTTCTGTTAACAAGGATATATTGGCTTCCTATGAAGAAGTAAAGGACATTGTTCTTAATGGGGATCGGGATACCGTGCTTATTGATTCACGGGAACAAAAGCGCTATCTCGGTATCGAAGAACCAATCGACCGAATTGCTGGTCACATCCCCACGGCTATAAACAAGGCATGGATGGAAGGTCTTGAAAGTGGTTTTTTTAAATCAAAAACTGAACAGGAAAACAGGTTTGCAGATATCGCAAAAAATAAGCAGATTATTGTTTATTGCGGTTCTGGTGTAACTGCTACTCCAAACTACATTGCATTGAAGGAAGCGGGATACAGCAATGTCAGGCTATATGCAGGAAGCTACAGCGACTGGGTATCATATGAAGAAAATCCTGTGGAGAAGGAAAATGCAGGGAGCTGATAGATTGAGAAAAACAGCTCCAGTTTTATGGTATAATAGACAGGTTGAACCACATGCTGCGCTTGCTGAACAGGCAAGAGGCTTCTGAAATTTATGATTAATGGAGGTTTCAGCTTGGAAAATAATAATAAGACTTCACTAATGCTTATAGACGGGATGGCATTGTTGTTCAGGGCGTTTTATGCCACAGCCGTTTCCGGGCAATTCATGATAAATTCTAAGGGTGTGCCGACAAACGCAATTCACGGTTTTGTTAAACACTTTGCTACTGCAATTTCAACATTTAAACCTACCCACGCAGCAGTTTGCTGGGATATGGGAAGCAAGACCTTCCGCACAGAAATGTTTGATTTATATAAGGCAAACAGACCAGAGGCGCCAATTGAGCTTATTCCTCAATTCGACCTTGTGAAAGAAGTCGTTGAAGCTCTTGATGTACCTAACATTGGACTCCCTGGATATGAGGCGGATGACTGCATAGGTACGATCGCAAGGACGGCAAGCCAGGTTGATTCAGTTTCGATCCTGACTGGTGATAAGGATATACTCCAGCTGATTGATGACCGTGTTTCTGTCGTTTTACTGCAAAAGGGTTATGGAAACTATGTCGTCCACAATCGTGAAACACTTTATGCTGAAAAAGGAATTTGGCCTGAACAAATGATCGATTTGAAAGCTTTCATGGGGGACCCAAGTGATAATTATCCTGGAGTCCGCGGGATTGGTGAAAAAACAGCGCTGAAGCTGCTTCAGGATCATGGCAATGTGGATGGAGTCATTGCAAACCTGCATCAATTGACTAAATCCCAGCGCGCAAAGATTGAGGCAGACATGGAGATGCTGCATTTAAGCAGGCAGCTGGCAGAAATTAAATGCGATGTGCCGGTGGAATGTTGTATCGATGAGGCGGTCTTCAGAATCGACAGAGAAAAGGTGCTGGCCAAGTTCAGCGAAGTCGAGCTAAAAGGGCTGCACCGATTATTTGAGAACGACACGATGTATGCATAAAAAGAAAACGGCTGACAACAGCCGTTTTTTTATTGCTTTGTTCTAGCTGAACTAGGCAAAAATCTCAGTATCTTACTTAGTATTTTTCTTCTTAGCGGCATTTTCAAGCTTTGACTTTGGTTCTTCAGCAAACTCTGCATCCTGTCCAAAGCCTTGCGGATTGACACCAGGTGCCTTTGTTCCTCTGTTTCGTTTTTTGCTCATCATTCTTCCCTCCTGAATTTTTTTGTTTAAGATGGCCTGAAAAAGTGAATTAACCTTTATAGGTTGTCTACTAACTGCTTGATTCTTATTATGAACTGCCAAGAATAAAAGCACTCATTTTTCTTCAAAATAACATGGAGGTGACAGTTAATGAATAAAGGTGTAATCATTGCTTTATCAAGTATTGGCCTGGCTCAGGCCTTAAAAATACCGATTCATTATGCAAAGACGAAAGAATGGAAGCCTGATTTGTTTTTGGCTACGGGCGGGATGCCTAGTTCCCATTCGGCTGGTGTTTCTTCACTGACTACCTATATCGCTCTCAAAAAAGGGGTGCGAACAGTTGATTTCGCACTTTCCCTGGTATATGGAATGATCGTCATGTACGATGCCCAGGGCATCAGAAGACAGACAGGCGAGCTGACCCTTAAGGTGAATGACCTGGATGAATTGATCGATAAAATTCACGAAGATGATCCCGTCGAATTTGAAGAAAAATCTCCTGACCCTTTGAAGGAAATGCTCGGACACCAGCCAAAAGAAGTACTTGGAGGTGCGCTTTTTGGGGCGCTGATGGGATTTGCTGGATACCATCTTACAAAAAAACGGTAGAAAATCCTCGACTTATGCGGTAAGATTTTATTAGAAGATGGCTTGAAGAGAGGATTGATTAAGTCAGTGCGGACAGTTGAAGATTACTTGCTTCACTTAAAGAGCAAAGGGTTTCAGTTGCGTGAAGATGCGGTTGGATTTATTTATTTCGGCCAGCACTATACGGATTCTACAGATGAGATCACCAATGCAGCAATCGAAATCACCCTTAAAGCTCAAAAGAATTTTGACGGAAGCTTTTATATTTCATTGCTGGAAACGTTCGCTTCTAATAAAATACATTCTCGCAAAGCAGCTCTGCAGTTTGTAAAAGAGATTGAATTATTGGCTGTATAAAAAAAGCTGACTTCGAAGCAATCATGCTTCGAAGTCGGCTTCTTTTTTTGGATAAATTTTTCTTATCAGACTTTCGAATCGTTGTGGAGGTAATTCAGCAAAGACCATACCTGCAAAAATGAGGCCGCAGCCTATGAGTGCGATGAATGTAAGTCTTTCTCCAGCCCAGAAGAATGCTGTAATCGCAGCGAAGACCGGTTCCATTGCAAAAATAAGAGCTACACGGGTCGCTGTCGTATGCTTTTGAAAATTGGTTTGGATGAAGAATGCGAGTGCCGTAGCAAGAACAGAAGTAATCAATAAGGCAGTAATTACTTTTCCTGTGAAAATGATTTCTGGATTGAAAGCCTTACTCCAATCCTCGAAAAAAACGGCAGAAATCGCAGATAAAAAGGCTACGGTCGCAATTTGTACAGTTGTCAGGAGCAGTGTAGGATAGCTGCTGCTGAATTTTCCAGTGAACAATATATGGAGAGCGAAACCTGCTGCACATATAAGGACAAAACCATCACCGATATTAAGGCTTGTTACATCGGACATTGTCAAAAGATACAATCCTGCAGTGGCAGCAGCAACCCCAGCAATCGAATTTATCCCAGGCCTCTGCTTCAAGACCGCTATCAAGAGCAAGGGAACAAGGACAACGCTGAGACCAGTAATGAAGCCTGCTTTTGAAGAAGTGGTATATAGGAGTCCAAGCGTTTGAAACGCGTATCCAATGAATAGGAAAAAACCTAACATCATGCCAGACATCATCAATTTTTTATTAAGTTTTTTTAGCTGTTCACGTTCAAAAACAACAAGCCAGAAACCTAAAAGAATAGCAGCTGCTGTAAAGCGTACAGCGTTAAAAGAAAGTGGTTCAAGAAATGAAATGGCATTTTGGACAAGAACAAATGTTGCACCCCAAATCAGCGCAACAAATAAAAGGCTTAAATCTGCAAACGTGGATGCTTTCATTATTATTGAGTTCCTTTCATGTTGTTTTCCCTGATGGCTTTCCTGGCAAGCTCATCTGCTGTTTTATTCTCACTTGAAGGTATCCATTTCATGAAAAAAAGGTCAAATTGTCCAGCAAGCTGAAGTGCTTTTTCCAAAAGGGGAGCATATAGTTTATTCTTAACAAATTCCTTTTCCACGGCAGCATTAACCAGCTGTGAATCCGTCCTGAACGAAACTACGCTGAAACCTTTTTCGAGACAAATTTCCAAAGCTTTTATAAATGCATGATATTCAGCTTCGTGGTTAGACATGACGCCAAGAGGAATTGAATGCCTGTATACTTCCCCTTCTCCTTTTATGAAAATGCCTGCTCCGCTGGGACCCGGATTGCCCGCACTCGCACCGTCAATGTAAACTTCGATCAAAGAAGACCCCTCCTGGTTGTTTATACAGATAATAGATAGTGTATCATAATAGGACTGCCTGAATATAAAAAATTGCAATTTCGCAACCGAGGTAATATGCAACCTTTTCATTGTAACTCGCATACAAAATGGGTAAGATAAATAAAAATAATCCAAACGCCAGGGAGGACTCAGGACCCAAGGAGATGGTGAGGGTGAAATCATGAATTATAAATTAGAGTGGGAATTTAAAGCAAAAGGAATAGAAACCATTCTGTTCAGCTCTGACTTCCTTGATGGGGAGCATGCATTGCAAGCCGGGGAAGAGCTCGAAAGATCAGGCAGGGCAGGTGAGATTAACTTTATAGATGAAATCGGCACTTCATGGAGTATGAAAGAGATGCGGAAGCTGCTTGCTGAAGTAGAAGAGGAACCTCATGACCTAACTGTCTATTTTGACGGCGGTTTTGACAGGGAATCAAATAAGGCAGGGCTTGGGGCAATCATTTATTTTAAGCAGGGCAAAAAAAAATACCGGCTGCGAGCCAATGAATTATTTGAAGACCTTGAAACGAACAATGAAGCTGAGTATGCTGCTCTTTATTTTGCGCTTACAATACTGGATGAGATGGGCGTTCGCAATATGTCATGCGAATTTAAGGGAGACTCTCAGGTCGTACTTAAACAGCTCGAAGGAGAATGGCCTTGCTATGAAGAAACTCTTAACCGCTGGCTGGACCGAATAGAAAATAAAATAAAGAATCTCGGCCTGTATCCAAAATATAATCCCGTTGGCAGAAAAGAAAATAAAGAAGCGGACAAATTAGCTACACAGGCACTCCAAGGGAAGTTCATCAACAGTAAAATGCAAATATTATAAAGCCAATGGGAAAGGAAGGCGGGAAGAGTTTGACGCGGAAGGAAATCCTTGCTGAGGTAGAAACATTGCTCAGTACTTATTGTAACGGCTGTTTTTTGAAGAAGCACCACCAGGTAGAAAAGGGGAAAAGGTTTGCGCATAGGTTCTGTATTACTGAATGTACAGTCGGGAACCAAATCAAATCCTGCGGGAATAGACTTAAATAAAATTTTCGGATTATAAAAATATCAAAAAAGGCTGGCGTCGAGCGCCAGCCTTCAAAATTTTTAATTAAAGTTTCACTACGTTTGCAGCTTGTGGTCCACGGTTTCCTTCAACGATTTCGAAAGAAACTTCCTGGCCTTCTTCTAATGACTTATAGCCATCTCCCTGGATTGCTGAGAAGTGAACGAACACATCGTCTCCGCCTTCTACTTCGATGAAGCCAAAACCTTTTTCATTGTTGAACCATTTTACTTTACCATTTTGCATGCTAAACTTTCCTCCCATGTCTTTCGAGACACAAAGCTTGTGTCAAAGTTGTATATTACCATCTAAAGGATACACTTGCTTTTTATCCATTAGGCAAATATATACGTTAAATGATGTATTAAATATACAATAATGGGAACTAAACAGTCAAGAAATGAAAGCGCATTTAGTTATAATAATCTAAAAATTTAATAAATTATAAATAAATTGATTTTTATCTCATTCCCGTTCCTATACACTGAAAAATTTGTTATTATTTTCTTATTAAGGCTAGATTTCTTTTTTATGTTCCATTTGAAAGAGTATAATCTGGAGCCGAAATTATAGCGATTATAGGAGGGTACTAATGAAAAAAGCCGCTCCCTCAGCTTTAACTTCTTTATCAGATCAGGAGATAGACAGGTTATTAGATTCTATAAGAAATAGTGATGTCAATAAGAGCCAGCCAGTACTACGTCAGGTAAATAGCAATCTAGATGAAGTTGCCAAAAAAATTAATGCTGCTTCAAGACAAATGGAAGAAATATTTGATATCGTTGCCAAAACTGGTGTGGTGCCGATTAATGAAATCAAGAATGATATTATGCCGGCAATAAGACAAGCTGCTGAGATTCCACATATTTATCATTTATTCTATGAATTAAAGAGTAAAGACGAATATACTTACAGACATACTGTTTGTGTCGGAATCATTGCAACATTAATTGGAAAGTGGCTGAATTTGAGCCAAACAGAATTGTTTGACCTTTCACTTGGAGCTACCCTTCATGATATAGGGAAAGCAAGAGTGCCTTCAGTTATCCTTAATAAGCCTGGCAGGCTGACTCAGGAAGAATACAGAGAAATGAAACGCCATACAGTGTATGGTTATAAATTGCTGCAGGATATTCCAGAAATAAACGAGCGGGTGGCATTAATTGCCCTCCAGCATCATGAACGGGAGGACGGCGGAGGATATCCCTTCCATTTGCAGAGCGAAAAAATAGACAAGCTAGCTAAAGTCGTCGCAATAGCTGATGTTTACCATGCGATGTCATCATCCAGGGTTTATCATCAGGCTGAACCATTCCACATCGTCATTTCGCAAATGCAAAATGATGTCTTTGGTAAGTTTGACCCAAAAATAATGATGGTTTTCCTGTTTAAGATAATGGACAGCCTTGTTGGCCGCCGGGTGCTTTTAAGCAGCGGTGAAGAAGGTACGATTATTATGGTAGATCCATATGAGCCTTTAAGGGCCCTGATCAAGTCTGAAGATACGCTAATCGATTTAAGGCTGAACCGAGGGTTGAGGATTTCCAGGGTTTTAAATGATTCCATCGTAGGGGTATAATTCCCGGCTGCCATTCATATCTTTTAATAGTCTATTAAGATCTTTAAAAGGGTGAGGGCATGTACCGTTTTTCAATTGGCGATGAGAATTGGATCATAATTTTTTCTCCGCATCTTTCCCTTGAAGCAAAAGAAAAAGAGGACATCATCCGATCGATTGCCCTTATGGGGCAGCAGTGGGCAGGTTTTTCACATGGTGAGTCCTTTGTCATTTTCCATCAGCTGATTGGGGCTATAGTGATCAGGATAGAAAAAGTCCCTTCTTTAATCTTGACAGTCTCCGCTGTTGTTTCCAGGGATCGGTGGTACATCAATGACCAAAACACAATTGAACCTTTTGAGAAATAATTTTTAGAGGGCAGCTGAGGAATCAGCTGCCTGTTTAATTTTCCGAGAAATTCTTTACAGTCTGGTTCATCCTGAGATAAAAGTCCTTTACGCTATTGTCGACGAACATATAAAATAGAATTCTAGACTGAAATTCTAAGAGCTTATTAATGTAACACAGGAGGAGAATATGAAACTGATTGTTGCGGAAAAGCCTGACCAGGGCAGGACGCTGGCCTCCGTATTTAAAACGAAAAAAAGGGAAGGATTCATAGAAATCCTGCCTAACGACATATTTCCAAAAGGGGCATATGTTTCTTGGGCGATTGGACATCTAACTGAGCTGTCTTCCCCGGAAAAATACAACCCTTCGTGGAAAAAGTGGTCACTCGAAACTTTGCCGATCATTCCAGAGCAATTTAAATATGAAGTTGTTAAATCGAAAGCAAAACAATTCACTATTATAAAAAAGCTGGCCTTAGATCCCCAGGTTTCGGAGATTATTCATGCAGGAGATGCTGGGCGAGAAGGTGAGCTGATCATCCGGAACGTTCTCCGCCTTGCAGGATGCACGAAACCGATGAAAAGACTTTGGATCTCTTCGCTTACTCCAAAAGCAATAAAAGAGGGGTTTCAGAAATTACTAAACGAGTCAGATACTAAAAACTTATATTTTGAAGCCTATACAAGGGCATGTGCTGATTGGGTTGTAGGAATGAATGCTTCAAGGCTATACACCATTCTCCTTCAGAAGAAGGGATATTCGGACGTGTTTTCGGTAGGAAGGGTACAAACGCCAACTCTTGCCTTGATTGTCAAGAAAGAGCTGGAGATCGAAAATTTTGTCTCTGAGCCGTTTTGGGAAGTGTTTGGGAAGTTTAATATCAATAGCAAAAAATACAGCGGAAAATGGGAGAAAGATGGAGATTCAAGAATTTCCTCTAAGGAAATGGCTGAGAAGATTGCCGCTTTTTGTAATGGGAAAGAGGCAATTGCTGCTGAAGTGAATTCCGAGAAAAAGGAATTTCTGCCTCCGTTATTGTACAACCTTTCAGCGATACAGGCTGAGGCGAACCGCCGTTTTAAAATGTCACCGAAAAAAACACTGGATATCTTGCAGGGACTCTATCAAAGAGGTATCGTTTCCTATCCTCGTTCCGATTCCAGGTATGTTACACCAGGAGAAGCTGAAGGCTTTCCTGCAATTTTAAACAAATTGCAGACAATATCTGATTACGAAGCTTTTTTCCCTCTGCCGATATCGTCAATTAAAAATAATAAGCGGTATGTGAACGAAAAGAAGGTAACCGACCACTACGCCATTATCCCGACTGAACAGGTGCCTAATCTGAACAGGTTGTCAGGAGATGAGCAGAAGCTTTATGACTTACTTGCGAGAACTTTAATAGCGGCTCATTATGGACCTTATGCCGCGGAGTATACAACGATCAAAACCGTTGTCGATGGCAGGGCTGAATTTATTTCAAAAGGGAAGGTTCAGCTGGAAGAGGGTTGGAAGAAAGTGCTTCCGCAAAAAGAAGCAGATAAAGAGCCTGTGCTTCCGGCAGTTCAACAAGGAGAAACCGGCAATGTAGTGAAAGCTGAGGTAAAGGAAAGTAAAACACAACCGCCCAAAAGACTGACAGAAGGCCAGCTGATTACACTTATGAAAACAGCTGGAAAGCATATAGAAGATAAAGAACTCGAAAAGGTTTTGATGAAGGCGGAAGGTCTTGGAACTGAAGCAACCAGGGCAGGCATAATTACAATGCTTAAGGACCGCGCTTATATTGATGTTAAAAAGAATCTCGTCTATGCAACTGCCAAAGCGAAAATCCTCGTTGCTGCTATTGGCGGACAAGTCCTTGCCTCACCTGAAATGACTGCCAAATGGGAACAGCGGCTGCACCAAATCGGCGAGGGAGAAGCGTCACCTAAACAATTTATTGACCAAACCTCTAAAATGATAAAGCACCTTGTAACTGAAACATCTGAAGGGTCATCGGGCTGGACATTCTCTGAGGAATTGACCAGTGCCTTCGTACCTGGGAAGAAAAGCGGTGGCGCTCGCAGAAGCACGAGCCTCGGCAAATGCAAGAAGTGTGATGGGATGGTAGTCGATAAAGGGGCTTTCTATGGCTGTTCTAACTATCAGAAAACAAAATGTGATTTCACGCTGTCGAAACAGATCCTTGGTAAAACGGTTACACAAAAAAATATCAAAAAACTGTTAGCAGAAGGTAAAACGGAAGTCATTGAAGGTTTCCAGGGAAAAGATAAACAGTTTGCCGCCATGCTATATTGGGACGAGCAGGAAAAGAAATTAAAGTTTGATTTAGCACCTCAGCCAATCAAGCAAGAAGGATAGCGCCTTGTCACTCCTGTTCTTCTATAGTACACTTTAATATGGCTATTGTTTAAGCATTGGAGGTCAAGGGATGACAACACCCAGTATGGAAGATTACATTGAACAAATATATAATTTGATAGAAGAGAAGGGCTATGCCCGTGTATCGGATATCGCAGAAGCATTATCCGTCCATCCCTCCTCGGTAACCAAGATGGTCCAGAAGCTTGATAAGGATCAATTTTTAGTGTATGAAAAATATCGCGGCCTGATGCTGACACCAAAGGGAATTAAGACCGGCAAGCGATTGGTCTACCGCCATGAATTGCTGGAACAATTACTCAAGGTGATTGGCGTTAAGGATGAGAATATTTACAATGATGTTGAAGGAATTGAGCATCATTTAAGCTGGGACGCAATCGACAGAATTGGGGACCTCGTTCAATACTTTGAAGAAGATGAATCCCGAGTAGAAGAGTTAAGGGCAATCCAGAAACAGAATGAAGAAGATTGAAAAAACACCTGACATTAGTCAGGTGTTTTTTAGTATATATCTGGAAATTGATTTAACTCTAGTCCATCAGCAGAAACCAAAGATGCAGGACCCTCTTCAGTTTCATTGATATTAACTCCAGTAATGAAACCTGCTTCAGCTTCATTCAAAGCCTTTCGATAAGAAATAATCCGTCCGCTTGAGGTCTGGAAGCTGATGATCTCTCCGGCATGGTTTTTGTGAATCGCAACTAATTGCTCTGGATCCATAAAATCCTCTCCTTTCATCCTTCTAGTCTTGCACTTAATATTGAAAAATAAACTAAAAGGAAATTATGTTTTTATCGCGAAATAACTAAGGATGCAGTTAATAGAAACTAGGCAGGTGAACAAGAGGACATGTTCAATTGGGAATTGGAATCAGAGAAAAAATGGGACGAAATGGCATCGTCCTGGAACTCCCGAAGCAGGGGAATGTGGGAAACAGGAAGCAGGAAAGATATTGTCCCTTTCATTAAAAAATACGTTCCAGCTGGCGCCGCTGTGTGCGACTTAGGCTGCGGAGATGGAATTGGATCAGAGAAATTAGCAGAAGAAGGATATAAAGTAACAGGAATCGATGTTTCGGATGAAATGCTGGGAAAAGCCCGGGAGAATCCCCGAAATGAAAATATTGCATTTCATAAAGCGGAATTATCAAATTGCGGAATTCGGAGTGAAGCATTTGAAGCGGTTATGGCGATCAATTCCTTTGAATGGACAATAAGTCCATATAAATCATTAAACGAAGCTGCCAGGATATTGAAACCAGATGGCTTTGCCTGCATTGGCATTTTAGGGCCGACAGCGGGTCCAAGAATTAATAGCTACCGAAGACTATATGGCGATGATGTGATTTGCAATACAATCATGCCCTGGGAGCTTGAAAGGCTAGCGGTTGAAAATGGCTGGAAGAAGGTAGGCGAGTATGGTGTTTATAAAAAAGCTGCGGAACAGCTCGCTCTTGGATCACTGCCAAACGAACTTCAGCAAGCCCTTTCCTTTATGTGGGTCTTTATGTTTCAACTGAAATAAGTTAGGAGGAAAAGGGAATGAGCCGATATTCAATCAATGAATTTGTGAGTAATACGAAACAGCAGGATAAAGGCGAAGGGTTATTCGAAATTGAGACTCCTAGAATGCTGGAAATTAACTTGAATGGGCAGGTGTGGTCGAAAGCGGGGGCGATGGTGTCGTTCCGAGGAAATATCAAGTTTGAACGAGAAGGAATTCTCGAGCATGGTCTGGGAAAGATGTTCAAGAAGGCTTTGACAGGTGAGGGTACGTCACTCATGAAAGCAACCGGGAATGGGAAGCTTTATTTGGCAGACCAAGGGAAAAAAATATCGATTTTAAACCTTCAGAATGAATCTATATTTGTTAACGGAAATGATCTTCTTGCATTCGAACCTTCTATCAGCTGGGATATCAAACTGATGCGGCGAGTGGCTGGACTGCTGTCAGGAGGATTGTTCAATGTTCGGCTAGAGGGAACAGGAATGGTAGCAATTACGTCTCATTATGAACCATTGACACTTCTTGTCAGCCAGGATAATCCAGTGTATACAGATCCAAATGCGACAGTGGCATGGTCAGGGAATTTGCAGCCCGATTTCGTCACTGATATTTCGTTAAAAACCTTCCTTGGCCGGGGAAGCGGAGAATCGATACAAATGAAATTCAGCGGTGATGGATTTGTCGTTGTCCAGCCGTATGAGGAAGTATACTATTCTCCTCAAGCATAAACAAAACAGAGGCATCGACCACGATGCCTCTCTTTGCTGTTAATCCCAATCATAAGGTGTTTCCTGGTATACGTAATAATTGAGCCAATTGGAAAAGAATAAGTGTGCATGCGACCGCCAGCTGTTTAACGGCGTCTGAACCGGATTATCCTCGGGAAAATAATATTCAGGCATATGGATTGAAATCCCTTTTGCTTTATCACGGGCATATTCTTCGGCCAATGTAGAGCCTTCGTATTCCAAGTGGCCAGTAATCATGATTTTTTTGCCATCAGCTGATGAGATGATTAAGGGCCCTGCTTCTTCTGAAGAGGCGAGCAGCTTAAGATTCTTATTTTTCATCAATTCATCAATTGATACATCAGTATTTCTCGAATGTGGTGCTTTGAATACATCATCAAACCCTCTCAAGAGTTTCGCTTTCCTATCCAGCACATGATGTATGTAAACCCCAGAGCACTTTTTTGGAAGCTCGTATTTTCCGATTCCATAATGGTAGTACAATGCAGCCTGTGCACCCCAGCATATATGCAATGTGGAGGTAACATTCTGATCTGCCCAGCTAAAAATTTCCGTGAGTTCCTCCCAATACTCAACGCTCTCGAAATCGAGGAGCTCAATAGGTGCCCCAGTAATGATCATCCCGTCAAATTTTTTTTCCTTAACCTGTTCAAAGGTCTGGTAAAATTCAGCTAGATGATAACTTGATGTGTTTTTGGATTCATATGAAGCTGTTTTTAAGAAATTGATATTCACTTGGAGAGGAGTATTCCCAAGCAGTCGAAGCAACTGTCTTTCTGTCTTCTCTTTCTCTGGCATCAGGTTAAGGATTAAAATATTGAGAGGACGGATATCCTGTTGTGCTGCCCGGCCTTCATCCATGATGAAAATATTTTCCTTTTCCAGAATCTCTCTTGCGGGAAGATGATATGGGATTTTTATTGGCATGAGATAACCTCCTTTAAAAAGCAGCTCGAATTGTAATAAAGTTTATTATAATCTGAATTCTTTGACGGAGCAATTGACTAAAGGGGTATTTTTGTGTCATATGAATATTTTTATCCTGATTGCTTTGCTGTGATGGTAGAATATAAATTGGTAAGCATATATAGAATATCTGGGGGTATTGAGGATGGAAACGAATATTCAAGTTAAGTCAGATATTGAAATTGCTCGTGAAAGTAAAATGAAACCAATTACGGAAATTGCAGCTAAGCTCGGCCTCGATGCCGATGAAATTGAGCTGTTTGGAAAATACAAGGCTAAGCTCTCAGCAGAAGCTCTTGCAAAACTTAAAACGAAAGAAAGCGGTAAGGTCATTCTTGTTACTGCAACTAACCCAACTCCGGCAGGAGAAGGAAAGTCCACAGTGACTGTCGGCCTTGCAGATGCTTTGAACAGACTCGGCCAAAAAACAATGATCGCGATGCGTGAGCCCTCTTTAGGACCGACAATGGGGATCAAGGGAGGAGCAACGGGTGGAGGGTTTGCACAAGTTCTTCCAATGGAAGACATCAACCTGCACTTTACTGGTGACCTTCACGCGATAACAACTGCCAATAATGCTCTGGCAGCATTGATTGATAATCATCTGCAGCAGGGCAATCAGCTTAATATTGATCAGCGGAGGATCGTTTGGAAGAGAGCGCTTGATCTTAATGACCGCGCTTTAAGAAAAGTTGTCATTGGTCTTGGAGGACCTATCCAGGGAGTTCCTCGTGAAGACGGCTTTGATATTACAGTTGCTTCTGAAATTATGGCGGTTCTTTGCCTTGCCAGCGATTTGAAAGATTTAAAGCGCAGGCTGGCGAAAATGGTCGTAGCTTATGATTATAACAGGCAGCCTGTCACTGTTGGAGACCTTGGAGTTGAAGGTGCGTTAACACTTCTGCTCAAGGAGGCAGTAAAGCCGAATCTCGTTCAGACAATTGAGCATACTCCTGCATTGATCCACGGCGGACCTTTTGCGAACATTGCCCATGGGTGTAATAGTGTAATAGCGACGGATGCGGCTTCGAAGCTTGCAGACTTTGTCGTAACCGAAGCAGGATTCGGTGCAGATCTGGGTGCGGAAAAGTTTCTTAATATCAAGGCAAGGACTGCTGGAATCCAACCTGCTGCTGTTGTGATTGTCGCTACAATAAGGGCCCTCAAAATGCATGGCGGGCTGAAAAAAACTGAGCTTGTAAAAGAAGATGTGCAGGCATTAAGAGATGGCTTTAAGAACTTGAAGAAGCATGTCGAAACAATTGCCGGTTTCGGTCTTCCGTATATTGTGGCGATTAATAAATTTATAACTGATACCGAGCTTGAAACAAATACATTACTGGAATTATGCGGAGATGCAGGAATTCCGGCTGCGCTGACTGAAGTGTGGGAAAAGGGAGGAGCTGGAGGTCTGGCACTGGCAGAAACATTGCTTGATGTAATCAGCAGCAAAGAAAATACCTTTGCCCATTTATATGACTTGTCAGACCCTCTGGAAGTGAAAATCCAGACAATCGCCCGCCAGGTTTATGGGGCAGATGGAGTAGAATTTTCACCAAAAGCTAAGAAACAGCTTAGTGAGTTTGAAGCCTATGGTTGGGGAGTTCTTCCGGTATGTATGGCTAAAACGCAATATTCTCTTTCGGATGATCCGCAAAAGCTTGGAAGGCCTTCAGGATTCAAGATTACAGTGCGAGAATTAAAGCCATCTGTGGGTGCAGGGTTCATCGTGGCCCTGACAGGTGAAGTGATGACAATGCCTGGACTCCCAAAACTTCCGGCTGCACTCAATATGGATGTTGATGAGGATGGGAACGCAGTAGGACTTTTCTAGGCAAAAAAGGAGTGGGAATTCATGTTTGACCCGACAGCATTTGAAAATATCAAAGTCGTGATCGAAGGCGCAATTTATGACAGAGATTTAAGTGGCGAAATATTGGTCATAGACCGAAATGACTGGATTAACACTGCAAAGCTGTCGCGAAAATATGAAATAACATGCTGTTTGCCTGGAGATGAACATTCAGGTGTGAATGCGACCATGACACTCGAGGCGGGACTTGAAAATCTTTCTGCCGAGCTGATGGACATGAAACATGCTGCGCACCTTGCAGGATGTAAAGTCGTTATTCACTTTTCACTGATCCATCGTAATGAATCAAGTCTTTACAAAAGGATTCATACTGTTTTAGAAGAGATTTGGGGATCTGGCCGGGTAATTGAACAAATCGTCCAGATTCACGCTTTAGAGGACTCATCCCTTGTAAAGAATAAAGCATCAATTTCATTTAACAGACTCATTTACGAGAATCAGATTGACGATCTCACAGAAATGATTGGTTATATGATTCAATCCTTGGTAAAGCTCAAGGCTTCATTGTCCTAAAATTTCAATAGATTCAATGTTTCCTGCCGTGATAGGCAGGAATTCGTCTGCAGTTTTCAGAATAATCTAGTAATACTACGGAGAAATACATTTATTTTATAGACTGTGTTAAAGTACAATGATGATTTTTTAGCACCTGTTGATTGGAGCGGAAGGCGCGAAGACTCCTGGGGGCTCACCTGACGCCCCCCGGAAAGCGAAGCGCCTGGAGCGGAAATCAACAGACAAGATTAACACAGCCATTTTATAAAAGGAGGAAAGCGTTTGAAAAAAATCGCATGGGTAACCGATAGTACAGCTTATTTAGATGAAGAACTAAGAAATCACCCTGATGTATATCAAGTGCCAATGACCATAGTCTTAGACAATGTAGAATATTTAGATGGCAAAGATTTAACTGCTGAAGAATTATACGAAAGATTAAAAAGCTTAAAAACACCACCCAAGACATCACAGCCACCAGTAGGGGTTTTCATGGAATTATACGAGCAGCTGGCAAAAGATTATGATGCGGTTTTTTCTATTCTTGTCTCAGCCAAGCTAAGCGGAACAGTTGCTTCGAGCGTACAGGCTTCTCAATCAGTCGAAATCCCTGTACTAACATTCGACTCGAAAATATTAACATTCCCGCTGACATCCCAATTAAAAAAGGGCATTGCATTGGCAGAACAAGGTGCAAGTATTGAAGAGATTATGGAAAAGCTCGAGATATTGCGCAATTCAAATGAAACGTATGTAATGGTTGGCAGCCTGCAGCAGCTCCATAGAAGCGGACGTATGTCAGGATTACAGTTTTACCTTGGCAGCATGCTGAGCATTAAACCAATCATCAGTATCGAGGACGGCGGCTTAAATACAAAGGATAAGGTGCGAAGCGACAAAAAAGCACGGGAAAAAATGTTTGATTATTTAAGGTCATCCCATGAAGTGTATAAGGTTAAAGAAGTTTATATCCTTTACGGTCTGCATAAAGAGGTAGCGGATGACTGGCAATCCCAGCTGGAAAACGAATTTCCTGATATTAAATTCAAAAGCTGCCCAATAGGAGCAGTCATCGGCGTTCATGCTGGCGAACATACCATAGGTATCAGCTGGAATAACGCAAACGTTTAAGTGCCAATTGGCACTTTTTCTTTTTGGAAATATTAAAAATCTGCATTAGAATATGAGTGGCATGAAAATCGGGCGGTTCAAGATTCAAAAAGGTCCTCTGGAACAAGACATAACAGGAAAACAGATAACAGTAAAACAGGGCAATGAATGATACAACAATGTCCATTGGAATAATGTATGGCAAGAAAACAGGGGAATGAATGTTTCAATAGGTTATTCTCCTATGCAAATCCGTTCTTCCATGGTAAAAATACATATCTACAGTCGATTGCATTCTATATGGTAAAATAGTTTCCGAAGGAAAGTAGGTGCAGTAAATGAGAGAGAAGATTGAAGCCGCAGAGGCATTTGTAAAAAAAGAATTAGGCAAGGATTCATCCGGGCATGACTGGCACCATATTGACAGAGTCAGGAAGAATGCCCGTTTAATATGGAGCAAAGAACAAAAAGGAGATTGGTTCATTATAGAAATGGCAGCCTTGCTTCATGACATACCTGATGAAAAGTTGAACGAGTCAGAAGAAGCCGGATGGTCTAAGCTGGATTCATTTTTGTCAGAACTTGAGCTTGAGAGCAATATTGCCGATTTAATAAAGGATTGTATCGAAACGGTTTCCTTTAAAGGGGGCCGAGAGATCGAACTTAGCAGCCTTGAAGCTGAAATAGTCCAGGATGCAGACCGCCTGGATGCACTTGGGGCGATTGGGATTGCCCGGACATTTGCATATGGGGGCAAGAAAGGCCACCCTATTTTCGATCCTGGCATTTCTGTCAGGGAAGATATGACCCTGGAAGAATATCGTACTGGCGATAGTTCTTCTATCAATCATTTTTATGAAAAATTATTGAAGCTGAAAGATAAAATGAATACTGAACAGGCAAAGAAGCTTGCTAAGGAAAGGCATGCATTCATGGAAAGCTTCCTTGCACAATTTTACAGTGAATGGAATGGTAAGGCATGAAGATGATCACGATTGAGAACGTGACGAAAACATACGGGGAAAAAGAATTATTCAAAGGGATTTCCTTTACGGTTGGTGAGCGTGAAAGAGTTGGTCTTATTGGAGTGAACGGTACAGGTAAATCCTCATTACTTAAAATTGTCGCTGGCATCGACCAGCCTGATTCAGGAGAAATAATATTTGCTAAAGACTATAAAATTTCCTATCTTTCACAGCAGCCAGAAATGGAACCAGGGCGGACGGTCCTTGATCAAGTATTCAGCGGGGATGCGCCAATCCTCAAATTGATGAGGGATTATGAGTTGGTTCTATCTGATTTGGGCAGCAAGCCTGAAGACAATGTACTGCAGGAAAAACTTTTTGAATTGCAGAGGCAGATGGACAGCTCAGATGGATGGGATGCAAATACAGCAGCAAAGTCTATTTTAATGCAACTGGGTATCACTGATTTCTCGAAGAAAATGCATGAGCTATCAGGTGGACAGAAGAAGCGTGTTGCACTGGCGCAAGTTTTAATAGAATCACCAGACTTGTTAATACTCGATGAACCTACGAACCATCTTGATTATGAAACAGTAAAATGGCTTGAAGACTATTTGTCGAGATATTCAGGATCTCTTTTACTCGTGACGCATGATCGTTATTTCCTGGACAGGGTTACGAACAGGATTTTTGAATTGGATGGAGGATCTTTATATAGCTATAAAGGGAACTATGCGAGTTTCCTTGAAGCCAAAGCAATCCGGGAAGAAAATGAAGCTGCATCTTTTGAAAAAAAGAAGAACTTATTCAGGCAGGAGCTTGAATGGATCAGAAGGGGAGCCAAAGCCAGAACGACCAAACAAAAAGCAAGGATCCAGCGTTTTGATCAGCTTGACGACGAGGTTTCAAATGTGAAGTCATCTGAAAAACTGGAAATCTCACTTAGTGGAAGCAGACTGGGAAAACAGGTGCTTGAATTAAAAGATGCTACCAAGAATTATGATGGAAAGGTCATTCTAGATCAGTTCAATTTGCTGGTAAAGCGTGGCGACAGATTGGGAATCATCGGCCGAAATGGCACCGGCAAATCGACTTTGCTGAATATCCTTTCTGGCAGGATACAATTGGATTCAGGAGAAATCATTACAGGACAAACCGTAAAGATAGCTTATTATACACAGGAAAACGAAGATATGGATGAAAATCAACGGGTGATCGAATACCTGAAAGAAACGGCGGAGATTGTCCATACGACTGATGGAAAGACCATTTCAGCCGCGCAAATGCTTGAAAGATTCCTGTTCCCTCCCTATGCTCATGGTACTCCTATCCGGAAACTTTCAGGAGGAGAAAAGCGTCGGCTGTATCTGTTAAAACTATTAATGGAAGAACCAAACGTCCTGCTCCTGGATGAACCGACGAATGATCTTGACACCCAGACTTTGACTGTATTGGAAGACTATCTTGAAGACTTCCCCGGCGTTGTCATAAGCGTATCCCATGACCGCTATTTCCTTGATAAGGTTGTTGATCAGGTATTGGTGCTTGAAGGCGAAGGCAGAACAGCACTTTATTTTGGCAATTATTCAGATTATCTCGAAAAGCGTCCAAAGCCAGCAGCTGATCTTGCTGTTTCAAAGAAAGAAAAAGCAGAACCAGCCGAAAAGCCGAAGAAAAAGAGAATGAGCTACAAGGATAAAAAAGAGTTCGAAGAAATTGATGATAAAATAGCCGAAACTGAAAATCGTCTTGAAGCAATCCAGGGTGAGATGGCGAATATCGGCAGTGATTTTGAAAGAGGACAGGCTTTGGTAAATGAAGAGACTGAGCTGAATGAAAAGCTTGAGTATTTGATTGAAAGATGGAGTTATTTAAGTGAACTTGCAGAAGATGAGTAAAAAGACTGACTCAAAAGGTCGTGAATGTGACCTTCTGAGTCAGTTTTTCTGTTACAAGGGTGAAATCCACGACATGTAACTAAGTATAATACATCAACATAGGTATTGTTGAATTTAGCTGGAAGGTGTATTTGGAATTGCTTACCCATGATAAGTGACTCTCGATGCTATCCGCATAATGTTATGTTAAAATGGCTTCATTCCTAATAATTACAAAGGGGTGGGAATGTGAAAATTTTATCGATTGAACCAACACCGAGTCCGAATACAATGAAAATAAATCTGGATGAAGAGCTTCCTATGGGCAAAAGCAATAATTACAAGAAGGATGCTGCAGCCGGAGCACCTGATGTTATTGTTAAAATACTCGACATCAAAGGTGTGAAAGGTGTTTACCATGTTGCAGATTTCCTTGCAGTAGAGAGGAATGCAAAATTTGACTGGCAGGCTATTTTACCCGAGGTGAGAAAAGCCTTTGGTCAGGAAACTGAGGAATCAAGCGATGGCACACCAAAAATAAATGAGCATTTTGGAGAAATTAAAGTTCAAGTTCAGGTGTACAAAGGTATTCCAATGCAAGTTAAATTAACAGATGGAACTGAAGAGAAGCGCTTCGGCCTTCCGGATCTTTTTATAAAGAGCGTTGGCGAAGTCCAGTCTCCGGAAGATAATATCGTTATGGTCCGCAGGTGGAAGGAGCTTGGAGCCAGATACGGCGAATTTGAACAGGTAGGAAATGAAGTGGTCGAAGAACTTCTCGCGGCCTATCCACCTGATAGGCTGAAGGAGCTTGTAACAGTTACACAAAATCCTGCGCAGGAAGCACAAATAAAATCTGCGAAGAAAAAAATAAGAATTAAAGCAGACGATTTGGATGATCCAGATTGGCGTATAAGGTACCAGCTGCTAGAGCAAATGGAGGCTCCAACTGTTGAGGATTTGCCAATGCTTGAAAAAGCGTTGCATGATGAGAAGCCATCCATTCGCAGGCTGGCAACAGTTTATCTCGGTATGATCGAGGAAAAAGAAGCACTGCCGCTGCTATATAAAGCATTAAAGGATAAAACTGTCACAGTGAGAAGGACCGCTGGGGATTGCTTGTCAGATCTTGGCCATCCTGAAGCGATGGATGAAATGATGGTGGCCTTGAAAGATCCGAGCAAGCTTGTGCGTTGGCGTGCTGCGATGTTCCTCTATGAGGTTGGAGACGAAAGAGCACTACCTGCTCTAAAAGAAGCCGAAAATGATCCGGAATTTGAAGTTAGCATGCAGGTGAAATTGGCAATCGTCCGAATTGAACAGGGTGAGGAAGCCAAAGGATCAGTATGGAAGCAGATGACTGAAGCGAGAAAGCAATAATATTATTATGTAAACAGAGCGGCCAGGGTGCAATTTGCAACCTGGCTATTTTTCGTAAGCCACTAAAAACTCAAAAATTGTGATCTGCTTTATGATCTAATAGGTAATTTTTCTCATTGTAAAAATGAATTCGCTTACATTATTATAATTTTTCGAAAATTATTGCAATTGAATTTAAAAAGGTTTATTGTAATGAATAAAAAATCGGGAGGTACATCCAATGGTAAAGGATTTAAGGATAAAGAGTCATGTATTCAGTGATGATGCGAGAAAGGCACCGAACAGGGCGATGTTAAGGGCAGTCGGCTTTAGTACAGAGGATTTTAAGAAGCCAATGATTGGCATTGCAAGTACCTGGAGCGAAGTGACTCCATGTAACATACATATTGATAAACTAGCTTTAAAGGCAAAAGAAGGAGCAAGAACAGCGGGTGGGGCACCGCTTATTTTCAATACAATTACGGTTTCTGACGGGATATCGATGGGTACAGATGGCATGCGTTATTCACTGCCAAGCAGAGATTTGATCGCAGACTCGATCGAGACGGTTGTCCAGGGTGAAAGTCTTGATGGGTTTGTTGCAATCGGAGGCTGTGATAAGAATATGCCAGGATGCTTGATGGCTATTGCCAGGATGGACCTGCCATCTGTATTCGTTTATGGCGGGACGATCAAACCAGGGAAATTGGATGGGAAAGATATTGATATTGTTTCTGCCTTTGAAGGGGTCGGTGAATACAACAAGGGTGCAATTGGCGATGAGCAGCTTCAAAAAATCGAATGCCATGCATGTCCAGGTTCCGGTTCTTGTGGCGGAATGTACACTGCTAACACAATGGCGAGTGCTATTGAAGCCCTTGGAATGAGCTTGCCAGGCAGCTCCTCCAATCCGGCAGAAACAGAAGCCAAGCACGATGATTGTTTCACAGCAGGTCAGGCCGTCTACCAATTGCTTGAGCAAGACATCCGTCCAAGACAGATTTTAACCAAGAAGGCGTTTGAAAACGCGATTACAGTTGTCATGGCACTGGGCGGATCCACTAATGCCATCCTCCATTTAATGGCAATTGCCCATTGTGCTGAAGTTGATCTTAAACTTGAGGATTTCAATAGACTACAAGAAAGAGTACCTCATATTGCTGATTTAAAGCCGAGCGGCAAGTATGTGATGCAAGATTTATTCGAAGCAGGCGGTGTCCCGGCGGTAATGAAGCTGTTATTAAAAGAAGGCTTGTTGCATGGCGACTGCCTGACCGTTACTGGAAAAACGCTTGAAGAGAACTTGAAGGAATTTCCTGATTTAAAAGCAGGTCAGCAAGTAATCCACCCAGTAGGCGAACCTTTAAGAAAAGACGGTCCGTTAGTAGTTCTTAAAGGAAATCTGGCTCCTAATGGGGCAGTTGCCAAAGTTTCAGGCTTAAAGGTAAAGAGTATGACGGGACCTGCCAAAGTGTTTGATGATGAGGAATCTGCTTCAAAAGCTGTTATGGCAAACCAAATTGTCGCAGGTGATGTCCTGGTTATCCGGTATGAGGGCCCTAAAGGGGGACCGGGAATGCCAGAAATGCTCTCCCTGTCTGGGATTCTTGTCGGAAAAGGCCTTGGAGAAAGTGTAGCTCTACTGACAGATGGAAGATTCTCGGGAGGAAGCCATGGACTTGTTGTCGGCCACATTGCCCCTGAAGCTCAGGTATGCGGACCGATAGCCCTGATAAAAAATGGAGATCTAATCACCATAGATAGTGAGGAAAAGTTATTGAGCGTTAATTTAAGTGATGCTGAGCTTGCGGCCCGGAAACAGACGTGGAACCCACCAGCATTGCCGTCAAGGGGTACTTTGGCAAAGTATGCAAGGTTAGTATCCTGCTCATCAAAAGGAGCAGTTACCGATTCATTTGAAGAAACAGTGGCAGAGCATCCTGTCCATTCTTGAGATTGTTCTTTTATTGCGTTGAACATTGATAATATAGTATGCTAAAACTGAATTATTGTTGGGAGGGATCCTTTAATGTCAATGGCATATGAAGAATATATGAGACAAATGGTAAAACCAATGCGTGAAGAGCTGACACGTGCTGGATTTCAAGAATTACTGACAGCTGAAGAAGTAGAAAAATTCGTTGAGAACACAGAAGGAACTACACTAGTTGTGGTTAACTCTGTATGCGGATGTGCTGCTGGCCTTGCTCGTCCTTCAGCTACACAGGCTATATTAAGATGCGAAAAGAAGCCTGATCATCTTGTAACAGTGTTTGCAGGCCAGGATAAAGAAGCTACAGCTAAAATGCGTGAATATTTTACAGACATCGAGCCATCATCACCATCAATGGCATTATTAAAAGGGAAAGAAGTTGTTCATTTCATCCCACGCCATGATATCGAAGGCCAGCCGATGGAAGCGATTATTGATAACTTGATTTCTGCATTTGAAGCGAACTGCTAAAGTTTTCTGAAAGGATGTCATTTGACGTCCTTTTTCTTTTCTTCTGGGTATTTAAGTCTTTTTAAAATGATTTGAGGTGTTAAGGGTGTTTGTGACAACAGCGGGCAGAACGAATGAAGAAATGACTGCCCACGCCAGAAAAATTGCTGGTGATTTAAATGCGGAATTTGTTCCAAGAAAGAAAAGATCGATCTTCGCAATACAAGAAAAGCTCTCTGATCATTGCCTTGTTATTGGCAAGGAACGCCTGGAACTTTACCCGTTCGGAGAAAAAGAGCCATTCTTTTTTCACCCGAATTCTGCAATGTTCCGAATTAAAAGGCTGATGAATGGTGAAAGCGACCCTCTCACTGAGAGTGGGAAATTGGCAGAAGGAATGAGCTTTCTCGACTGTACACTTGGTCTTGGGTCAGACAGCATTGTAGCCAGTTATGCAGTTGGTACGACAGGTTATGTAACAGGAGTAGAAGCCCGGCCGGAACTGTCTTATCTTGTTAAAACTGGCTTGAAAAGCTGGGATTCCGGCTACAAAGCCATTAATCAGGCGATGGCAAACATTAAGGTTGTAAATGGATATTCCCATGATTTTTTGAAAAGGCTGGATGATAACAGCTTTGACTGTGTTTATTTTGATCCGATGTTTGATGAATCGATTCTTGAATCAGACGGAATCAGAGGATTAAGCCATTTTGCAGTTTATGAGGGGCTATCTAAAGAGATGATGGATCATGCCCTTCGGGTAGCGAAGCAGCGTGTCATTCTTAAGGATCATTTTCGAAGCACAAGGTTTGATGAATTTGGCTTTAAAGTAAACCGCCGGAAATCAGCTAAGTTCCATTTTGGAGTTATCGAAAAAGAATGAGGGGAATTCCCTCACTCTTTTTTATGATGTTCCATTTTAATCTGCGATTGACAAATACACAAAATAGGCAAGCATTAAGAAACTTATTGCAACAATACCCCACTCCATAGATTTAACCTCCTTATAAATAAACGAAAATACTGCCATAATATTTCCTTATAACCATTTTTGAAAAATTTGAAACCCTTTACCCAATTTTACGTATAAACAAGTTATAATAATGCTACAAATATTTTTTACTCTTTTCGGATATTTTGTTATAAGAACATTGATTTAATGAAAGCTCATAAATAGTTTAACTGATAATCAAATTTCTAATACATAAAGGAAGTGATCCACATGCCAGCATGGCTTCGCAAATCGCTAGTCGTCCTGATTTCCATCTTTACATTTGGGATGGTTTCACCAGCCCAGGCGAATGGATTCCTGACAACAACGACTGACCGGGCTGAAAAATCTGCATCTGCTGAAACTTCATATTATGATACTATGGATTCTCCTCTAGATGAGGAGGCCGAAAGGGATAAATTTATAGGCAGGGCAATGAAGGAAGCTGAAATGCAATCGTTTCAGAAATTCGGCAAAAAGATTGGACCAGTAATTGAGGACGAGTTCCGGCAAACGATCCTGCCAAACATTGAAAAGGCAATTGAAATGGTAGCTGTTCAGTATCCTGGAGAAAGATTAAATTATCTTCGAATCACCGAGATGCCGGGCGGAGGGGAATCAGAAAAGATTTTCCACATCATTGATGACAATGGCAAAGACATCATCCGTTTTCACGTAAGGCGAGACCAGCCGCCAAAAGAGGGCTTCTGGTTTAACTTCCATTACCATACTTATCATGATAGTTTCCAGACACATTACGAACTGGGAACGATTTTCTGGGCCAAAAACACACCGCCTAAGTGGAAAAGTTGATATATTTGAATTTAAGAAGGATTTGTGAAAAAATATTTATAGCAAAATGAAACCTTTCTTATAATTAAAACGTAAAAAACTAACGAAATAAATATTTGGAGGTAGAAAAAATGGCAATCAGTTTATCAAAAGGCCAGAAAGTGGATCTGACTAAAACAAACCCTGGTTTAACAAAGGTAGTAGTAGGTCTCGGATGGGATGTAAATAAATATGATGGCGGAAATGATTTTGACCTTGATACGTCCGTTTTCCTTTTGGGAGATAACGGAAAAGTAACTTCTGAAGCCGACTTTGTATTTTACAACAATACGACTGGCGGAAATGGTTCTGTCGTACATACAGGAGACAACCGTACCGGAGCTGGAGATGGTGATGATGAACAAGTCACCGTGGATCTTGGAGCAGTCCCAGCACAAGTTCAACGCGTTGCTTTTACCATAACTATCCATGATGGCGAAGCTCGCCGCCAGAACTTTGGCCAAGTGTCTAATTCATATGTAAGAATCTTGAACGCTGGCTCGAATGAAGAAATAATCCGTTATGATCTTGGAGAAGATTTCTCAATCGAAACGGCAATCGTTGTCGGAGAGCTATACCGCCACAACAACGAATGGAAATTCAGCGCAATCGGCAGCGGTTACCAAGGTGGATTGGCAGCACTTGCTACAGACTTTGGACTGCAAGTAGGGTAAAATTATATAAGTGAGATGAAGATAGGCCCGGCCGATGCCGGGTCTTTCTATAGAGAATATATTCAACATAGTGGGAGGAACTACAAGAATGCCTGAAATAATACAAGGATTTATAGATACTTATGCCCAGTTTTTTGAGTGGGATATGTGGGTTCGAGTTCTAACGGATCCGGTCAGCTGGGGATTGATTGGTACGCTGGTTATCCTGGAAGGTCTATTGTCAGCCGACAATGCGCTTGTTTTGGCTGTAATGGTTAAGCACTTACCGGAGAAACAGCGAAAGAAAGCATTGTTCTACGGTTTGCTTGGAGCCTATGCTTTCCGTTTTATCGCAATCGGCATTGGTGTTTATTTGATCGAATTCTGGTGGGTAAAAGTAATTGGAGCCGGCTATCTTGCCTGGCTGTCAATTAAATACTTCATGGATAAGAGAAAAGGTGAAGAGCCAGATATCGAAGAAGTTGAAGGTGTTAAGCAGGGCGGGCTGCTAATCCGTTTATTCGGCACATTCTGGGGTACTGTTGCAGCTGTTGAAATAATGGATATTGCATTCTCTGTTGACAGTGTTCTCGCGGCATTTGGTATCAGCCAGGAAGTTTGGGTGTTATTACTCGGCGGTATGATTGGCGTATTGATGATGCGTGGAGTTGCCGGTGTATTCCTGAAATTGATTGAACGCGTACCTGAGCTGGAAACGACTGCTTACATCTTAATCCTGATCATCGCTGCAAAAATGTTTGCAGGCGTTTTTGGATTCCATATTGATCACATTTACTTCTTCATTCTTTTGCTTGTAACATTCGGAGCAACATTCGTTGTCCACTATATGAATAAGAAAAAAGCGGAAGAAAATGAGCAACAGAAAAACGTACAATAAAAAATATTACTTTTATTAGGGAACTGACTTAGGTCTGCTCCCTTTCTTTTTATCTATAACACCCAAAAGGGGAATTTTTCCGTGAAATTATTTTCAAATTTATATGAAAAAGAATTGGAAAACCTGTTTTTTATCAAACCAACCAAATTTAATAAATATACAGATCGGGAAGTTTTAGCCTTTGCCCTTGGAGCGACTCTTTACATGCCTGCTACCAGAGAAAATATCCATCAGGAATTGCTGGTAAAGAAGCATGATGGTCTTGCATCAATGGTGATTTGTCTTGAAGATTCAATTGCCGACCATGAAGTGGTAAAAGCAGAATTGCAATTGGTGGCTGAATTAAAGCACCTTAAAGAAGCCCTTGGCAAAGGTTTTTTTTCAGAAGATGAGCTGCCGTTAATTTTTGTAAGGATCCGCAGTCTGGAACAACTTCAACATCTTGCAGAATTAGCAGGGGATGCATTTAATGTTCTCACAGGTATCGTCATACCTAAATTCGATCCTGCTTCAGGCAAGGGGATTTTAAAGTTTATTAAGAACTTAAATGCTGATGGGTCACTTTTATATGCTATGCCCATCCTGGAAACAAAAAGAATCATAGAAAAAGAGACAAGGCTGGAAGAATTGCTTGCCATCAAATCTGTGGTGGACGACTACCGGGAGCTGATTTTGAATGTCAGGATTGGTGCAACGGATTTCAGCGGATTATATGGAATCAGAAGAAATGCAGATACGACAGTATGGGATATAGGCGTTATCCGTGACTGTATTTCAGATATCGTGAATGTGTTCCTCCGTTATGACAGTCCATATGTTGTTTCCGGTCCAGTGTGGGAGTATTTCTCTTCCACACAAAGAATGTTAAAACCACAGTTGAGACAGACTCCATTTAAAACTGCATTCGGGCAGGATGGGTTAAAATGGCGGGCAGAATTGATCGACCGGCATATGGATGGCTTGATCCAGGAAATTTTGATGGACATAGCAAATGGGCTGACTGGAAAAACCATTATCCATCCAAGTCATATTAAAACAGTCCATGCATTGAATGCTGTCAGCTACGAAGAATACATTGACGCAAAAAACATAGTGGATGAGGCAGATAACCACAATGGCGTTAGGAAAAGTGCCTTTGCCAATAAAATGAATGAAATAAAACCGCACTATTACTGGGCACAAAAGATTTTGCGGAAATCACAGGTATATGGGGTGCTTCAAGATGGAATCACAAACATCGATTTACTCAAACAAGAAATATGCATATCGAATTCTTGATAACCTTTCGATTGAATTAGAAATTAAGGAAAATCCGTATAGCCTCCCGTTAGAGGATTTATTTATCATGGCTGCAAGGCGGAATAAAAAACGCTCCTTCTTGTTCGTAAGCAGAATATTAGGAAAACATTTGCCGATAATCCCTTCAAAGGGACTGCTAACTGGCTCGCTCCTGGCAGCCCGATATGCAGCCAAGACGGCAGATTTGGAACTAGGCAAGGAATTCAACCTTCAGGAAAAATTTGCAGAGGAGAATCCAAATGTGCCAGAAGCATTCATACCTTCTGAGCTGTCACCTGTTATCATTGGATTTGCTGAAACAGCGACTGCCCTTGGACAAGCATTCTTTTCCGCATTCAAGAAGGCGGATTATTTTCACACAACCAGGGAGATGCTCTCCAACGAAGATCCTATTATTACGTTCGAAGAAGAACATTCACACGCCACTTCTCACCGCTGCTATATTTCAAGGAATCTATTAGATAACAGAAGGGAAATCGTCCTGGTAGATGATGAGATGTCAACAGGGAAGACGGCTATTAATATTATCCGATCCATCCAGGCGGAATATCCGCGTGACGTTTACTCAGTTGTTTCTATTCTTGACTGGCGTTCTGACGAAGATGTGCAGAAATTTAAAAAGCTTGAAGACGAACTAGGAATTAACATCAATTGTGTAAGTCTATTAAGAGGAAATTTTACCATATCCGGTCATTCACCAGAATCTGGGTTGGATGCAGATGATGAAACATTCGGCATACCCGAACAAAGGGTGAAAAAACATTACGTCGATCAAATAAGTCACGTGCCAAGCTCCAGTTTTTACGGGGGCAAACTTAAAGAAATCCCATATTCTGCTTCCAGTGGAAGATTTGGAATGGATGAAACAGCAAGAAATTTACTTGATGAAATACTTCTGGATGTGGCAGCAAAGCTTTCCGCAATGTCACAAGGAAAAAGGGTATTGTGTATAGGCACAGGAGAATTTATGTACTTTCCAATGAAAACGGCTGCCCTGATGTGTGGGGATGTAAGCTACCAGTCAACAACCAGAAGCCCCATCCATATTGTGAACAAGGAAGGCTATGGTGCTAGATACGGAATGGCATTCCCAAATCCGGAAGATTTAGAAATTCAGCATTACTTGTATAATGTCGCTCCCTTCCAGTACGAAGAAGTTTTTATTTTCTTCGAAAGAGAGGTTCCGGATGAATGGCTGGAACCTATGCTGAAGGAGTTTCAAAGAACTGGCATCCAAACGATTAATCTGGTCTTCTTTCACAGCAGGATGGTGAAAAATAAATGAATGATGTTTTGTACGGTTCCTATGAAGCAGAAGATGTCACCTTTCTTCTAAAGGACCTCTCTGGCATTAACCTGGAAGGTTCATCAGAGGTCAGAGAGAAACAAATTCAAGCTGGAGGCCATTACAGTGAATCGCTTCCTATTGAAGAGAAGCCGGGCAAGGAATATATGGACCTTTTCGGGGGCCTGCTCGAATCACATAAAAAGAGAGTTGCATTATATACGGGTATAGTGGCTGAGCAAATCTATCATAACAAGGGTAAGAATATTGTTCTAGTATCATTGGCGCGTGCGGGCACTCCGATTGGCGCATTGATAAAAAGGTATATTGAGGATAAATACGGGGCTATCCTTCCTCATTACAGCATTTCAATAATCAGGGGCAAAGGACTGGATGAAAATGCACTCCGCTTTATTTTGGCGAAGCATCAGGGTAAGGAAATCCAGTTTATCGATGGGTGGACGGGCAAAGGGGCTATCTCACGTGAACTGCAAAAATCTTGTAGGGAATTTCAGGATAAATACGGGGTTGATCTTGACGACAATATAGCTGTTCTTGCAGATCCGGGCTGCTGCTCGACCATTTACGGGACAAGAGAGGATTTCCTGCTGCCCAGCGCATGCCTGAATTCAACTGTCTCAGGCCTGATCAGCAGGACAGTGCTGAATGAGGAGTTCATAAAGCCTGACGATTTTCATGGAGCAAAATACTATAAAGAATTTGAAGATATTGATGTCTCAAAGCATTTTCTTGAAGCGGTCAATCAGGAGTTTCCCTCCATATTCCTTCTTGCCGAAGAAGGAGCATCCAGGATAGTGGAGAGTCGGAAAAAGGCAGATTTTGCAGGGCTGGAGATTGTTAATGAGATAGCCTTAGAGTATGGGATTGAAAATATTAACCTAATCAAACCTGGTGTGGGGGAGACGACAAGAGTGCTTTTGAGGAGAGTTCCCTGGAAAATCCTCATCAAGGATTTTCACAATCCGGATATCAAGCATATATTATTGCTTGCAAAACAGAAAGAGGTTGAGCTCGTGCACTATCCAAATATGGAATATGCATGCTGCGGCCTAATAAAGCAGTTAAAGGGGTAAGGCATCATGATGTTTGCAACCGACCTGGACAGGACCATTATTTATTCAAGGAAGGCACTTGAAGATTTAGGTCCCTCTATTGATAGCCAAATGCGTGCGGTCGAAAAAAAGGAAGGCAAGTCTATTGCCTTCATGACACAGAAAGCGTTTGAGGAGCTCGAAGAAATTTCGCAGGATCTATTGCTTGTTCCAGTAACGACGAGAACGACGAATCAGTTTAAGCGAATTTTTATTTTTGAGGAGCATATTCCTGTAAAGTATGCTATCACATTTAATGGAGCCGAGATCTTGTATGAAGGAAATCCACTTCCGGATTGGCGTGAAGGAATTTCCGAGAGATTGAAAAGGGAAAGTGCTTCTATTGAAGAATTAAAGGAAATTCTTAAAAAGGATTTTTTCCATGTCAATGGTGAACTAAAATTTGCAGAGGGCCTTTTCCTATATTATCTGCTCGAGGAAAAACTTGAACCTCATCAGATCCGGGAATTTAAGAGAGCGGCCTCTGCATATGGCTGGAAAGTTTCCTACCAGGGGCGGAAACTTTATTTTATGCCTAACCCAATCAGCAAAGGGGAAGCAGTATCCTTTGTTAAAGAGAGGGAAGGAATAAGCACATTGATTGGTGCAGGAGATTCACTTTTGGATGAAGACCTCCTGGTAAAATGTGACCATAGTTTTATCCCTGCACATGGCGAACTCGCCAATGATAATGGATTGTTGACTTATATTGATACAGAGCAGCGAGGGGCATTAGCTGGAGAGGAAATACTAGAAAAAATAAGAGTCATAATCAACGGAAATGTTTAAAGGTGCCGAGCTTATTCATTGCCTTCCGGACTATAAAAAACAGACATGCAAAAGAACTGTACATGAATAAGAACAAGGTGCCAAAATGAACAAATCCTGCATGCACCGGCATGAGTAAAAGAGCAAATATGAATGAATAGAAGAGCAAATCAAAGAGAACGAGGCCACCTGAGCACATTGCTTGCCGGACATCCCGAATTTCCATGTGCAGCTCTTCAGCGGGGGGCCTTTTATATAAGAAACGCATGTGAAATCCACCTTCCTGATCGTGGTACTCAACTATATGCATGGACAAGAATAAAGGTGAAAAATCAGTAATTCTGTGGTTTTATGAAACTTTTAGACGGTTTCATCCGTACTAGCTATTACAAAACGGGAAAAATGAGCTTTATGTATGTTATGATGGTAAATAAAGGCTGTTACTCTTATAAATTGTTCTCTCACAGACGGAAACAATGGTGAACAAAAGAGGCCTATGTTTATAAATGGGAAATTTGACTTTCTCTCTTAGTAGGAAGTGATTTTATGTATCCATCAATCAACCAATTAGAAATACATACATTACCTGTTACATATGACAATTGGTTAAGCATTGTCGAGAAAAAGGCAAGTGAGCGGCAGCTTTTTAAGAAAGAGGGGACCGCCCTGCATATCGGCCAGGTCCTTGCCAGGTTCATTGGCATACCTCTTGATGAAGATGAGTATTACAACCAGCTGTTTGATTATGTGCAAAAACATGGCCTTATCTTATTAAGTGAAGAATCACTTGATAAAACAATTGATAACGCACATTTCCAGTCAATCCAAAAAATTATTAATATCAATAAAGAACAGAATCTTTCTATAAATCGGTTTGTCGCCTTCCTGGATGGCGAAAAATTGATTATATCTTCTAGCAATTCGCTTATTCACAGGAAAATCAGGGAGGCAGCAATCAGTATGATTGAATTGTTTGCCCGCACCGAGGAAGGCGGATTGAAGAGCCCAGAGTTAAGAAGGATCCTAGTTGATGTCATTAAGTGGTCATTCAATCATCTTGAGACACCTTTGAAGAATGCAAATCCTGAGAACAACATGCCAGGTTTCCTGTGGTATGGCAATTTCAACAAAAGCCATCAGTACTTCCTTTATTTCCTAATGAAAATTGGGTGTGATATTGTTTCTTTCACCCCTGAAGGAAATGATGTGTTTTCACTTGCAGATCCTCAAAAAGAGCAAACTTTTGTTCATTCTTTTCCTGAAAAAAAGGCTCCTGAGCCCTTTCCAGCTGAAAAGAGAAAGCGAACGGCAACGGTTGCTTACAGGGCATCCCGAGAAATCGAGAACATTTTGAATCATGAGGGCTCGGGACTTTATAAGCCTTGGCAGCTAAGAGACTATGAGCCATCGTCCGTAACTTTGAAGACAACCTATGATGAACTGTTTTTGCTTGCCAGGGAAAAAGCAATGATACGGCCGAATTTTGAAGTGAAGAATGGGACAGTCAAGATTCCCGCCCTCTTCTCAAAAATTAATGGCGTCAGCAGGAGCCGCCGGGAATATTGGGATCGTCTTCACGCCTTAGTTGGATATGAGAATGCAGTGTTGATCAAGAATTTTCCTTTTTCATCGGGTGCCAACAGTGATTTCCGCTTTCACTATCGAAATGCATTAGGGATGGACGGACTGCTTGATCCTGATAAAATGGCTGGAACTCATTATTGGAAGTATAACCACTTGCCAACTGGACTTCAAAAGGGTCTGGCAGCTGCCATCAGAAACCTTTGCGCTAGACCTAAAATAAAGCCTCAGCATCATGAAAATGAAGAGGAGTTAAGAATCTATCTTTTCACTCAGGCTATGCAGGTGCCGGAAAATATTTTAAAGATGCTGCAAAAGTTTGATTATTCCCAGGACATTCCAAAGCTGATTTTATACAACAATGAACTAAATGGGACGATGACAAGATCGGATGCCGCACTGCTGTTATTGATGAACCAGCTTGGCGTTGACCTGGTTATATACAATCCTCCTGGGCATAATGATGTCGAGAATTTTATCGATGGAAGTGCTTTTGATTCACATTGGCTCGAGGATGTAGTTTTTGAACAGGAATTCAAAGAACCATCGATTATAAAGAAAGTTCTTTTTCAAGGTATATTAAAAAATTTAAGGGGAGATTGACTTGATGAACCAAACACAGAATCAAGATATCAGCCTTGCAACTGCAAATCCTGACGATAGATTATCCGAAGCGAAGGTTTCGGATTTAAAGCTTGCCCTCCGGAACGAGCCGGAGGTACAAAATCTAGCCCGCAGCATTGATGAGCGTGACCAGATTCAAATCCTTGAGTTTGGTAAAGAGCCAGCAGTAGAAATCTCCAGATTTTCTGACCAGATCCTTGGCAATATGCGGACAACTAAGGTAGAAGATTCCGGAGAACTTTTGAAGCAGCTTGGCAAAATCATGGATCGCTTCGATAAGAAGGATTTTGAGAAAACATCTGGGGGGCTGTTTGGCAAGCTGTTCAAAAAAAGCGAGAAGCTTGTTGAAAAGCTTTTTGGCAAGTACCAGACAATGGGCAGGGAAATTGATAATGTTTATGTTGAAATCTCCAAATACCAAAGTGAGATGGTTGAATCAACAACCATGCTGGAACGTATGTATGATCAAAACTATCAATTTTATATGACGCTCGAAAAGTATGTTGTAGCTGGCGAACTTAAGCTGAACGAACTTAAATCCAACGACCTTCCGCAGCTTGAAGCTAAGGCTGCTGCAGGTGACCAGATGGCATCCATGCAGCTTGATACTCTTCGCAATGCAGTAGAACTGCTAGAACAGAGAATTTATGATCTGGAAATGGCTAAAATGGTAGCCTTGCAGACAGCTCCGCAAATCAGGCTCCTGCAGCGAGGAAACACAAAGCTGATTGGGAAAATTAATTCAGCCTTTGTTACAACAATTCCTATTTTCAAGAACGGCTTGATTCAGGCAGTCGCAGCCAAAAGGCAGAAACTTGTGGCAGATTCCATGAATGAACTTGACCGCCGCACAAATGAGATGCTTGTAAGGAATGCCCAGAACATCTCTAGCCAAAGTGTTGATATTGCCCGTCTTTCAGGTGCTCCGAGCATTAAAATTGAAACAATCGAAGAAAGCTGGAATATCATCATGAAGGGCATGCAGGAAACAAAGTCCATCGAGGAAGAAAACAAGCGACTCAGAGAAGAAGGTACAAAACGCTTGATGCAGCTCCAGGAAAATTTTAAAAAAATGAAGCAGCCATAAAAATCACTGCTCATTTTTATGGCTCTTTCTGTAATCGCCCATTAAGGTAAAAAAACGGAAAAGAGCCTGATAAATAAATCTACTAAAATACTTACAAGAGGTGAAGGAAATGGCTATTAATTTACAAAAAGGTCAGCGCGTTGATTTAACAAAAGGAAATCCGGGACTTTCTAAAATTATGGTAGGTCTTGGCTGGGACCCAGTCCAAAAGAGCGGCGGAGGCGGAGGTCTGTTCGGCGGCCTATTCGGCGGCGGAGGCAGCGGAGCGAACGTTGACTGTGACGCATCTGTCATTATGCTTGGTGCAAACGATAAATTGCAAAATAATAATGATGTAATCTACTTCGGTAATCTCAAAAGCAAGGACGGCAGCGTCATTCACTCCGGTGATAACTTAACAGGGGATGGCGACGGAGATGACGAGCAAGTGTCAATTGAACTTGGCAGAGTTCCCGGCCATGTTGAAAAGCTAGTATTCGTCGTAAATATTTATGATGCAGTAAAGCGTAAGCAGCATTTTGGAATGATTCGCAATGCATTTATCAGGGTCGTGAATCCGAATAGCAATCAGGAATTAATTAAGTACAACTTAACTGAAGACTATAGCGGCAAGACAAGCTTGATTGTCGGTGAAATTTATCGTCACGGCAATGAGTGGAAATTTGGTGCTGTCGGCACTGGAACAAATGCTTCGGGCTTAAGCGAAGTAGTTCGTTCTTATACTTAATATGTTTATTTAATGAAAAAATTTTGCTACTAAATTGAGGGGTGAATGGAATGGGAATCAACCTGTCAAAAGGTCAACGGATTGATCTGACAAAAACGAACCCAGGGCTGACGCGTGTGATTGTGGGCCTGGGATGGGATACAAATCGCTATACCGGCGGCAGCAGCTTTGATCTTGATGCCTCCGCTTTTTTAGCAGATGAAAATGGAAAGTGCAAGCAGGATTCCGACTTCATTTTTTATAATCAGCTTCAGCATCCGAGCGGGGGTGTCGAGCATACTGGGGACAACCGGACAGGTGAAGGCGACGGGGACGATGAGCAAATCATGATCGACTTCTCCAAAGTACCATCGCATGTCCACAGGATTGCCATTGCCGTCACAATCCATGACGCCGAACAAAGAAGTCAAAACTTTGGCCAGGTCTCAAACGCATTTGCCAGAGTGGTAAATGAAGAAGATGGGCAGGAAGTTCTGAGGTTTGATCTTGGTGAAGATTTCTCTGTTGAAACAGCTGTTGTCATTTGCGAATTATACCGCCACGGCAGCGAGTGGAAATTTAACGCAATCGGCAGCGGCTTTTCAGGTGGACTAGCTGCACTATGCCGGAATTTTGGGCTAGATGTTTAAATGATAGACAAACTCCATTCTTTATTGAATGGGGTTTATTTTTTTGCGTAAAAGTCATTTCTGTTAGTGACTTCTTCGTGTCAGGTCCCTTCCTAAAATTCTCAGCAAACAGACAAGGCTCCATATGTTATAATTTTAATAGTTTACTACTCTCGGTTTTCCTTAATCGGGCCCTATTTTACTTCTCTGGATTACACCTCAGGAAAGGGAGATAATCAATGCGGAAAATAGCACAGGTTTTCATTGTTATCTTACTTTCCTTTACTCTGCTCGGAAGCTCAAACGCAAATATGGATGGCATTTTTCTCAATGAATTCCCGAAACATTCCATTTTATATCATTTAATAGATATGGAAACTGTCAGTCTCGTAGGACAGATGATCGTCCTGCCTGAAGATGATTTTAACCAGGAAGAGGCTGCTGGCATTATTAACAGGATTGCGATGCTGCCTGATTCAATGCTGCAAAAAGCTGTTAATCATAATATTAGAGTCAAATTATTTGAAGGGAATTTGACGGATAATCCATCAGCACGGCATTTGAAGGGTGTCATTCCCAGAGGCTACACAACTAATCGAACTTGGGACCAAGTACCAGGGATTGGCGGATCAAGGACGGTGCTTGTGAAAATTGGCAGCAGCGATAAAGGTAAGGGACACAGCTCTGTCAATCTCGAATTGCATGAATTGGCTCATTCCCTTGACCGCCATGTTTATGGAGGAATAAGGGAGGAAGATCAATTTTTAAAGATTTGGCGACAAGAAAGCCGCCTGTTGTTCCCAGGGCGGGCGTATTTTCTGGAGTATCCGGAAGAGTATTTCGCAGAAAGCTTTGCGATGTTCTATATTGGCGGCATGCCAACCCGGCTTTTACAGCAAGCCGCACCCCAAACCTATCAATATATTAAAAGTCTAAATTAAGAGCTGTATGAAATCCTTCATGCGGCTTTTCGCGATTAACAGCTTAATCAATAAAATATATTTTGTTTTAAGTGAGTGGGTTTCGACTCGAATTAATATTTGCTAAAATAGAAGGAATAAATGGTTGTCTGAAAGGCAGGGTAATTCATGAAACAGTATTTAGAACTATGTGAACATGTATTGAAAACCGGTGTAAAAAAAGAGGATCGGACAGGTACCGGTACAATCAGCACCTTTGGTTATCAGATGCGGTTTAATCTCCAGGATGGATTTCCTTTGCTTACCACCAAAAAACTACATGTTAAATCTATTATCCATGAGCTACTTTGGTTTCTTGACGGGGATACGAATGTTAAATACCTTCAGGACAATGGTGTCCGCATTTGGAATGATTGGGCCGATGAAAATGGGAACCTTGGACCTGTGTATGGCCATCAGTGGCGATCATGGGCAAGGGCAGATGGGGAGACGGTTGACCAGATATCAGAATTAATCCATACAATCAAAACAAATCCAGATTCCAGAAGGATGATCGTCAATGCCTGGAATGTTGCCGAAATTAATAAAATGGCTTTGCCACCCTGTCACTGCATGTTCCAGTTCTATGTTGCGGATGGCAAGCTTTCCTGCCAACTTTATCAGAGATCGGCTGATGTATTCTTAGGAGTTCCATTCAATATAGCTTCCTATGCACTGCTTACTTTGATGATTGCACAGGTTTGCGATCTTGAACCAGGTGAATTCATCCACACATTTGGAGATACTCATATTTACACAAATCATCTGGAGCAGGTTCAGCTTCAGCTTACACGCGAGCCTAAACCATTGCCACAGATGAAAATCAACCCTAATGTACAATCAATCTTTGATTTTAAATTTGAAGATTTTGAGCTGGTTAATTATGAAGCACATCCACATATTAAAGGGGTTGTAAGTGTATGATTTCTCTTATTTGGGCAATGGATGAAAACCGCGTAATCGGACTTCATAACGAACTCCCATGGAGACTGCCTGAAGATCTGAAGTTTTTTAAGCGAGTAACGATGGGACACCCAATCGCTATGGGCAGGAAAACGTATGATTCAATTGGGAAGCCACTTCCAGGAAGGGAAAATATCGTCATAACAAGGGATGGGTCGTTCCGTCCTGAGGGCTGTGTAATAATGAACTCAATCGATGAATTCTTTGAATATGCAGGACAAAAGGATGACGAGATTTTTGTCATTGGCGGTGCAGAAATTTTCAAGGAAGTCCTGCCTAAAGCGGACAGGCTATATCTCACGATGATTCATGAGCAGTTTGAAGGAGATACATATTTCCCTGTATTTGACATAGATAAATGGCAGCTGGAAACCAGGGAAAAAGGTTTGAAAGATAATAAAAATCCATATGACTATGAGTTCTTGATCTATAAGCGAAAATAATGGATGAACAGCCCTTGCAAAATGGGCTGTTTTTTTATGAAGTATTTTCCGATTCATATAGTTTTACCTGCTGAAATCCATTATAATGTCTACAGAAAAACCTTAGGAGGAAACAATGCTTCGATTAATTGCGTGTTTTTTGTATATGGGCGGCTATCTCGTCTGCAGTATTCCCAAGCTTTCACGAATAAAAAAGTTGCCGGCAGATTTGCCGCTTGAACAAAGAAATCTTCTTATTCACGAAACACCTAAAAATTGGTCTAAAACATTCTTGGCAATAGCTGGGTCTGAAGTAACCGTTAAAGGTAGCCACTATATTCCAGATGGTCCTGTTCTTTTTGCAAGCAATCATGAGGGGGATTTTGATATACCCGTCCTGATTAGCAGTATTGATAAACCTTTTGGCTTTATTTCAAAAGTAGAAGTTAAGAAAGTACCCATTCTTTCTTCCTGGATGGAAGCTATTCAGTGCGTCTTTATTGACCGGAAGAACCGTGCAAAAGCAGCAGGGTCTATTTTGTCTGGGGTAGAATTATTGAAAAATAGACATTCTCTGGTCATTTTTCCTGAAGGAACAAGAAGCAAGGGTGGTCCCATTGGACTTTTCAAGGCAGGGGGCTTCAGGCTTGCAAAGGATTCTGGTGTTCCGATTGTTCCTATATCGATTGAGGGAACAGCGGATGTCTTTGAGAAAAATGGCAGGCTGATTAAACCAGCGAAAATTACAGTCACCATTTGCCGTCCTATTTACAGCCCTGAATATAAGGATAAAGAGTTAATTGAACTTGCTGGTTTTGTTCGTGATATCATTATCGACTCGAGGAAGGTAAAGCGGATCGCATCATAATTTTCCCAGTAGAAAACCCCTGCAAATTCGAATAAATGCAGGGGTTTTCTGCCGGCTAATTAAGTGCCAGGAAATTTGGCTGGATGAAATTCATCGTTCAATTATTCGAATTGAGCAAGACTATCCATCATCTGTGTAAATTCGGCTGGGATACAAAAATCATCAGGACGAAAATTTGCGCGAATCCATTTTACCATTTCCAGGGGACTGTTGAAGAATTCACCGCTCGTGTCACTTTTTCGAATCATGTACCTCCCATTGTCCTCATCCACCGTTACTTCTACAGGCAGAGCCCCATCATAACTGTTCAATGAAAATTCCATTCATTATTCCCTCCAACAAATTTTCCTTATTATATGTTAGTTTACTACCATTCTATTCAATCAGACATGGTAAGATTTTAAATATTTTAAAAATTCACTCGGGATTTCAAAAAAACATGTTATAATGGACAAATTAATATTTTTGGAGAAGTGAGGGTGACAATATGGAACAAGAAACTATAAAGAAAAAATGGGTGAATGTTGAGGATATTCTAATAGCCTATAGGCATCTTAAAGACATTGTTGCCCATACACCGATACAATTGAACCAGAGGCTTTCAGAAAAATACGAAGCAGAAATATATTTGAAACGCGAAGATTTGCAGCATGTTAGATCTTTTAAATTACGTGGCGCTTATTATGCCATGAAAATTCTATGGGACGCGGGACTCCAAAATGGAGTGGTTTGCGCAAGTGCGGGCAATCATGCTCAAGGTGTAGCATACGCCTGCAGGCAGCTTGGAATTAATGGGAAGATCTATATGCCAGCAACAACTCCAGGCCAAAAGGTTAGCCAGGTAGAAATGTTCGGGCGTGAGTTTGTCGAAATCGTCCTGACGGGTGATACGTTTGATGATTCTTACCGGGAGGCACGTGTCTGTGCAGAAAGAGAAAACAGAGAGTTTATCCACCCTTTCGATGATGAAAAAGTTATTGCCGGACAGGGAACTGTTGCAGTTGAGATAATGAATGACTGCCAGGCATCTGTAGATTTTGTCGTTGCCAGCATTGGCGGCGGAGGATTATTGGCAGGTTTGAGTACATACATAAAAAGTGTATCCCCCACAACCAAGTTGATCGGTGTCGAACCAGGAGGAGCAGCTTCGATGCGGGCAGCCTTTGATCAGAATAATGTTTTTCCGCTAGAGCAAATTGACACCTTCGTTGACGGTGCTGCTGTTAAGTGTGTAGGCAGTAAAACATATGAGATTTGCCGGGAAAATGTCGAAGAGCTAGTTCAGGTTCCTGAAGGAAAGGTTTGTACATCCATATTAGAATTATATAATGAACATGCGATTGTAACTGAGCCAGCAGGAGCATTGCCTATTGCCGCTCTTGACTTGATAAAGGATCAAATCAAGGGGAAAACTGTTGTCTGTGTTATAAGCGGGGGAAATAATGATATCAGCAGAATGCAGGAAATAAAGGAACGCTCCCTGCTATATGAAGGCCTGCTTCATTATTTCATTGTAAATTTCCCTCAGCGCGCAGGTGCATTAAGGGAATTCCTTGATGACGTTCTAAGCCCTGGAGACGATATTACACGATTTGAATACACGAAGAAAAATAATAAAGAAAGCGGCCCTGCACTAGTCGGCATCGAATTGAAAGATAAGAAGGATTACACAAGGCTGATTGCCAGTATGGAAAGAAAAGGCTTTGCATTCATGGAATTAAACAAGGACAATCAGCTGTTTAATTTATTGGTATAATATTAATAATAGATAATAAAGGAAAGATAATATAAAATAGGAACTGTGAAATAACATTAGGTATTGGCATACTTTGTGAATTTCTTATGAACTTTCACTGCATTCCTCCAAACTGGGGAGTAAAAGTACTATAATCATAGTAGATTTACTATATGAAAAGGAGATGTTGATATGTTATCAAACATCGGAGTTCCTGGATTAATTTTAATCCTTGTCTTAGCATTGATTATTTTTGGACCAAAAAAACTTCCTGAGATAGGCCGAGCGTTTGGCCAGACTCTTCGCGAATTCAAGAAATCAACTCGTGAATTGACAAGTGACGTTATGGAAGAGTTTGAAGACGAAAAAAAGGAAATTTCGAAAATCACTAAATAAGATGTAAGATGTTTTTATCTTACATCTTTTTTTCTTAAGGCATTTTTACAAAGCTAGTCCTTTTGTAATTTATGCCTTACTTCACAAATTTAAAAAGCAGCAAATGGAATTGGCAGGGGATTGGTATGGAAGATAAAGAATTAAATCTTGTAGATCATCTGGATGAGCTTCGCAATAGGCTCATTATCTCGGTAGTAGCATTCATTGTATTTTTTGGAGTAGGTTTCTACTTCGTTGAAGATATTTATTATTACTTTGTTCGTGACCTGGATGTAAAGCTGATTGTTTTAGGTCCGAGTGATATCATATGGATTTACTTTATGCTGGCCACCATTATCGCGATTGCTGGAACAATACCGGTTTTGGCATTGCAAATTTGGCTGTTTGTAAAACCGGCTCTCATGCCGAATGAGAGAAAAATTTCATTATCTTACATTCCAGCACTATTCATTTTGTTTGTAGTCGGTCTTGCATTCGGTTATTTCGTCATCTTTCCTAATGTCTTGAACTTCCTTGTAGAATTAAGCGGGGATATGCTTGTAACGAACTTTACGGCCGACAGGTATTTTAAATTCATCATGAACATGACAATCCCATTTGGTGTTCTGTTTGAACTTCCTGTCGTCGTTATGTTTTTAACTTCACTCGGGGTAATCAATCCATATGTGCTTACTAAAATCCGAAAGTATGCGTATTTCGTCCTTATCGTAATCGCAATTGTCATTTCTCCACCAGATTTCATGTCAGACTTTCTCGTGATGATTCCACTTCTTCTTCTATACGAAATCAGCATTAACCTTTCTAAGGTTGTCTTTAGACGGAAACTGAAGAAAGAACAAGAATCGCAGGAGCAATATGGTGACATGGAAGAAGAAATATAAAAGCAAGCTGCCAGATTAAATATCTGGCAGCTTTTTTGTACTCTAAAAAAAGAAACATTCACATCTCTATAGAGGAACAAGCATAGGATTTAAAGAAGAACACTTATAACTTAAGGATGATTCGTCTTTGAGCCAATCGGCAACAGAAGGTTCTTTGTGAGGATGATCTTATGCATGAAATGTCTTTAATGTATGACATTTTACAGATGATTCAGGATGATGCAGTGAAACATGGAATTATAAAAATTGAAAAGATAGAACTGACCGTAGGGGAAATCTGCAATGCAATGCCGGATGCCCTGATGATGGCATTTGAGGTATTCAAGGAACAAAATCAGTATTTTATTTCAGATAATTCGGAGCTTATCATCGAAATCGAAAAGGCAGTAGCACAATGTGTCGTTTGTCAGAAAAGATACGTTCCTGACAATCGGATATCGTTTTGTCCAGACTGTGACATGCCTTCTGGAAAAATTATTTCTGGTGAAAAACTTCAAGTTTTATCATACGAAGGGAGGAAGTGTATTGAAGATTACATTGCGGACAGACGTTCTGACAAATAACAATATCGCAGCTGAATATAACCGGAACTTGTTCATGTCCACTAAAACGCTTGTTATTAATTTAATGAGTTCACCAGGGGCAGGTAAAACAACCATATTAGAAGAAACGGTCCGGGTTTTATCTGATAGATTTCGGATAGCTGTTATCGAAGGGGATCTTGCTACAGAGAGGGATGCGGACAGAATCAGGGCTCTTGGTGCCAGTGCAGTTCAAATCAATACACAAGGTGGATGCCATCTTGATGCCAGGATGGTTGCGGCAACACTTCCTGAGTTCGATCTTGAGAATACCGATCTATTATTCATTGAAAATGTAGGAAACCTTGTATGTCCATCTGGATATGACCTTGGACAGAACCATAAGGTTGCAGTATTAAGTGTGCCTGAGGGCAATGACAAGATCCCTAAATATCCGGTGATGTTCAGGAGGACCGAGTTGGTTCTATTAAATAAAATAGATCTGCTGCCCTATCTCGATTTTAGAATTAACGAGGCCGTTAGTGATCTGGAAGGTATAAATCCTGACTCGAAAATCATTCCTGTTTCGGCAAGAACAAAAGAAGGCCTCAATCAATGGTATAGCTGGATTGATGAGGCTTATCAATCATGCTATCAGCATTGAAGGCAGTAGTCAGGGGCAGAGTCCAGGGAGTGGGATTCAGGCCATTTGTTTTTCAATTAGCAAAAAAACATCTGATAAAAGGGACAGTCCAGAATAATATGGACGGAGTGAAGATTCATATCGAGGGAGAGGATTCGGATATACTATCTTTTTTATCTGATATGGACTTCAAATCTCCAAGACTCTCCAAAATCGAGAAAATAATCGTTGAACCGGCAACAGTTGTTGGCTACGATGAATTTGTTATTATTCCCAGTGAACGTTCCGGGTCCTCCTTGTTGGTTTTGCCAGTGGATTCAGCAGTCTGTAAGGAATGCCTTGAAGAGCTGGATAATCCATATGACAGACGATTTCATTATCCGTTCATTAATTGTACACAGTGTGGACCGCGTTATACGATCATAAACGACCTTCCGTATGACAGGCAATATACGTCAATGAAATTCTTCCCCATGTGCCCTGATTGCCAGAGAGAATACGAGGATCCAATAAATAGAAGGCATCATGCCCAGCCAATAGCATGTGAAAAGTGCGGACCTTCAGTAACAATTTTAAACTCTGGTGGAGAAATGATCTCGGCGGATCCGCTTCGGAAAACAGCCGAGCTATTAAAGCAAGGCGCGATTATTGCCATCAAGGGTCTGGGAGGCTATCACCTCTGCTGTGATGCTGGTAATGAGGAAGCCGTCGCACTATTAAGGAAAAGAAAATGGCGCCCAGCAAGACCTCTTGCAGTCATGGCCAGGGATCTGCATGCAATAAAGAAAATCGCGATGTTCAGCGATGAAGAAAAAAATATCCTTGAAAGTCCCGAAGCTCCAATAGTTGTATTAAGAAAACGCCCTAGTGTTTATTTAGCTGAAGAAATTGCGCCAGGAATGTCTACTGTAGGTGTTATGCTGCCATATACACCGCTTCATCATCTCATTTTTAAGCATAGTGAATTGGATTATTTAGTCATGACCAGTGCTAATCCTTCTGGACAGCCAATTTTATACCATGATCATCAAGCGATCAATTACCTAAATGGAATAGCTGACTATTATTTAACCCATAACAGGGAGATTCTTCACCCGGTTGATGATTCAGTAATCCAGATATCAGGGGAGCAACGAGATTTTCTTAGGAGGTCAAGAGGGTATGTGCCGGACCCTTTGAGTTCAAAAGCGAATGGAAATGGAATCGTTGCTTTTGGCGGACAGCAAAAGTCTGCTTTTACCATTGGCAGGAACGATCAAATCTTTGTTGGTCCGCATATTGGCAATCTGGAGAATATGGAAACGATCGACTATTTTAAATCAGAACTGGACCACTTATTAAGCTGGATTCAAATTCCTTTTAAAACTGCAGCCATCGACATGCATCCAGGATTTAATACGAGAGAAATAGTAAAGGATTATCCTTTCACTGAAATCATCGAGATTCAGCATCATCATGCTCATATGGTCAGCTGCATGGCTGATAATCAACTCGATGGAAATGTTTTGGGGATAATTCTAGATGGTACCGGCTATGGTACAGATGGACAGATCTGGGGGTTTGAAATTCTTTTTGGCAATGAAGTAGAGTTTGAGAGGAAGGCTCACCTGGCTTACACTCCGTTGCCAGGAGGAGAAAAGGCCATAAGAGAGCCATGGAGAAATGCTGCAGCCATGCTTATGAGTCTTTTAGGCAAAGAGGGAGAAGAACTATCATTACACCTCTTCCCTGAGAAAAAATTTGAACTTCAAACTTTGAAGGCCATGATTGCAAATCAACTAAATAGTCCGCTGGCTGGTACTTGCGGCAGGCTGTTTGATGCCGTTAGCGCAATATGCGGGGTTTGCACATATTCAACATATGACGGAGAAGCGGCAATAAAATTTTCAGAGCTTGCCACAGCGGACATTGAATTTGACTCTGTATACCCTTATGAAATTAAAGATATAAATGGATTATTAAGATATGACTTTAGCTTGATGCTTAAGCAGATCTCTATTGATTCCCTAAATGGGAAAGCAGTCACTGAGATATGCATAAGATTTCATGAAACGATTATCCAGGCAATTAGTTCCGGGATGGAAAAGCTGAAATTAAAACTAGATTCTGGCTCAAGGAAGGTTGTTTTATCAGGCGGGAGTTTCCATAACAAATATTTGCTTACTAGATTGAAGGCTGAACTTGCAGGAAAGGGATTTGAGGTGTATTCACATCGGAATTTTCCATGTAATGATGGGGGCTTGAGTTTAGGGCAGTTAATCGTGGCGGCTGCAAGGAGGGGGAAATGATCATGTGTGTCGGAGTTCCTGCAAGGGTGATTGAAAAGAATGAATATACTGCGGTAGTTGATGTAATGGGAACGACTACAACGGTGGGCATCATTTTTATTCCGGAAGTAAAACTTGGTGAATATGTCATCATACACGCCGGACAGGCGATGTCAATCATTGATGAAGAATACGCTAGACAAAGCGTCGCGGAATGGAGGAATCTCATAGATGTTAGAACTCCTTAAGCAATCTTCTAGTACCGAGATTTGCAGGCCATTGGCTGATGCTGTAAAGGAAAAGGCCAGGGAATTTTTCAGGATACATGGCAGAAAGCCGGCATTTATGGAAGTATGCGGTTCACATACAATGGCACTTGCTAGGTCAGGTGTTAAACAGGCAATAGCAGATGAAGTTAATTTAATCTCCGGTCCTGGCTGCCCTGTTTGCGTGACAGACCAGAAGTCTATTGATGCGATGATTGCCTTGGCAGAAGGAGAGGGAAGAATCATTTGCACCTTTGGAGATATGATGAGGGTGCCGGGTTCAAAACAAACACTGCTGTCCGCCAAGACAGCAGGAAAGGATATCCGTGTATTGTATTCGCCAATGGATGCAATAAAAATTGCTGAGCAACAACCGGATAAGGAAATTGTTTTTTTAGGCGTAGGTTTTGAAACAACGATTCCGATCCTCTCACTGCTGATTGATGAAGCTGCTTCAAAAGGACTCGAAAACTTCAGTGTGTGGATGACAACAAAGCTTGTTGAACCCATTCTTCGTCATTTGCTTGCTCTTGGGGAAATTCAGCTGGACGGCTTTCTCCTTCCAGGACATGTCTCTATCGTAATAGGGGAGGATTCTTATTGCTATCTAGCGGAGGAGTATAGGGTATCGGGAGTAATTACAGGATTTGAGCCAGCCGAATTACTGAGTGGAATTTACAAACTGCTTAATCTGGCCATTAGCAATGAGATAAAAATCGTAAATGATCACAGAGCAATCGTGACCAAAAAAGGGAACCTACTTGCCCAGGAGTGGATGCGCAAGTATTTCAAATTTAGTGATGAAGCATGGCGGGGAATAGGAATCATTCCTGAAAGCGGTTTGGACTTGAAGAAAGAATTCGCCAAATACGATGCGAAAAAGAGATTCAAGGTTAACCCAGGTGAACCAAGAAAAACAAAGTGCAGGTGCGGAGAAGTGATCAGAGGGGTGATATCTCCAAATGAATGCAGTTTATTTGGCAAGGCATGCAAGCCTTTGAACCCGATTGGTCCATGTATGGTTTCAGCTGAAGGAAGTTGTTCTGCTCATTATCAATTCATGAGGGAGAGTTAATAATGGAAAAGGTAATCAGTCTGGCTCATGGTGATGGCGGTGAGTTAAGCCATAGATTGATCAAGGAGGTCTTTGTAAAGTCATTTGGGAATAAAATGGAGTCGATGCACGATGCTTCTACCCTGGAGGTTCCGGGCAGCAATATTTCCGTTACGACCGATTCTTTTGTGATAAAGCCTTTATTCTTTCCGGGGGGATCCATCGGAAAGCTTGCTGTTGCAGGTACCGTCAATGATCTGGCTGTAAGTGGAGCAGTTCCCTTATTCCTGACATGCGGCTTTGTGATTGAGGAAGGATTTCCCATTGCTGACCTTAAGAAAATCACTGTAGATATGGCGGAAGAAGCATGTAAGGCGGGGGTGAAAATTATTGCAGGTGATACAAAAGTGGTGGAACGCGGAAGCGCTGACGGTGTATATATCAATACTACAGGCATAGGAGCCTTGGATAGTAAACGGGGCAACAGCCTTCATTTTAAAGAAGGTGATGTTGTCATTATTACTGGAACAATCGGTGACCATGGAATTGCTGTCCTTACTTCAAGAGGTGAACTGGGAATTAATGTCCCGATAGAGAGTGACTGCGCATCGCTAAACCATATGCTTGCAAAAGTATATGAAAATTCCATTGGGGTAAGGATTGTTCGTGATCCAACACGTGGCGGGCTTGCAACTACTCTAGTAGAAATTGCTGAAGATTTTTCACTTGAAATTGTCATTAAAGAAGAAAGTATACCTGTGAAGGATCAGGTGCATGGAATGTGTGACCTGGTTGGATTCGACCCATTGTATTTAGCTAATGAGGGTAAAGCAATCTTAATTGTTTCTGATGAGGAGAAACTCAGTATATTGAATATGTTAAAAGAATTTCCGGAGGGGGCAGAGTCTGTTGTAATTGGTGAAGTGACCGGCATAGACCGAGGCCGTCTCCTGTTAGAAACGCCAATTGGATCAAAAAGGCTTCTTAACAGGCTTTCTGGGATGATGTTGCCACGAATATGCTGAGGTCGGAAAACAAGATGCAGGTTATCTTCATCCCCATTATCAATAGCTAAAAGTAAGTCAGTAAGACAGTAAAAAAATTTTATTATCCGCACAAACAGACACATTTCGACCGTGATTTGGGGTATAATATAATCAAACGGGTATAAAAGAGGATTGATACTTTGCTATTCAAAAGCCTAGAGTTCAAAAATGTTGTTGGACAGAAGGTTAAAGTCGTTGATATTCCTGTATTGGAGGAAGAGAGCCCCTATTATTTTATGATCCAAGTCCGTTTGCAAACTTTCATCACATCGATCTATCAGGAACGAAACGCCAAGAAATTTTATTCATTCAAGGAATATTTAAAAAGAGCAATAAAATGGCCAGATTACGAACAATTATTTAAGGCGGCCGAATTAAAAAATAACGCATAATGGTTTACCTTTGAAGCGCCTGGATAGGCGCTTTTATTCTTTATAAGCATTCTTTTTCACTGAAATTCTCCCCTTAGGATTCACTTTATGATTACCTGATAAAGAGTCTTCCAAAAAGTATACGATCCAGTGAGGGATATAGGTGGAAAATGACAATAGGCTGTAGCAAATCATCTTGGCAACACGGGATATAGATGTAATTGCAACTAATATTTTTATTTTTTTTTAAAGAAAATGTATATATAGTGTTTTTTGATAGGGATGTGAACTAATGACTAAAATCAAAATTGTGACAGATTCCACATGTGATTTAAGTGATGATTTAATTAAAAAAATGGGCATTACCGTAGTGCCTTTATCCATTTCCATTAATGGAGAGAACTATTTAGATAGAGTCGATATTACTCCAAAGGAATTTATTGAAAAAATGAAAGCTTCGCCTGAATTGCCAAAAAGCTCACAGCCCCCTGTTGGGGAATTTCTTAAAGTGTATGACCAGTTGGGCAGCGAGGGCTATGAAGTGATTTCAATCCATATGACTGGCGGGATGAGCGGTACTGTTCGTTCCGCAGAAAGTGCGGCGCAAATGACTTCCGCAAAAGTGAATGTAGTCGATTCGAGATTTATTTCAAGGGCATTGGCCTTTCAAGTGCTCGAGGCAGCTGAAATGGCATCTTCGGGTAAGAGTATAGAACAAATACTCACCAGATTGGATGCTGTCAGGGAGCATACTCGTCTTTTTGTAGTGGTGGATACCCTCGAAAACTTAGTGAAGGGCGGAAGGATTGGAAAAGGCAAGGCATTGATTGGTTCATTATTGAACATTAAGCCTATTGCTTCGCTTGAAGGTGGAGAATATACACCTGTTTCTAAGGCAAGGAGCCACTCGCAGGTTGTTAAATATCTTAAAAACCAGTTCTCGGAGGATGTGAAAGGCAAGAAAATCAAAGGTGTTGGCCTCGTTCACGCCGAGGGTTTGAAGTTGGCCGCTACACTTAAGGAGGCAATCCAGGAAGCAACAGGTTATGGAGATATAGACATTGAGGATACAACACCCATTATAAGTACCCATACAGGTGTTGGTGCAATCGGGTTTATGTATTATTTTGAATAAGGTTATCCATTGCGCTTTAATAAGTACATAGCATAGCTAAAGTTAATGAGTAATAGAGTGAAACAGAATATCAATCTTTTTTAGCCAAAGCGGCAAGGTTCTGAACATTAGTGGTTCAGGACCTTTTTCTTTGCATATGTTAAAGCTGAATGTTGTTTTTAATACCCTGGTGATTGTAGTGGAAGGCGCGTAGACTACTCCGAAAATGCTAACACATTTCCATCGTGCGGGGGCAGTTTCGAGGAGCTAATCAATGTCCAGCGGGTTCAGCTCCAGCCCCGCGGAAAGCGAAGCGCCTGGAACGAAAATCACAAACTTGTTTAACAGACTCTTTTCTTTTTGAGGATGAAAACAGGATTTATAGAAGATTTCGTCGAATACTCACAGTAATTCATTTTTCAAACGAATGGAATGTGACAATTCACTTATGAAGCTTAATATTAAAAACATGCCATTGTTCAATAAAATATTGCTGTTCTCCTTTATGATCACCACACTCGTAGTGGTGTCGACCATAGGAAGCAGTTTTTACCTCCAGGCTAAACAGATGGAATCCCATATGAAAGACAGGGTAGAAGGAGTAGCTGGCCTTTGGTCTTCTACACTGTCTCCTGCTGATATAAAGGTAGCGGCAGAAATGAAAAATAACGCTAATCCTGCCAGTAAGCGTCTGGTGAAACTTCTTACAATGGTAAACAACAACAATGCATCATTTCTCGGAGCCTTTCTGGTTTTGCCTGATATTTATCCTAATAATAAAGTATATATTCTGGCAGCATCAGACATTTACAAAGAGTATTCGTTTGAATCACTCATGTATTATGATGCGGGGAACGAATTCATGGATGCCTTCAGAAAAGCAAAGGAAGGAAAAACGATTACAAGCACAGGGATATTCAAAGATCAATATGGGTCATGGATTTCCTCCTTCGCTCCTATAATGGATGACAAGGGAAATGTTGTTGCCATTCTTGGCATCGATGCAAAGGCTGCGATTATCAGAAACAATCAAACGGAAATACTGAAAATTTTGCTGATAGAATTGGCTGCCATTATTTTTCTCGTCTTTATTACTTTGAATTGGGGTCTAAAAAGGGTGCTGAAGCCCGTAAATGATTTGTTTTATGGAATCAAGGAAATCAGCACGGGCAATTTCAATGTCCGGCTCCCAGTTCAAGACCAGTCGGAACTTAGCTTGTTAAGTGATCGTTTTAATGAAATGGCTGCTCAGCTTTCGCAATTGTTTGAACGGGTTTCCGCGGCGTCTAAGCAATTGGGACAATCATCAATGAACGAAAGTGATTCGCTGCTTTTAGAAGAAGCCATTAATACGATGGAGGATATTTTCGAAAGAACGAAACTGCAGCAGGAGCTCCAGAGGGCGGAAAAAATGAATGCGATTGGACAGCTTGCTGCATCCGTCGCCCATGAAATCAGAAATCCGATGACAGTCGTCAAAGGCTTCCTGCAAATTTTTCTTGCAAAAGACATGAGTGATGAAGAGCATATGTTTTTAAAGCTGATGATAGAGGAGTTAAATAGAGCGGAAACCATCATAAATGATTATTTGAGTCTGGCAAAACCTGATGTTGACAAACTGGAGGTCATTGATAGCAGGGATATGGCAGAAAAAGTGATGGATTTGATGACCTCATATGCAATGATGTCAAAGAATATTTCTTTACGTACTGAAATTAAAGAAGATATGAAAATCAGGGGCAATAAGAATGAATTAAAGCAGGTTCTGATCAATATCCTGAAAAATGGCATAGAGGCGATGAAGAACGGAGGCAAGTTAAGCTTGACTTTGGAAAAAAAAGGTTCATATGGTGTTTTCATAATTCAGGATACTGGCATTGGCATGTCGGAGGATGAACTTTCAAGACTGGGAACCGCATTTTATTCTCTGAAGGAACGTGGTACAGGCATGGGATTGATGGTCTGTTACCAGATTGTTGAACGGATGAAAGGGCATATTAAGGTATGCAGCAAAAAAGGTGAAGGTACAACCTTTGAGATCATGGTGCCATTATTAATAGAAGGGTCTGAGTAAATCCAGGAGCTTTTAAATTTTTGCCATCATTTTTCATTACCCTCAATATACATAAAAAGGGGGTGTCAGTTATGGTAAAAAAAGTGCTGTTTTTCAGTGATTTTGGAATTGATGATAATTTAGCCATTTTATATGCGTTCTTCAATAAAGAAATTAAAATTGTTGGTGTGGTGGCTGATTATGGAAATGTTTCCAAACAGGACGCCCTTAGGAATGCAGCCTATATCCAAGAACTTACTGGCATTCGTGATGTTCCTGTTTTCGCTGGTGCAGAATTGCCACTTACCGGCAATCCGCCGCAATTTTATCCAGACGTTCATGGGGCAGAAGGTTTAGGCCCTATTATTCCGGAAATTGATATAGATCTCTCGCTTGAGAACTTCCATGGAATCAAGGATGTCATCGAACAAAATCCGAATGAAATCATCATCGTGAATGTTGGCAGACTTACTTCTCTGGCTACAGCTTTTATCCTGTATCCTGAGACGATGAAAAAAGTGAAGGAATTCTACCTGATGGGCGGCGCATTCAATGAACCAGGAAATGTTACACCCGTTGCAGAGGCGAATTTTTACGGTGATCCTTATGCAGCCAATATAGTGTTGAATCAGACAGCAAGAAGGGTGAAAATCATTCCTCTCAATGTGACTAGCGGCTCAATTGTTACACCCGCCTTGATCAATGAGCTGGATACTTATTATAACTCTGTCGGAAGCAAGGTTGGAAAACTTGTCAAACCGATGTTTGATTACTACTATAAATTCTATAAAAGTAGGACTCCTAAATTGACAGGCGCCCCGCTGCATGATGTCCTTACTCTCTGGGCGGTTGTTAATGAAGATCATGTCACATACAGAGATGTACCAGTAAAGGTCATCGTGAATGTTGGCGAAGCATTTGGCCAAAGCATTGGAGATTTCAGGAACATGGTAGACAAAGCTGAGTTTCCGTTTCATAAAGTGGCTGTTAATTTCAATTATCCTGAATTCATAAAGGATTTTTTCCAAACGATGAAAAACTCCAAAAGTACTGAGGGCAATCATTAAGTCGCGACAATTATTTTCACTGGTTTAGCTTATCTTTTTCTTTCTTCTCTCAAAAACGTTTGCTAGAATGATTGTGGACATAATTAGAGAGAATGCAGGTGGTTGTATGAAAAAGGGTATTTTATTTTTTGTTTTGGCAGCAGTGATAGCACTTGCTGCTGGATGTGGAAATAACGGACTAAAGGATGCCAAGAACTATCCGATCGAAGATTTCAAGTTTACCGACCAGGATGGTCAGCCTTTTAGCAAAAATGATCTTAAAGGGAAAGTCTGGGTAGCTGATTTTGTTTTCACTAACTGTGCGGACGTATGTCCTCCGATGACAGCTAATATGGCAAAGCTTCAAGACATGATAAAAGAAAAAGGTCTTGAGGATGTCGAAATAGTCTCATTTAGTGTGGATCCTACTGTTGACAAGCCGGAGGTCTTAACTGAATACGGCAAGAAGTTTAATGTGGATTTTAAGAATTGGAATTTCCTAACTGGCTACTCTCAGGGAGAAATAGAAAAATTCGCACTTGAAAATTTCAAGACGATTGTTAAAAAACCACAATCAGGTGACCAGGTTATTCATGGAACTGATTTTTATCTTGTGGATCAGAACGGTGACATGAGGAAATATTATACAGGTCTGAAAGAAGTTCCTTTCGAGCAAATCATTGAAGATATAGAAGCACTGCAATAGGCCAACAAATTGGCCTGTTTTTTTTGCCTATGTTTATACTTATATAAAAACATTGTCAATAAAAATTTTTAGGCTGGGACTCAAATGTTATAATAGGAATACGTTTAAAGGCAGGTGAACTGGATTGAAGAAAAAACTCACCTTACTTTATTTTATTCTGGCCGTTGTTTTAGTCTCTTGCAGTTCGTTTGAGAGCCTGCAAAAAGGGAATCTTAATAAAGTTAAGGAAACTGGATTGGAATTGAAGGATGCCTTGCCTTCTTCATTTTTTCCGAAGGATTTACATATAGTGGCTGCCGGAGACTCACTTACACAGGGAGTTGGCGACAGTACCAACTCAGGAGGATATATCCCTTATTTAGCTCAGCAGCTCGAACAGGAAAAGACCATCAGGAATGCTAATTTCGAAAATTTTGGAGTAAGGGGTAACAGGGCAGACCAGCTGCTGAAAAGGCTAGAAAGCAAAGAATTACAAGCTTCGATTGAGGATGCTGACTTGATTATTTTGACGATCGGCGGTAACGACTTGATGAAGGTTGTGAAAGAGAATTTTTCCAGCCTGAAATTGAATCTTTTCAAAGCTGAACAACAGATTTTTAAGGAGCGGCTGCAATCAATTTTCAACTTAATCAGAAAGCAGAATCAAGATGCTCCGATCATTTTGATCGGGCTTTATAATCCATTTTACAATTGGTTTGCTGATGTAAAAGAAATGAACCAGATTGTAGATGAATGGAATAGACAAAGCCAATCATTAGTCGATCAGGATGGAAATGCCTACTTTGTCGATATTCATGATATTTTCCTTAACAATGAAGAAAACTTGCTTTATACTGATTATTTTCATCCAAATGACCGCGGCTATCAATTGATTGCAGACAGGGTATATGGAATCCTGAGTCAGGAAGTGGTTGATTTACTAGAAAATTGACCACAAATAGGTAGGGAAGAGGAGTTAAAAGTTTTATGAAAAACAAATGGAAGATTGGTTTTTTTATATTATTAGGACTTATCGCCGCAGTAATTTTATTTTTGTATATCTTGATCGCATCTCCTGCTGAAGATTCCAAAATAGAGCCAGTTAAAAACAGCCAGGATTCAGACGATGTGGCTTTTAAAGTGGCAACAAACAAGCGTGATTTGAACCGAGTGATCAATCATTATATTGAAGAAGAAGGAAAGAACAGCAATATCGATTATCAAGTTTTGCTTACAGATGAAGTAGAACTTTATGGAACCCTTCCGCTTTTCAGCGAAGAATTGGAATTAAGACTAACATTCGAACCCAAAGCTTTGGAAAACGGGGATTTGGTCCTGAATCAGAAATCGATTTCCGTTGGCCGTCTGCGCCTCCCGGTTTCAACCGTGCTTAAATTTGTCCGCGACAGCTACGACCTACCTGAGGCAGTCAGTATACAGCCAGAAGAGGAAAGAGTTTATGTATCCATGCAGAGGCTTAAGCTTAAAAGTGACATAAAGGTAAGAGTAAATGAATTCGACCTTAAAAAAGACAACATCAAATTTACTTTGTTCGTTCCTGCTAATTAGGCGCTCCAGTGTGGAGTGTCTTTTTTTATAGAAAAAAGTGATTATATATTGATAAAGGAATTGAAAATGAAAATAGGCCGGTGGTCCGGCCTTAGGCAATCAGCCTTGTAATAGCAAAACCTCGAGAGGCGGTTCACCTTTTACCGTCCCGACTGCTACTATAGAATATGAGTTATTTGGCTCTAGCTTAACATCAGGTATCGTCATGACAGTATTCTTCGTACCTGCTACTCTTACCTCGAGTGTGACTGTCATCGGAGTCAAGCCTAAATATGTTGTGGCTTGCCTGAATGAAACATTTGGGAAAATGATTTCACCATTTTTATCTGCGATGTCCACTGCTGGTGCATCTGGGGAAAGGTGGATAAACCTTGCCTTTGATTCACCGATTGGTGTCATTGGCTGGTCTTCAAAAATAATCAGTCTTAACTTTGTGGCAGGACCACTGATAGCGGCCGTATAAATTCTTGCTGGCTCAATTGTGATTTTTTTGCTGATGACCGTCGATACCGTTTCACCTGCAGGATAAATATCTACCTGATATTTCCCTGGAGCAAGCTGCATGTGGCTGCTGTTAATTTTATAATCAAAGTCGCGCAAAACTCTGCTTCCATTGATATAGATATCAATTAATTGCACATCAGGAGCAGCATGCAAAAAACGCAGCCTGCCTGGCATTGTGGTTTCCGGTCGTGCAGGAACTGCTTCTGAGCGCATTAATTGGACTGCTTTCTTCATGTTTCGAAGGTGTTTATGATAATACATTACATGTAAATTTGAATCCAGGTATTTATAATAGTCAGCCAATAATGAATACATAGTAGCTTTATGCAAGTAATCATTTTGGTTTCTTTTATGAGCCATACCCCTCACTCCTAATGTGTTCGTTCTCCACTCTAAATTATGTAAAATGGGCATGTCAGGTGTGAATAATCTTAAACCGCAATTTTAATTAAAAAATAGGCTTTACAACAGGAATGTATTTCCATATACTATAATTAATTAAACGAGAGGCAGGTGGAGTGCAATGAGAAAATTATCAATTGTTTTAAAGCTGACTTTTACTGATTGCACAGCCCACTAACCTAAGCGGATCAATTGACTAATGTCTTTTTGTCTACATGCTTAAAACCATGGGCTGTGTGTGCCTGTGGTTTTTTATATTTTATAAGCATGATGGAGGAAAATAATAATGATGAAACTTGAACAATTTGGTTTGACAGAAGAAATTAAAAGTCATTTTGAAGAATATAAGATTAAAGGATATGAGCTTGGGAGGATTGCATTAGAGCATAAGCATTTGTACAGGGTATGGCTGGATAAGGGGGAATATTTGTGTACTCTTGCAGGCAGGCTGACTTATGATGCTGTAAATCGTGAAGACCTGCCCGCTGTTGGTGATTGGGTCGTGATAAAAACATCACCAGGTGAAAAGAAAGGCGCCATCCACGGGATATTGCCGAGAAAAAGCAAATTTTCACGTAAAGCTGCAGGCATGGTAACAGAAGAACAAATTGTTGCTGCCAATATAGATACAGTTTTTATCGTCAATTCATTGAATGATGACCTGAATCTGCGAAGAATTGAAAGATATTTACTTCTTTCATGGGAAAGCGGAGCAAATCCAGTAATCATATTAAGTAAAGCAGATTTAGCATCTGAGCTCGATGTTAAAATCCAGCAGGTAGCAGATGTGGCTCTTGGGGTGCCTGTGATAGCCGTAAGTGTACTGGAGAATACCGGAACCGAGGAATTGCAGGAATTCCTAGCCCCAGGCAAAACAGTGGCCCTTATCGGGTCATCGGGTGTAGGAAAATCCAGTCTGGTAAACTTTCTGACTGGTTTTCAAAAGCAGGTAGTCCAGGAAATTCGGGTTAGCGATGATAAAGGAAAGCATACGACTACACACCGTGAAATGGTCCAGCTCCCCGGCGGCGCCGTGCTCATCGATACACCTGGAATGAGGGAAGTCCAGCTTTGGCAAAGTGATGAGGGAATCAGCGAAAGCTTTGCAGATATTGAAGAATTTGCCTCTTCCTGCAAATTCCGTGACTGTAACCATAATAACGAACCAGGATGCGCTATATGGACTGCCATCAATGAAGGGGCATTGGATGAGAATCGGTTCAGCAGCTATAAAAAGCTGCAAAAAGAGCTTGCCTTTATAGACAGGAAGGTCGATAAAAAGGCACAAGCGGATGAAAAACGCCATTGGAAAAACATAAATAAAGAAATACGCCAAAAAACCAAATTCAAAGGAAAATAAACGTAACCTCTTCTTCGGAAGAGGTTTTTTATAAGATAAGAAACTATAAATATCACTTCAAGAAATGTCCAGCTCCAG
>NZ_JBALQL010000006.1:108846-142530 GCF_036964885.1 Bacillus sp. JJ1122 | reverse complement strand
GGGCTGACCAAGGCGCTTGCGCTTTTCTTAATGTGTTAGAAAAAAGCTTCTGAATGTGTTTTTTGCTTTAAAAGTTATACAATAGGGAATAAGTATTTGAGTAGAGTGCTTTTTCGTCATTATACGAATGAAGCCTTAAAGGAAGAGGTGTGATTATGGAAAAGGATAACCGGGAGCTAGCTACATTTGCAGGAGGCTGCTTTTGGTGTATGGTTAAACCATTTGACCAGCAGCCAGGGATTATAAGCGTTGTATCCGGCTACACTGGCGGTACGACAGTGAATCCTACATATGAAGAGGTTTGTACAGATACAACTGGACATTATGAGGCAGTTCAGATTACTTTTGATCCAGTTATATATCCTTATGGTAAGCTGCTTGAACTGTTTTGGCAGCAAATCGATCCTACAGATGCAGGAGGCCAGTTCTATGATCGCGGCCAATCGTATCAAACGGCTATTTTTTATCATAGTGAAGAGCAGCGGAGACAAGCTGAAGAATCGAAAAAAGAACTGAATGAAAGCGGCAGGTTCTCAAAGCCAATCGTAACGGAGATTTTACCAGCTAAAGAATTTTATCCTGCAGAGACCTACCACCAGGGATTTTATAAAAAAAATCCGGAAAGGTACAATTCATATCAAAAAGGTTCCGGAAGAGAAGCATTTATCCAGAGGCACTGGGGGGAAATAGAATAATGAAGAAAAATCAGGAGGAGTTAAAGCAAAGGCTGACTCCAATGCAGTATGACGTAACCCAAAATAACGGAACGGAACCTCCATTCCGAAATGAATATTGGAATGACTTAAGAGAGGGTCTTTATGTTGACATTGTCTCAGGAAAGCCATTATTCAGTTCACGTGATAAATTTGATGCAGGCTGCGGATGGCCGAGTTTTACAAAACCAATCGAAGAGGAAGAAGTCATTGAAAAGAAAGACTTAAGCCATTTTATGGTTCGGACAGAAGTGAGAAGCAAAACCGCTGATTCACATCTAGGACATGTCTTTGATGACGGTCCAGGTGAATCGGGACTTCGTTATTGCATCAATTCAGCTGCATTAAGGTTTGTGCCAAAGGAGAAATTTGCGGAAGAAGGCTATGAGGAGTATCTAAAGCTATTCCAAGATCAAGATAAATAGGAAGTTGGAAGGATGAACGTCATGTTTAAGAAATTGTTTGGGAAAAAAGAAGAACCAGTAAAAACAATACAGATTCTTGCACCGCTGAGCGGCAATGCTGTCAATCTCAATTCTGTACCAGATCCAGTATTCTCTGAAAAAATGATGGGGGATGGCATTGCGATTGAGCCATCAGACGGCATTGTTGTATCACCCGTAGATGGTGAGATCATGCAGATTTTCCCGACTAAGCATGCAGTTGGCATCAGAGCTAAAAATGGCGCGGAAATATTGATTCACATTGGATTGGAAACAGTCTCGTTAAAGGGTGAAGGCTTTGAAACCCATGTTCAGCAGGGTGATTTTGTAAAGGCTGGAGACAAGCTGGTAAGCTTCGATATGGCCACAATCAGTGAGAAGGCGAAAAGCACTGTAACGCCGATCATCATTACCAACACTGATCAGGCGGCTTCATTAAACTTATTAACCGAAGGGAAAGTAGAAAGAGGGTCCACTCCGATCTTGGAAGTGACTTTTAAGTAAACGGTTCGAAAAACCCCCGATTAAGGAAATAGCCGCTGACCAGTCAGCGGCTATTTTCACTTTTTGTGTTTTCAGCATTCTTTGAAGTCATTCCACCTGAAAGGATGAATTTCATTGCATCTTCAGGCTTCACATCAATAATTTCAATTTCATTCCTAGGGATCAGGAAAGTGAATCCGGCTACCTGGAATGTTTGTGGAATGTACACAGCTACATGCTCGGATAATGGTTCATAGAAAGATACCAAATTTTCGGTTGTGATAAAGCCAAGGCTTTTCATTTTTGTTCCTGGAACAGTAACCAATGCCACCTTTGAGAAGGACTTCTTTTCACCAAGAAAAGAATGAACCGTGTCTTTTATGACTGAATACACAGTTTTAACAAAAGGGATTTTCTCAAGCAGTCTGTCAATCAGTTTAATAATGCTTCCGGTAATGAAGCGGGTGGATAGCCAACCCAAAATGGTAATCAGGATCAAAGTCGTCAGAAGGCCTATCCCAGGAATATAACTATCCTGGAGATGTGGCTTCAGCACATTTCCGAGCAGGCTGTCTAAAAACATGAAGGTTTTATATATTACATAGACAACTAGAATGATCGGGACGATTGTCAAAATCCCATTTATAAAATTTTTCAATAAACTTTTCATGTAGTTCTCCTTATTCTTTTTTAGGGAAGTAACATACTCTTTTTCAAGGTATATTTCCATTTCAAATATTATTAACTTTCTTTTTCTTTTGCCACGATGATTGAAATAATTTGCAGCAATGAATTGTGGGATGTGTTTCTTTTAGACACATCTTCAATCGCTTCGAATCTAACTGAGTGGTGTCCATTACCCAGGCCGCTTGCAATATACAAGTGCCGTTCTCGAGAAAATGGCCACCAGGTTGAAAGCGTTCTGACAAATTCTCCGTCAATGTAGACATTCATCATTCCGCCGACTTCACTTCGGATTACATTTACCCCAAGGATTGGACCATGGAATTCATATTCGAGGTAATCTCCAGGCTTTCTGCTGACATAGCTTCCAATATTAGATTTAAAGCCTTTTTGATCTGCAACATCTGTTTTTTCTGCCAAATAAATATAATCATTCTTGGTTAGAGGTTTTGGGTAATTCGCAATGTCCGTTTCGTTCCTTATATTCTTTTTGATTAATTCGAAGACAGAATTGGCATATAACCGGTATCCATTCCCATTTGGGTGGATCATATCGGATGTGAGATGCTCGGTTAGCATTCCAGATTCCTTAAAAGGGAGTCTCATATCAAGGCATTTAGCCCCGTAGTGTACAGAAATCCTTTTAATTACGTCCGCAAATGATTCTTGCTTCAAAGGACTTTCGATAATCGTAATAATCTCTGCGCCTTTGTTAAGCTCTTTTACATTCCTTAAAAGTTTTTCATAAAAAAATGTAAATTCCTCTGGATCCATGAATTTTCTGTCATTTTCACCAAAAACGATGAAAATCAGGTCCATATTTTGTAGTTTTGGGGAGCTTTGCATCTTGTAAAGTCCTTCGAATGCAGTAGCACCGCTTTGGACCACCAGATGGCGCATGCCTCTTGAGCCCGTATAATCCTTTATAAGTACCTCGAGCTGATTGAACCATCGCAATTCCTTTCTTTCTGCGCCAGATCCCCTGCCGATGCTGTCTCCAATGATTAAGTAATTAAATGGATCCCCTTCCTCAATCTTTTCATATACGTTCAAATCCTCTGATAAATAATGTTCAGATTGTAAAATCATTATATAGATAACAACAGTCAGAATCATTACACTTAAAATTCTTATTTTAATACTTTTCATGATGAGATTACTCCTTCGAAAACAATCGCATATCACATATTTACCTTATTTCCTTATTAAAGAAAAGAGTTTTATTTAATTATTTGGCCCAGTTAACATTAACTGTTGATGTTCGCTCCATTGTTTTCCGGCAAACGTTCTCGTCGCTGACGCTCTTGCGGGGTGAAAATCATGCATCATTTCACCTCCGTCCGGCTATAACTTTATTCCCCTAGGACATTGAATAGCATCTTTGAATTTTCCCACGCAAGATGGGAATTTTTTAGATTTTCGGTGGAGTCATGCACCTTCCGCTCCAATCACCGGTTTAAAAAACAATTTGAACCTGTAACAAAGTGAATTATTTTAACAATCCATAAATTTAAAAAAATAGGCAAATACACAATCGGGTCAAGTACCCATATCATAACGTAAAGGGAAAGCAATTCAAAAACAAACGAGGAGTGGTTTTAATGTACGGATACGATAATGCCCCTATGCCAGTTCAAGGCGTGCAAGGTACTATGTGCTATGGCGGTGGATATCCTTATGCAGGAGTAGGCGGAGCTGGATGTGGCTATGGTTATGGTGGTTTTGCTTTAATCGTAGTATTGTTCATTTTGTTAATCATCATCGGCGCCTGCTGCACCCACATCTGGTAATTCGGCAGACAGCTGTAAAAACTATATAGAATCATTTTGATCATGAGAGACTGCCGCAGCTGAGGGCAGTCTTTTTTTAGTTTTAGGCTCTGTAAACACCTATTGTTGTTTTCTTAATGTTGATTGTAGTGGAAGGCACGAAGACTCCTTCGAAAAAGCTAACTCATTTCCATCTTGCTTGGCATTTGAGGATGAGATTTAGTGTCCTGCAGCCTCAGCGCCAGCCATGCGGAAAGCGAAGCGCCTGGAACGAAAATCAACAGCTTTAGTTAACAGGGTCTAGTTTTAAGAATAAATAGTTTTTTGGATAAAACACGAACATTCAAAACTAGGACTTATCAAAAGTTCGTAATTTGAGTTGACTATATACAAGTACTTTGTTATATTTACCAAGGGTTAAGCAAAAAACAATTTGGCGGGGGATACTTAAATGAATACGAACTATGATGTGATTGTCGTTGGAGCAGGACCAGCAGGAATTTTTACATGCTACGAATTAACATTAAAAATGCCTGGAGCGAACGTTTTGCTTATCGATAAAGGACACGATATTTATAAAAGAAACTGCCCGATTCTACAAAAGAAAATTGAAAAATGCCCGCCGCCTGCTGGGAAAAAGGATTTTGCAGGCTGTTTGCCAGCTTGTTCAATTACGAATGGATTTGGCGGAGCAGGTGCTTATTCTGATGGTAAATTTAATATAACAAGCGAGTTTGGCGGCTGGATGACGGATTATCTTCCTGATTCAAAGGTTGTTGAACTAATCAAATATGTAGACCAAATCAATCTTAAACATGGAGCGACAGAAAGCATAACAGATCCAATGACAGACAAAGTCCGTGATATAGAACGCAGGGGATATGCTGCAGGATTGAAACTGCTAAGGGCTCAGGTGCGTCACCTCGGAACTGAACAAAATCTTGAAATTTTAAAGAATATTTTTGAATACTTAAAAGAAAAAGTCGAAATGGCCTTCAAGACTGAGATTGAGGACCTTATTACTGAAAAAACTGAGGGCGGACATAAGGTCTTGGGCGTTGAACTCAAAAATGGAGAAAAAATCTATGCGGATAAGGTCGTTATAGCACCAGGTCGAGACGGATCAAAGTGGCTGACGCAGATACTCAAAAAAAGACGCTTAAAAATGATCAACAATCAGGTCGATATCGGCGTTAGGGTTGAAACATCTAATGTAGTTATGGAAGAAATTAATGAGCATTTATATGAAGGCAAGTTCATTTTTAATACATCTGTTGGAACCACGGTCAGGACTTTCTGCAGCAATCCTTCTGGCCATGTAGTAGTAGAAAATCATTCAGGAATTATGCTTGCTAATGGACACGCTTATAAAGATCCAAAATTAGGAAGCCAGAATACTAATTTTGCGCTGCTCGTTTCGCATACATTCTCTGAACCTTTTGATAAGCCGAATGAGTATGCTCACGAAATTTCACGCCTGGCCAACAGTCTTTCAAATGGCGGGCTGATTGTCCAGAAATATGGCGACATTTTAAAAGGACGCAGGTCCACAGAAAAGAGAATCAAAGAGGGATTTTTAGAGCCGACGATGAAGGAAGCTGTTCCGGGAGATTTAGGCCTTGTCCTTCCATATAATACACTTAAAAGCTTGATTGAAATGACTGAAGCATTGAATCAAGTCACTCCTGGTCTCGCATCAGAACACACTTTGTTCTATGGTGTGGAAGCAAAATTCTATTCTGCCAGACCAAAGCTGAATGACAGGTTCGAAACACAAATAAATGGCCTGTATGTTGGCGGGGACGGAGCAGGAATCACAAGGGGACTGGCTCAGGCAAGTGCGTGCGGTGTATGGATCGCGACAGACATTATTGAAAAGTCAAAAACAGGTAAGAGAATGGAACCAGCACTTGTTTAAACATACTTACACCTCGCCTCTTCTTTGGTAAAATTACTATATAAATAGAGAAGAGGCGGGGTAACAATGTTTGCACCTAAATTATCACCCGGGGATGAAATCAGGATTATTGCACCATCTACAAGCATGATCATATTAAAGGAAGCCCAAATTAACCTGGCAGTAGAACGGTTAACGAACTTGGGGTTCAAGGTGACTTTCGGAAAAAATGCAGAGGCACATGATGAGTTTTTCAGTTCTTCGATTCCAGAAAGAATTGAGGATTTGCATGAGGCATTTGCTGATAATAATGTAAAAGGTATTTTAACAGCGATTGGCGGCTACAATTGCAACCAGCTTTTAAAATATTTAGATTATGGCCTGATCGCTTCAAACCCAAAAGTCTTCTGCGGATTCAGCGATATAACTGCTTTACAGCTGGCTATCTTTAAAAAAACACGACTGGTAACTTATTCAGGTCCTCACCTGTCCAGCTTTGGCGTAAAACATGGATTTGAATACACGCTTGAATCATTTTTGGATGCTGTCACCAATGACGCTCCTTATGAAATAAATCCTTCAGCAGTTTGGTCTGACGACGCATGGTATCTCGACCAGGAAAATCGGGTCTTTCACGAACAAAGCGGGTATACAATCCTTCAGGAGGGAGAAGCCGAGGGAAAGATTATCGGGGGTAACCTTTGTACAATGAACCTTCTGCAGGGAACAGAATTCATGCCATCGCTTAAGGACAGCATCCTGTTTATCGAGGATGACGAAGAAAGCCATTCACGGAGCTTTGACAGAGATCTTCAATCATTGCTGCACCTTCCTGATGCAGGATCTATAAAGGCTTTGTTAATCGGACGCTTCCAGAAAAATTCTAATATCACAGAGGAAGCGTTAAGGAAAATTATCAAAAGCAAGGAAGAATTGAAGAATATTCCTGTAATTGCAAACGTAAATTTTGGCCATGTTCAACCGTTCGCAACTGTACCAATTGGAGCTTTTGCTACGGTAAAAGCATACGAGAGTGAGACTGATATTTTCATTGAGCAAAAAGAATAATCCTAAACGAAGCTGAGGCACCTGTTGAAGGTGTCTTTTTGCGTTGTCATGGAAATGTTTTTATCAAAGGAACTTTGGTTCCTCATTGAGCTTTTCATAAAGTTTTAATCCTCCATGTCATCGCGAAATTTTTGATCTCTACGAAAGATTTGGGCTTTCATTTCATACAATTTACAGAATGTCCAAACTTTTTGAATTCGATTGCGGTGAAATGGAGTGAGAATATGAAGCCGTCCTACTTGATCAAACCTGCCCTGGATGAAAGCTACCCAGAAATTGACTATGGCAAAGGTGTCTACCTTATTGACAAAGATGGAAAACAATATCTTGATGCTTCTTCCGGGGCTGTTACAGCAAACATCGGACATGGGGTCGAAGAAATCATTTTAGCTATGCATGAACAGTCAAAGAAAGTTTCATTTGTGTACAGGTCACAATTCACAAGTGAGGCCGCAGAAAGGCTGGCACAAAAACTCGCAGACAGCATGCCAGGCGACCTGAATTGGAGTTTCTTCGTAAATAGCGGATCAGAGGCAACTGAAACGGCCTTGAAAATTGCCATCCAATACTGGCAGGAACAGGGGGTCAAGTCAAAAACAAAAATCCTGTCAAGGTGGATCAGCTACCACGGAATTACTCTAGGAGCATTGTCGATGTCAGGGCATCCCGGAAGAAGGGCGAGGTTTGTTCCTCTGCTTGAAGAATTCCCTTCTATATCACCACCTTATTGCTATCGGTGCCCTTATCAAAGCACTGCTCCTGAATGCGGTTTTATGTGTGCGAGTGAACTTGAGGCTGCCATTAAAAGAATTGGAGCTGACCATATTGCTGCTTTCATCGCCGAGCCTGTCATCGGGGCAGCAGGCGGGGCTATTTCCCCGCCGGAAGGCTACTATAAAACAATTAAAAGAATATGTGATGAAAACAATATTTTGTTCATTGCTGATGAAGTAATGACAGGATTCGGAAGGACGGGAACGATGCTTGCCTGCGAACAGTGGGGTGTCATTCCTGATATCGTGGCACTGGGAAAAGGAATGGGAGCTGGATATGCACCAATCGCAGCGACAATGGCGAGCGACCGTGTCATGGAACCGATCATTAACGGTTCAAAAATCGTTATGAGCGGTCATACACTCAGTGCCAATCCGCAATCGTGCGCAGCCGCGCTTGCCGTTCTTGAGTATTTGGAAAAAAACGAGATTTTAAAAAATGTAGATTCAAAAGCAGTTTATTTAAAAAATAAACTTAAAAATCTGAAGTCATTGTTCCCTTTTATCGGTGAAGTAAGGGGGAAGGGATTGCTGATTGGACTGGAATTCGTCAAGCTTCCTGAAGCAAGAGTACCGTTCGAAAGAAGCGTGAAACTAACCGATATGCTCGTAAAAGTCGGAAGAGATAAAGGGATACTGCTTTATCCGGCTGGTGCGGGGCTCGATGGCCTGTCTGGGGATTCGATTATCATCTCACCACCTCTGACAATTACAAAACGAGAAATTGATGAATTGGTATCCCTATTGAAATCCACTTTTGCTGAAGCTTATAAAATACTAGGATTGCCAGAAGGAAATGGAGTTGAAAATTAACATGGAAAACCCATTCGGTAAAATTGGAACACTGGAGCAGGCGATGGAACACTTTCACGATGGTATGACACTGATGTTTGGTGGATTTGGAGGAGTCGGTTCACCGCCGAGCCTTATTGACGGTATTCTAGACAAAAATATTAAAGACCTAGTACTGATTGGTAATGATACTGGTTTCCCTGAAATTGGAATTGGAAAAGTCGTCAGCCGAGGAAGGGCTAAGAGGATCATCGCTTCACATATTGGTTCCAACCCAGTGGCCGGCGAGCTGATGACTAACGGGAAATTGGAAGTGGAGTTTTCGCCTCAGGGAACATTGACGGAAAGAATCAGGGCTGGTGGAATGGGGCTTGGTGCTATTTTAACCGATGTTGGTGTTGACCATGAGTTTGTTTCAAAAGGTAAAAAGACAATGAATCTGAACGGCAGGGACTATTTGGTCGAAACAGCTCTGACTGCAGAAGTTTCAATCGTCTATGCGAAGAAGGCTGACCCGTATGGAAATCTTGTTTTTGACAAAAGTGCACGAAATACCAACCCGCTTGTCGCTATGGCAGGGAATTTCACTATAGCTGAGGCTGAGGAAATCGTACCACTAGGAAGCCTAGATCCCGAGGAAATTGTGACACCTGGAGTTTTTGTGGATATGGTTATTCCTTCAGAAGGAGTGAATTGGAGATGGGCATGGGAGTAGATCTCAGGAATAGAATGGCTAAACGGGCTTCCGAAGAAATATCTTCAGGAATGGTAGTCAATTTAGGGATCGGCATACCTTCACTTGTTCCAAATCACCTTTCTGCCGACTTGAATGTTATGTTTCATGCAGAAAATGGAATTATCGGCATGGGAGAGTCTCCTGAAAAGGATTTTGAGGATGAAAATTTATGTAACGCCGGAGGTTTTCCCGTTACGGTACTTGCAGGTGCTTCCTATTGTGATAGTGCTGTGGCATTCGGGATGATCAGGAGAGGAAGGGTTGATCTCACCATTCTTGGCTCATTGCAAGTAAGCCAAAAAGGAGATCTCGCAAACTGGATTGTTCCGGGAAAGAAAATACCCGGAATGGGGGGAGCTATGGAACTGGCCCAAAAAGCAAGGAAAGTAGCAGTATTAATGAATCATACTGACAAAAATGGAATTTCTAAAATAGTAGAATCCTGTACTTTGCCATTGACAGCAGCAAATTGTGTAGACATTTTGATTACTGACCTTGCTGTTTTTAAGATAATAGAAGGTTCGTTAACCTTGACGGAGAGATTCGCTCCACATACTGTTGCTGAGATTACAGCCAAAACGTCATGCGATTTTTTCATCGCAGAAGACATCCGAGTCATCGAATATTAAAAGGAGCTGATATCGTGAGTTCTGCGGATCATAAAGTACGGAATTATATTACTGAAAATAGAATCAGAGGAACACGTTTATTGCAAAAGCTTGTCCAGGAGGGAAGCACAAGGGGAAATGAAAGCGGTGCGCAAGCAGTGATCATTGAAAAATGTCGAGAACTTGGTCTTGAAATGGATATATGGGAAATCGGCGGTGATGACCTGACATCCCACCCTGCATTTTGCTCTGACCGCAAGGAATTCAGCGGAAACCCGAATGCAATCGGGGTTATGAAAGGGACAGGCGGTGGCAAATCCATGATCTTAAATGGTCACATCGATGTGGTCCCTGCTGGAGATCCAAAGGATTGGGACCGGGATCCATTTAGCGGACATATCGAGTGCGGCAAATTGTATGGGCGGGGAGCAACTGATATGAAGGGTGGCACAGCTGCCCTGTTAATGGCAATGGAAGCGATCAAAAATACTGGCATCCAGTTGAAAGGCGATGTCATATTCCAAAGTGTTATCGAAGAAGAAAGCGGCGGTGCTGGTACTCTGGCAGCCGTTTTACGAGGCTATAAAGCGGATGGAGCGATTATTCCAGAGCCAACAAACTTTAAAGTATTTCCTAAACAGCAGGGATCGATGTGGTTCCGCATTTCTGTAAAAGGAAAAGCTGCCCACGGCGGAACCAGGTATGAAGGTGTTAACGCGATAGAGAAAGCGATGCTTATTATCGAAAGATTGAGAGAGTTGGAATCAGAAAGAAACGAAAGAATAACCGATCCATTATTTCGGAATATTCCCATTCCGATTCCAATCAATATAGGGAAAATCTATTCCGGGGATTGGCCTTCATCTGTTCCGGATCTCGCAATTATCGAGGGAAGGATGGGTGTAGCGCCGAATGAAACCCAGGAAAACGCAAAGAATGAAATGCAAAAGGCTTTATTCACCGTTTGTGCCGACGACACATGGTTAAAAGATAATGTGGCAGAGTTGAAATGGTTTGGCGCAAGCTGGCTTCCAGGGGACCTTGATCCAGAACATGAATTGATCCATGTACTTGCAAATGGTTATAAAACTGTGAAAAATAGTTTGCCGCAAATTGAGGCTTCGCCATGGGCGACCGATGGAGGGATTCTTTCAAAGGTTGGGGGAGTGCCTGTCGTTGTCTTTGGCCCCGGAGTAACGGAAACTGCACATCAGGCGAATGAATATATCAGGCTTGTGGATGTGTTTGATGCGGCTGAAATTATTGCATTGACTCTCTTGGAGTGGTGCGGTGTTACTGAATCATAGTGAGGGGGAGCCATCCAGTGGGAGATATAAAAATAAAAACTGCGATTCCAGGACCGAAAGCAATCGATTTGCTGAAGAGAAAAGAGAAGAACGTACCAATTGGACCTTTCAACACCATTAAAACATTTGCTGAACAAGGGGAAGGTGCATTACTGAAAGATATCGATGGTAATACTTTCATTGATTTCGCCGGAGCCATTGGAACGCTTAATGTCGGCCATTGCCCGCCATCAGTCGTAAAGGCGCTGCATGAGCAAATCGATCGTTATCTTCATCCGTGTTTCCATGTCATGATGTATGAACCTTATATAGAATTGGCGGAGATGCTGAACAAAATCACTCCTGGCACCCATCATAAAAAGTCATTTTTCTTAAGCAGCGGAGCGGAGGCTGTAGAAAATGCAGTGAAAATCGCAAGGAAATTCACAGGCCGAAAAGGGATTATTTCATTTGAACGTGGATTCCACGGCAGGACATATATGGCGATGTCACTAACGAGCAAGGTAAGGCCATATAAATACCAGTTCGGCCCCTTCGCGCCAGAAACATATAAATGGCCATTTCCTGTGTATTCTCAGGAAAACAGCATGACATCCGATGCCCTTGATGCCTATATGCTTAATAAATTTAATACATTCTTCCTAAGTGAGGTACCTCCAACGGAAATTGCTGCTGTCATTATGGAGCCTGTTCAGGGGGAAGGTGGATTCAACATCCCATCAAAAACTTTTGTGCAAGGCGTTAAAAAGCTTTGTGAACAGCATGACATCCTGTTCATTGCAGATGAAATCCAGACGGGCTTCGGACGGACCGGGAAATTATTTGCAATGGAACATTTTGATGTGGTTCCCGATTTGATGACCATGTCAAAGTCTATCGCTGCAGGACTGCCAATCAGTGCTGTAACAGGCAGGGCGGAAATCATGGATTCAGCAGGCACTGGAGAGATTGGGGGAACTTTTGGCGGAAGCCCTCTTGGTTGTATTGCCGCGATAGAAGTAGTTAAAATGATAGATGAGCAGAAGCTGCTTGAAAAAGCAATTTCTTTTGGGGAGAGGTTTAAGGATAGGTTCGGACAGCTTGCTGACTGGTCTGGTGTGAAGTGTGATGTCCGCTCACTTGGAGCAATGTGCGCGATTGAGTTCTTTGACAGAGAAGGCAGACCAAATTCGCAGCTGGTCCAGGAGATACTCAATAAAGCGCACCAGCAAGGTTTAATTTTGATGAGTGCTGGATTGTATGGAAATGTAATCAGGCTCTTGGCTCCTCTCGTCATAACTGATGAGCAAACCAAAGAAGGCTTTGATGTACTTGAAGCGGCAATTCTTGAATGCTACAAGCAATAGGAGGATATATGATGAAACAATTATTATGGATAAATGGAGAATTTGTGGATACGGAAAAATATCTTCCGCTATATAATCCCTTCAATGGCGAAAAGATCGCGGAGGTTGCAGCTGCTAGCGACGGAGATGTCCTGAGGGCTATAGATGCAGCTGAATCTGTCGCCAAGACGATGGCGGAAATGGAGGCATTCAAACGGGCCGATATCCTACAGGGGGTCGCAGATCTCATAAAAGAGGAACGTGAAGAGTGCGCCAGGATTATAGCGGAAGAATCCTCCAAGCCTTTAAAGGCTGCCCGGGGAGAAGTAGACCGCACAATCATGACTTATAGCTTTGCAGCACAGGAAGCAAGGAGAATTCACGGAGAAACGGTTCCTCTGGATGCCGCTCCTGGTGGAGAAGGACGTATAGCCTATACTGTCAAGGAACCACTTGGGGTGGTTGCAGCAATTACTCCGTTTAATTTTCCAATGAATCTTGTTGCACACAAGGTCGGTCCCGCACTGGCAGCAGGTAATTCAGTTGTTCTTAAGCCTGCCAGTCAAACACCTCTTTCTGCATATAAAATCGCATCTTACTTCCATAGAGCTGGCTTGCCCGCTGGGGCGCTGAATGTTGTGACCGGAAGCGGCAAAAGTGTCGGAGATGTATTAATAAAAGATGACAGGGTAAAGAAAGTGACCTTCACCGGCAGTCCTGAAGTAGGAAAATATATTCGTGAAAATGCTGGTTTAAAGAAGGTGACTCTCGAACTTGGTTCAAATTCTGCCTTAATTGTCGATGAGGGAACGGACTTGGCAAAAGTGATGCCTCGAATCGTAACTGGTTCTTTTTCAAATCAGGGTCAGGTTTGCATTTCAATACAGAGAATTTTTGTTCATGAGTCAATCTCCGAAGAATTTACAGCTTTATTTATAGAGGAATCGAAAAAACTCAAGGTAGGAAATCCACTTGATGAGGAAACGGATATCTCTGCCATGATTACTTCAAATGATGTAACGAGGGCAAAGTCATGGGTTCAAGCGGCAATTGAAAATGGCGCTGAGCTCGCACTTGGCGGTGACAGTGACCAACAGGTACTGTACCCAACCATTTTGCTTAACGCAAAAGAAACCGACAAGATTTCATGTGAGGAAGTATTCGCGCCGGTCGTGCACATCAATACTTTCAGAGAATTTGATGAGGCGATAGCAAAAGTCAATGATTCTCAGTTCGGTCTGCAGGCAGGTGTTTATACAAAAGACCTTAATAAAGCTTTTAAAGCAACAAAATCTCTTCATGTTGGCGGTGTTATGGTCAATGACATTCCCACCTTCCGGGTTGACCATATGCCATATGGCGGTGTGAAGATGAGCGGAACAGGACGAGAAGGGATTAAATACGCAATTGAGGAAATGACCGAACTGAAACTTGTTTCATTCAAGCTTGATTGATAGGACTGGCAGCCTGGCCCAAGGGCCAGGCTTTTCAACTATATAATCAGTAAAGGGGGATGCTGTTCATGCATCCAGGTAAAACTTTGGTAGTGTCTGAAGCAAAATATAGAATGACTTTGTACTTAGACAAACAGAACCGCAGGATTAGGGTTGATGATTATCTAGGTAATTTATCAAGCATGTTAGAAAAAGCAGAAAAGATCGCAGAGGATGAAAATGCAGACAAACTGATCATTAAGGGAAGAAAAGAACATTTTAGCCAGCTGCTTGAAAGCGGCTACCGATTTGAAGCAAGTATTGATGGATACTTTCTCGGCTCTGATTGCTTTTTCTTTTCTAGATTCTTAACTGATGAAAGAAAAATCAGTACGCATTGGACGGAGGAAGATGGGATCATCAAGAGCATCTATCATTTGAAAGAACCCTCGCAGACAATCGCTCCTCCGAAAGCATACGTTCTGAAAAAGATGGAAGCAACAGACGCGGCTGGCCTTTCAGAACTATATAAATCTGTTTTTCAAATTTACCCTACCCCACTAAATAAACCTGATTATATTGTCCAGACAATGCGTGAGGGGACTGTCTATTATGGCTTTATTCATGGTGGGCAGGTGGTAAGCGCTGCATCAGCGGAAGTGAATTTATTTTATAAAAATGCAGAATTGACTGATTGCGCGACGCTAAAAGAACACAGGAAGCATGGCTTGATGAAAATATTGCTTGATCGTCTCGAACAGGAACTGGTCGAAAATAAAATATATTGTGCCTATTCCATTGCCAGGGCTTTATCCTTTGGAATGAATGCCGTTCTTTATCAGCTTCATTATGCCTACAGGGGCAGACTTGTGAACAATGTTTTTATTTATGATAAAATCGAAAACATGAATGTTTGGGTGAAAGATTTGGCATCAACGCCAAATTTTAGGCAGTAAATAGACAGTTTTTCGGCACGCTGTCATATACTTAATATGGGAGTGTGATAAATTTGAATTCAATTTCCAATGTAACCGAAGAAATACTGAGCGCAATCTTAAAATGTATTGATGAAGCGATCCATGTCGTAAATACAAAGGGTATCACGATTTTTTATAATGAAGTGGCTGCACAGCATGATGGTCTAAATTTAAAAGAGGTCATCGGCAAGCCTTTGTTATCTGTCTTTCCATCCTTAAACGAGCATTCAAGCACGCTTCTGAAAGTAATTGAGACAAAAAAACCGATCTTTAATGAGACTCAGTCGTTCGTTAACCTGCATGGAAGAAAAATAGAAACAGTCAACACCACTTTGCCAATTTTTGTCCAGGGGGATTTGATTGGCGCTGTTGAAATTGCCAAGGATTATTCCCGGATCAAGCAGCTTTCTGAACGTCTTGTAGAGGTTCACAAAAGCTTAAAGCACCGGAGCGGAAAAACACTCAAGCAGCAGGCTGCCTATACATTCAGTGATTTGCTTTCGAAAAATAAAAATTTTGAACAAATCAAGCAGAAGGCTGAGAAACTGGCAAAATCAGATTCTCCGATTCTCGTGTATGGAGAAAGTGGTACTGGAAAGGAACTTTTTGTCCAATCGATTCATAATGCATCGAATCGTTCAGCAGGGCCCTTCATTGCCCAGAATTGTGCAGCCATTCCTGAGAATCTTCTCGAAAGTATCCTGTTCGGCACATCAAAGGGTAGTTATACGGGGGCGGTGGACAGGCCGGGTCTTTTTGAACTAGCAAATGGGGGAACTCTTTTCCTTGATGAATTAAATTCAATGTCGATTGACCTTCAGGCAAAACTTCTTCGTGTCCTTGAGGATGGAGCAGTTAGGAGAGTTGGCAGCACCAATGTAGTTTCTGTGAATGTCAGGGTCATTTCTGCTATGAATGTATATCCTGGAGATGCGATGGAAAAAAACCAGCTGAGGACAGATTTATTTTATCGTTTGAATGTGCTGACCTTTGAATTAATGCCGTTAAGACAGAGGAAGGAAGATATTTTATATCTATCCCAAATCTTTATCGGCCATTATAACAAGAAGCTCAGAAAACATATTACAGGATTGGATGATCAGGTAAGGGCAGTGTTTATAGGACATCAATGGCCTGGTAATGTGCGGGAACTTAAGCATACGATTGAATATATGATGAATGTTTGCGAGGGTCAGGTCCTTACGGAAAATGACTTACCGGTAATGCTCAAACAAATGACACCCATGGGTGAAATCCATAAGCCTGAAAGAAGCAACTCCTTCATTTTAAGAGAGCAGCTAAAGGATTTTGAACGGGAACTCATTACAGATGCTCTTGAAGTTTGTAATGGCAATATCCAGAAAGCTGCTGCACTTCTTGATATTCCTAGACAGACTCTTCAATACAAATTAAAAAAGCTAAATGAATGAGAAGACTTTTTTGCATTTTTGCTCCACCATATAAATATTGATTCTTTTAATCTGCCGGAATTTCAGCAGGTTATTTTCTTTATTGAGGGTGATATTTAACCCGAAATTCTTCCCAGCTTAAGATATAAATAGGTTTTATTGATTTTTCAGAACAATCGGTAACTTTGGCACATAACTTGCATTAGTTATATGTACAAATTACTTAAGGGGGAAATCAGATGAAACAATCTTTATATAAACCTTCGAGACATTGGAAGGACATCGAACTGTGGAAGGAAGTAACGGAGGAACAGTGGAATGATTGGCTTTGGCAGCTGACAAACACGATCCGGACACTTGATGATTTGAAGAAAGTGATCAATCTCACGCCTGAAGAAGAAGAAGGAGTTAGGATTTCCACGAAAACCATTCCTTTGAATATCACACCCTACTATGCATCATTGATGAACCCAGACGATCCGCGCTGTCCAGTCAGGATGCAATCTGTTCCGATTTCCAAGGAGATCTACAAAACGAAGTATGACCTTGAAGACCCGCTCCATGAAGACGAGGATTCTCCTGTACCAGGTTTGACTCACCGCTATCCTGACAGAGTTTTATTTCTTGTTACCAATCAATGCTCTATGTATTGCCGCTATTGCACACGCAGAAGATTTTCAGGGCAAATCGGAATGGGTGTGGCAAAGAAACAGCTCGATGCAGCGATCGAGTACATCAGTCGGACTCCAGAAGTAAGGGATGTGTTAATCTCTGGCGGAGACGGGCTGCTGATCAATGACAATATCCTGGAATATATTTTGAAAAATCTGCGCGAAATCGATCATGTGGAAATCATCAGGATCGGAACTCGGGCACCAGTTGTGTTTCCTCAAAGAATTACAGAGAAGCTTTGTTCAATCCTCAAAAAATATCATCCTATCTGGCTTAATACACATTTCAATACATCCATCGAAATCACTGAAGACTCAAAGCGTGCATGTGAAATGCTTGCAAATGCGGGTGTTCCAGTCGGTAATCAATCTGTTATTCTTGCAGGAATCAATGACAGCGTCCCAATCATGAAAAAGCTCATGCATGACCTCGTGAAAATTCGAGTGAGGCCATATTATATTTATCAGTGTGACCTGTCCGAAGGCATCGGACATTTCCGTGCCCCGGTGACGAAGGGTCTTGAGATCATCGAAGGCTTAAGAGGACACACGTCCGGTTATGCAGTTCCTACGTTTGTAGTTGACGCTCCTGGAGGCGGCGGGAAAATTTCCTTGCAGCCGAATTACTTGATTTCCCAAAGTCCTGAAAAAGTAGTTCTCCGTAACTTTGAAGGAGCCATCACCTCCTATCCGGAGCCTGAAAATTATGTACCTGGGAGAGCAGAAGGCTACTTTAAACAAGTTTATCCTGAATATGAAAACAAGAAATCAAATACTGGGATTGCCGCAATTATGAATGATAGTGAATTCAACCTTATTCCAGAAGGCCTGCGACGCCTTGATCGCAGGGAACAATATGAGGTCGATCCTAATCATGCATCCTTGAAGGATAAACGGGAAAAACGAGATGAACTTAAGGAAAAGAAATTTAAATCGCAGCTGAATAAAACAAATGAAGCACTTGATGGGCAAGGAGCTGTCCCATCTTCCAAAGAATAGGGGGTTGCCTATGCAAAAATGTGAGTGGTGCAGCAGCGGGAATGTCAAATCAATAACAGACAGTGTTTTTTGGGAGCTGCCTGATGGGTCAAATGCAATTCAGATCGACGAAACCCCAGCAATTCATTGCCTGGATTGTGAAATGACTTATCAAACAGAATTGATCATAAAAGAAATAGAAGATCAGCTATTTTTAATCAATACAAAGAACCTCAATAAAGTGGTCACGTTCGAAGAACTGATGGCGCATCCAAGACTGCTCAAACGAAATTACTTTGATTTTTCATCGTAATAATGTCTTGATTGGCAATATTCGCAACATCAATTCCTAATAATCGATGTGATAAAAATTACCATTAACAGTATATCGTTCACAAAAGTTTCACGATTCCTATTTATCCTGCTTCCTCTGCGTATTTATAATAGACTGGGGAGTATCGAAATGGGAAAAGGGTGAAAACATGTATATCGCTTTATCAATCATGCTGGTAGCTGCAATGTTTGTCCTGTTTATGTGCGGATATTATGTAAGAGTAATTAAGGAAAAATTCGGTATGAATTGGCTGCATGCTGTACCGATAACCATAGCCATCCTGATGTTCAATATCATCTGGGCGCTGCTGGAAATGGCAAAATCGTCCAGGTGGCAATAAGCTGAAGAGCACCTTCTTAATTGAAGGTGTTCTTTTTATTGTAAAAACAATCTGTTTTTTTCACCTTGGCTTGACCGAAACCGAGTTACCACTTTTGCATTAAGGTAGACGGGTTAGGTCACAATCCGTTATAGTATTTGAAAAGTGCATTTCTTCAACAATTTTAACAATAGGCAGGCGTTCATATATGTATAAAAGCTTTTACCATTTTTTGATGAAGTATCGAGCCACAGCTCCCAAGGATGCAATCAGTAGGTTTGCAAATGATGCTTACGACGATCTCGCTTTCCCTAAAAATGCTACAGATTATCATGAAATCAGTTCCTATCTTGAATTAAACGGCCACTATCTGGAAAGCATGGTTGTTTTCGATGAAGCTTGGGAAGTATACCTAATTTCGGAAAGCTAATTGATTTTTTAAAGCTCCTGTGCTCGTTTTCAGGAGTTTTTTTATTTGTAACTGATTCACAATGGTTTAATTTCATCAGTGGTATAGCAAATAACAGGAAGTAACTTTGCATTTGCTTCCCCTTTATTATCTTAACAATAAATCCTTCCTTTCATGTGGGCGTGACGATTTTCAGAATAGTGCATATACTGTTGTAATCACAATTCACGACTCATCGTTGAGAGGATGGAGGAAATGGAAAAACGGAAGAAACCTAAATTTAACATCGGTGATACAGTCGTGATCACTATTTATGGGACTGTGGGGAAAGTGACAGATGTGAAGTGGCTCGACGGACTTCATGTATATGAGATAAATAATAGTGAAGGTCTGTATTTGGAAACCAGTTTACAAATGCTCTCCGAATATGAAGGGAAGCTTCTGGAAAAGGAGCAAATCGATATCGAATACAAATATTTCTTTGGGGATTTGGTCCAGGTAAAAGGGTATGGTTCAGACCTTTTTAAGGTTGTGGGATTCAGAACTGAAATTTGGAGATATAAAGAAGATGCCTGGGAAGATGTTATTTACGAACTTTCAAGGATTAAAGATGGCGAATGGCTTGAAGCTGGTGAGGAAGAATTGACGCTTGTTGCGGACTCGGAAAGTGCAGAAACTTTCATTCAGAAATTGGGCCTGCTCTTTTCTTCTAACAAAGAAGTGAAGCCATCGGTCAATCTCGAGAAAAAAACTTCTCCGTCACGGGCAGGCGAAAAGGAAGAATTACGGAAACTTAACCAAAGAAGAACAACCATTGATAATCTGCTTGATATTTATAACGATTATCGAATTTTATATAATTGGTTTAATGATGAAGAATATGCTCACGTTATGAGAGTAATTCTGCGCAAGTTATCGATCCTAGTCAATAATGATGGAAAAAGCCATGTTTAATACAAGTTGAAAAACTGGAGCAGCACATAAAGCAAAAATGGAATTCCCGCCACTAATAAGAATTTATATAAAAAATTCAAGATGTTCTCGAATAATTCAAGTACTGCACTATCATCTTTATTTACATCCTCCACAAACATTTCAGCCAGGGTACCCAGTCTCTCCACACGAAATCAACTCCTTGATAAGTTTAATTCATTCTATGCTTGTCCAATTTAGTTAGAACCTATACAAAAATTAAAGCCTATGCTTGGCATGAAACAGGCATGCTTCACATACATTTGAATAAAGGGGGGCGAATCTGTGAAAGAGATTGAGGTTTTTATTGATACAGAAGAAATAGCTGAATTTTTCTTTCATGAACTTGTAAAAAGGGGATACGTTCCCACAGAAGAGGAACTTGAAGAACTGGCAGATATCACTTTTGAATATCTTATAGAAAAGTGCATTATCGATGAAGAACCGGACATAGACTAGAACTGAATTTATTTAAAGGTGGATTCAACTGGGTCTGCCTTTTTTATTGATGAGTGCACACCAATAAATCAAAAAAACTTCAGAAGTGTGAAACCCTAAGAAAAGATAAACGTATAAATAGTCATGAATTTAAAAAAGAATTTAGGGAGGATAAACCAAATGTCGTTTTTTAATAAAGTATTCGCCAGTGTAGGAATCGGGGCAGCGAAGGTTGATACAAGGCTTGAAAAAGATCGGATTATGCCAGGAGAAGAGGTTCGCGGAATGGTTCAAATTCGCGGCGGCAGCACCGAACAGAATATTGATGATATCTATTTGAGTTTACATACAACTTATATAAAGGAATCAGATGATAAAAAATACACTGCAACTGCTCAAATTGATCGTTTCAGGCTGACTCAGTCTTTTGTGGTTAAGGAAAATGAAACAAAAGAAATTCCTTTTTCTTTCAGGCTTCCAATGGAAATGCCTTTGTCAATGGGAAGGACAAAGGTTTGGGTAACAACAGGTCTGGATATAAAAAATGCTGTCGACCCTACGGATAAAGATTATTTAACTGTTATTCCAAACCCAGTGATGGATGGAATTTTCAATGCAGTCAGCGATCTGGGTTTCCGTTTGAGAGAGGCGGAATGCGAAGAAGCACCTAGACATCTCCGCAGACATCTGCCATTTGTTCAGGAATTCGAGTTTGTGCCGGTTTCAGGTCCTTTCAGAGGCAAGCTGGATGAATTGGAGCTTAATTTATATCCGAACAATGAAAATGAAATAGAAGTATTAATGCAAGTTGACCGCAAGGCGAAAGGTCTTGGCGGATTCCTTTCAGAGGCAATGGGTATGGACGAATCCTATGTCCGGATGACTGTCCATGCTTCAGACCTTCCATCAGTAAAGCGAAAAATCCAGGGTGCAGTCGAGCGTTATTGCTAGATCTTAATAAATTTAAATGGAGGAAGACGATGAAGCTAAGCGCCCCATCGTCTTTTTTCTATGCTTTGCTTTTCCGGCCAGTTGCGGAATATTCTTTTCCATGTGCTTCTTGCTCTGCGATGATGGCTTCAGGCGAGATATGGTTGTTTTTCTTAGGTGAATTGATCCGGTTGCGGTGTTTCTTTCCCATTCTTCATTCTCCTTTATTTTGCGAAATTTTTTAAAAATAGGTGTAAGAATTTTTTGCAATAGCATTGGCAATGCTAGTTCTAGCATTCCCGCCTACAAAATTGTCATGAAACTGAAGATTTTCCTGAGCAGCTATATTATGGTATAGTTTTGTAGTAGCAACCCATAGGATGGAGGATTTTATTATGAGTGTACATATTGGTGCGAAAGAAAATGAAATTGCAGAAACGGTATTGCTTCCTGGCGATCCTTTAAGAGCGAAATATATTGCTGAAACTTTCCTTGAAAATGCACAGTTATATAATGAAGTAAGAAATATGTTCGGTTACACTGGTACATACAAAGGCAAAAGGATATCCGTTCAGGGTACTGGAATGGGCGTTCCTTCCATTTCAATCTATATAAATGAACTAATGAGTAGCTATAATGTACAAAACCTTGTTCGTGTAGGTACTTGCGGTGCCATTCAAAAGGATGTAAAGGTTAGGGACGTCATCCTTGCAATGAGCTCTTCAACGGATTCACAGATGAACCGCATGACATTTGGCGGAGTGGATTTTGCTCCAACTGCCAACTTTGACCTGCTGTATAAAGCGTATAACGCTGGTTTGGAAAAAGGCCTGAATCTTAAAGTTGGGAATGTATTTACTGCTGACCAGTTCTACAATGACAATTCTGAATTAGAAAAATGGGCACAATACCAAATTCTTGCGATAGAAATGGAAACAACTGCGCTATACACTTTGGCTGCAAAATACGATCGCAAGGCTCTATCAATCCTTACTGTTAGTGACCATATCCTGACTGGTGAAGAAACTACATCTGAGGAACGCCAGACAACTTTCAACGAAATGATTGAAGTTGCACTAGAAGCCGTAATTAAAGAGTAAGTGAGCATGAAAACCCTTTCCTACTGTGGAAAGGGTTTTTACGTAGGTAAGTTGATGAGTATCCGTTTACATCAACATGAAAAAGGACATGAATGGGAAAAAAGGCCATACGAAACCGTTTTAAAAAATGATAGAATGGTTTTATTGCCTCAGAAAGCTAAAGATTGGTGGATAAAATGAAGAAGATTTTACTATTATGCACATTGCCAATATTATTGGCAGGCTGTGCACCTGCAGAAACTTATTTAAAAAAGATCCCTTACATTGGAGAAAAATTTGCTGGACAAGAACAGCAGTCTGACGAACAAAAGAATATACCTAGTGATCCTAATCCACAAGATGATAACATGAATGGAAATGAAGAGAATGTGGACAAGCCTGCAGAAGATGAACCGACGCTAGAAGCCGCATATTTCAATGTCATCCAAAATGCAGATGGCAGAAATGTTATCCAAAATCCACAAAATACTCTATCCCTTGTTAATAAAGTATTTGGATTGCCGGCAAACTATATTCCGAATGATTTGGTCCGCCCTAATGTACTGTTCTCGTTTGGTGATGCCAAGCTTGAGAAAAGCTTAATGAGACAAGAAGCAGCTGTTGCCATGGAAAAAATGTTTGCTGGGGCGAAAAACGATGGAATCGAATTAGCCGCTGTCTCCGGGTATCGGTCATATGGACGCCAGGATGCAATTTTTAATGCTGAAATTAAAAGAGTTGGCAAGGAAAAGGCTCTAGAAGCAGTAGCAATACCGGGAAGCAGTGAACATCAAACCGGGTTGACGATGGATATCTCCAGCAGGACAAATGACTTTAATCTTGATGAGCAATTCGCTAAAACAAAAGAAGGAGTTTGGCTTGTTCACAATGCCCATGAGTATGGATTTATTTTAAGGTACCCAAAAGGCAAGGAAGACATTACCGGCTATATGTACGAGCCATGGCATTTCCGTTATGTTGGAATAAAGGCTGCTACAGAGATCTATAAAAACAACTGGACCTTGGAAGAATACTTCGATAATGTGAAAAAAATCTAATAAACGGAGAGCCTTACCAGCTGCTGGAAGGCTCTTTTTGTTTCCTCATGAGAAATGAAAGCTAAATTATATTTTGACTATTACATCTCATAAAGGGTATCAATAGTTGTATTCGTATAAAGATGCACATGCATCTTTATAATGGATTCCTTAAATAAAAAGCAATAAACAAAAGAGATGAATGTTATCTGATATGTGACAATTGTTATTGATGAAACAGCAAAAAAAAGTAAACTAAAAATAAACAATTTTATTGTTTGATAAATATACTATACTGGGGTATAGTAAAAATATAAGAAATGTAAGCAAAGAAACCTAAAGTTTTATTAAAATAAGTTAAGTTAGATGAAGTGAATGTGCACAGTCCTGTAAAAGTTCAATGTTGCTGATTTGTGTGCTGGAGAGAAGATGAAAAGTGAAAATTATCTGATCCGATATTGTAGAATGATTATCGGAAAACAAAGCGGGGTGTAAATCTTGAAAGAACAATTAAGCATCGACATAACCGGCATGACTTGTGCCTCATGTTCTACGAGGATTGAAAAAATCCTGAATAAAATGGATGGTGTGGACGCAACAGTAAATCTGGCGATGGAAAATGCTTCAATCACATATGAACCGGATAAAATAAAACCTAATGATATTTTTAACAAAATAAACGACCTGGGATACGGTGTCAGAAATGAAAAGTTGGATTTGGACGTTTTTGGTATGACCTGTGCCGCATGCTCCACTAGGATCGAAAAGGTTCTTAACAAGATGGATGGAATGGTCTCAGCCAATGTTAATCTCGCTACTGAATCGGCTTCTGTTGAATATAACAGTGCGATTCTCTCAAATGAAAAGATAATCGGCAAAATCCAGGACCTTGGATATGACGCAAAGGAAAAAATCCAGCGTGAAGCGAAAGCGCAGCAAAAAGAAGAAGAAATCAACGCTAAAAAGAGAAAGTTATGGCTCTCAATTCTATTATCTCTTCCGCTTCTCTATACAATGATTGGGCATGCGCCATGGGACACAGGGCTGCCAATGCCTGAATTATTGATGAATCCGTGGTTTCAGCTATTGTTAGCGACACCGGTGCAATTTTTTATTGGCGGGCAATTTTATGTCGGTGCTTATAAATCGCTTAAAAATAAGAGTGCTAATATGGATGTGCTTGTTGCGCTCGGTACATCTGCGGCATATTTTTACAGTCTGGCTGAAGCGATAAAAACGCTTGGTAATCCGCATTACCATCCTCATCTTTATTTTGAAACGAGTGCTGTCCTAATTACATTGATTTTAGTCGGGAAGTTGTTTGAGGCTTTAGCAAAAGGCCGAACAACAGAAGCAATTTCAAAATTGCTGAGCCTTCAGGCTAAGGAAGCGACTGTAATCAGAGATGGGCAAGAAATCAAAATCCCAATCGAGGATGTAAAAGTGAACGATACAATTATCGTCAAACCTGGTGAAAAGGTCCCTGTGGATGGGAAAGTCGTATCCGGTCAATCAGCAGTTGATGAGGCAATGATTACAGGGGAATCCATTCCTGTTGAGAAAGCAACTGGTGATCCGTTAATTGGTGCTACAATCAATAAAAATGGAACGCTAACCATGACTGCGACTAAGGTTGGAAAAGATACCGCACTAGCTGGCATCATTAAAGTTGTCGAGGATGCGCAAGGAAGCAAGGCGCCGATCCAGCGTGTTGCCGATAAAATTTCAGGGATTTTTGTTCCTATAGTGGTCGCAATCGCAATTGTCACATTCCTTGTTTGGTATTTTGCAGTGAATCCAGGAGATTTTGCATCTGCTCTTGAAACAGCTATTGCCGTACTTGTCATTGCCTGTCCTTGTGCATTAGGCCTTGCTACCCCTACTTCTATTATGGTGGGGACAGGAAAAGGCGCAGAAAACGGCATATTATTTAAAGGCGGAGAGCATTTAGAAACTACTCACAAAATTGATGCTATTGTACTTGATAAAACGGGTACAATTACAAAAGGGAAGCCGACTGTAACTGATATTGACTTTTTTGGAGAAGAAGAAAAAGTACTTCAATATCTTGTATCCGCAGAAAAAGCATCCGAACACCCGCTTGCAGATGCAATTGTAGAATATGGTAATTCGAAAAGTGTTAAGTTCCTGCCAATGGATGAGTTTTCTGCTGTACCAGGTCATGGCATATCTGCAATGATCAATGGTGAAAAGGTGTTTGTAGGTACCAGAAAGCTAATGTCGAAAGAAGGCATTGAATTTGAACGTTATGAACATCGGCTGGAACAATTGGAGACAGAAGGCAAGACAGCAATGATGATAGCGATTAATTACAAAATAAATGCAATTGTGGCCGTCGCGGATACTGTCAAGGAATCAGCAAAGGCAGCAATAGAAGAACTAAAGGATCTTGGTATCGAAGTATATATGCTGACTGGTGATAATACCCGCACAGCTAAGGCGATTGCTGCCCAGGTTGGCGTTGAGCATGTCATTGCTGAAGTATTGCCAGAGGAAAAAGCCAATCATGTAAAAGAGCTTCAGCTTAAGGGCAAGAAGGTTGCAATGGTGGGAGATGGTATAAATGATGCCCCGGCACTTGCAGTTGCAGACATCGGAATAGCGATCGGTACAGGAACCGATGTAGCCATTGAGGCAGCCGACCTGACAATCCTCGGAGGAGAATTAACGCTGATTCCGAAAGCGATTAATTTAAGCAAGAAAACGATGCAAAACATCCGCCAAAACCTTTTTTGGGCGCTGGCGTATAATTCAGCAGGCATTCCCATTGCTGCTCTTGGCTTATTGGCTCCTTGGGTTGCAGGAGCAGCAATGGCGTTCAGCTCAGTTTCTGTGGTGACTAATTCCCTTCGATTGAAGCGGATTAAGTTATAAATTATAAAATGAAAGGAAGATTTAAATGGAAAAAACAACTTTAAAAGTATCAGGCATGACTTGCGGCCACTGTGAAAAGGCAGTTAAAACAGCTTTAATGGGTGTTGACGGAGTGGCAAGTGTTATCGTTTCTCTTTCAGAAGGCACTGCTGAAGTCGAATATGACGCTTCAAAAGCAGAAGTAGGCAGAATGAAATCGGCAGTAGAAGATCAGGGTTATGATGTAGAATAGAATGCTTAAGCAGCGGTCTTTAAGACCGCTGCTTTTTTATGTACCTGATACCTTGCCTATTTTTCTGTTAATTTTATTATAAAAATGTTATCCTAATCATTAAGGATTTTAAGCTAGATTTGAAAGTGGTGAAAAGGGTTGGATCAGCAGAATATTAATGAAGAAAACAAAGAAGGAATGAACAGTCCAGAAAAGACACCAGAGACGGAGACCAAAAACAGTTTTCTTCGGATTAAAAAGTTCCACTTTGCAATGCTGTTGTTTTTTCTAGTCTTTTTAACAGCAGGTATCACTACCTTTGCGCTTGCTTTCGGAGAAGACAAGCCCGCGGTGCAGGTTATCAGGGAACGCGAAGAATTTGCAAAACTGTATGATGCATATGACACATTAAAAAATGATTATTACCAGGATGTTGATCAGGAAAAACTAATCAATGGTGCCATAGACGGAATGATGGAATCCCTTGATGATCCATATTCTGATTATATGAGCCAGGATGACGCAAAGAGTTTCCATCAGAGCCTTTCTTCCTCCTTTGAAGGTATTGGTGCCGAAATCCAGGAACGAGAAGGAAGTATTTTTATCGTTACACCTTTAAAAGGATCACCAGCTGAAAAAGCAGGGCTGCAGCCAGAGGACAAGATTCTGTCTGTGGACGGAAAGAGCATTCAGGGGATGAGCTCTACCGAAGCAGTGGCATTGATTAGAGGAGAAAAAGGAACAGATGTTAAATTGTCTATTTTACGCCAAGGTGCAGAGCAGCCGGTAGATGTAACGATTACTCGTGATACGATTCCGATCGAAACAGTCTATGGTGAAATGCTTGAAGATGGTATTGCTAAAGTCCAGATAACAAACTTCTCACAAAACACTGCAACTGAGTTAGTAGACGTATTGAATGATATGCAAAAACAAGGAATGAAAGGTCTTGTCCTTGATTTAAGGCAAAACCCAGGAGGCCTGTTAGATCAGGCGGTCAAAATCTCCAGCCTCTTCGTACCAGAGGGGAAAATCTTGTTCAAAGTAGAGGACCGAAAGGGAAATATTGAGGAATATACTTCTGAGAACAAGAATAATAACAACCTTCCATTGGTCGTAGTCATCGATAAAGGAAGCGCGAGTGCGTCCGAAATACTCGCAGGGGCAGTAAGTGAATCAGCTGGTGTGCCACTTGTTGGAGAGAAATCGTTTGGAAAGGGAACTGTCCAAAGAGCAGAAGACTTTTCGGATGGATCGAATATGAAGTTCACAACGGATAAATGGCTGACACCTGAGGGGAATTGGATTCATAAAAAAGGAATCAAGCCAGACCATGAGGTACCATTGCCGGAATACGCTTCATTACCATTTATCGATCCAGAATCTGAGTTAAAAGTTTCTGTTGCTTCTGAACAAGTCAAAGCTGCACAAAAAATGCTAAAAGCTCTTGGTTTTAATCCCGGAAGAGAAGATGGATTCTTTGATGAAAAGACAAAAGCTGCGGTTATTGCATTCCAAAAATCAAAAAAGCTTGAAGAAAATGGAGTATTAAAAGGTACTTCAACAATTGAGCTAATGAATTCACTTCGTGAAAAGATCAAAAACGAAGATCCGCAAATTAAAAAAGCAGTGGACGTGCTTAAGCAGGAAATGAGTAAATAATCAGATCAAATAGCTTTAATAAAAGAATCTCCAGCACTAGCTGGAGATTTTCCATGTTCTATCCCAAAAAAAGTTAGGTGGAAATCTATATGAAAAAGACAGAGGTTTATATCCTATCCGGATTTCTTGGCACGGGAAAAACCACGTTATTGAAACAGATTTTACAGTATGAAAAATCTAATGACAGGTCCATTGCTGTGATGATGAATGAACTTGGTAATGTATCAATAGATTCAGACGCTGTAGAAACAGATGTGCCCTTAAAAGAACTTTTGGGAGGATGTATTTGCTGCACAATCCAGGATAAACTGGAATCCCAGTTACAGGGATTACTTTTTGATAATATTCTTGATGCAATATACATAGAAACAACTGGGGCAGCCCACCCGGTTGAAGTTCTGGATGCCGTACTATCCCCTTTATTTGCTGAAAAGCTTGAAATGAAAGGAATTGTAACTACGGTGGATGGCACAATGTGGTTAAAAAGGAATACATTCAATCCTCAAGTGCAGCAGCTTTTGCTTGAGCAGGTAAAGCATGCTGATATAGTAATCGTCAATAAATCGGATATGATGACTGATGCGGAACAAGCGAAAACCAACATGGATATTCAGTCTTTAAATCCAAAGGCCAAGTGCATTTTGAGTTCATTCTCAAAAATCCCGATGAATATGCTTCTTACGATGTCAGCTTCTAAAAAAGCCGATCGAAAAGAGGCACATGTTCAAACCGATTTGCGTTTGAGTACTTTTGTATTCCAATTTAAGAACTCTGTAAAACAAAATGACTTTGAAGCTTTTTTAAGGTCTCTGCCTGATTCGATTTATCGGATTAAAGGGTATATATTATTCAGCCACTCGGAGTATCCAGATTTATTCCAATATTCATATGGCATGCCACTATATATGAAGGAATATATGAAAATGCCGCTAAACCTTGTTTTTATTGGCCAGGTTACAGATTGGAGCGAAATAGAATCAAAGCTGCGTGGCCTAGAAGAATAATCCTGTTTCAGTATCCGCACACTGGGTAAAACATAGTATCTTCAATGGAAAGGATGAATGTCATGCCTTGGACAAAGAATGATTACCCTGTATCCATGAAAAATCTAGACCCGGATGTGCGTGAAAAAGCAATCGAGATTGCCAATGCTCTAATCACTGAAGAGCATTATGATGACGGTAAAGCCATTCCGATAGCAATCGATAAAGCAAAGGAATATGTTTCTAACCATAAGGAAGATTGATTCTTAAGCCCAGCAATGCTGGGTTTTTTTCTTTTTTTTAGAGAGCTTTTCAATAAAGACTCTTGGTTCTTTGGAAGGAAAAATAATGGAAAAAGATGTTGCCGATGAAGCCTCTTGGTTACCTGGAATAGTGAAATCTTAGAAAAAGATGGCGACAATAAGGCGTCTTGGTTACCTTTAAAAACATATATTAGAAAAAACGGTACTCAATAAGGCCACATGGTTACTTAAAAAACAAATATTGGAAAAAATAATACTCAATAAGACCTCTTGGTTACTTAAAAAAACAGATATTGGAAAAATTGATACTCAATAAGGTCACTTGGTTACCTGGAAAAACAAATATTGGAAAAAACGATACTCAATAAACCCTCTTGGTTACTTAAAAAAACAGATATTGGAAAAATTGATACTCAATAAAGCCACATGGTTACCTTAATAAAATGATATTGGAAAAAGGGGTCACCAATATGTCCTCTTTCTTTGCTAAAAGGAATTTAAAATGGAAAAAACATGGATCTCCGAGAATCAATTTGTTTTAAACATCCTCGTTTTAAAAAATTTTCCAACCTGAATAGTAAAAAGAGAAAACGCAAAAACTTTCATGTAGCGATTTTTTTAAAGCCAAAGAAAAAGAGTTGAGCGATATGAAAGCATTAAGGACCCTTTTTATACTCAGCATCTTGTTAATTAATAATGGAAATGGCATTGAAGCCAAAAAGCAATCAGCTAATCAAAAGGTTCAGATGTACCAATGGGAAGAGGTCAATGACATTCTACCAAAATACAGCAAGTTCACAGTGGTCGATTTGGAAACTGGAATGAAATTTCGTGTCCAGCGGAGAGCAGGAAGCAATCACGCTGATGTACAGCCACTCACCTCTGAAGATACAGCGATCATGAAAAAAATCTATAATGGTCAATGGAGCTGGAAGCGGCGGGCGATCCTTGTCATTTCAGACGAACAAATGAAAATAGCTGCTTCCATGCATGGTATGCCTCATGGGGGAGGGGCATTGAAGAATAATTTTCCGGGTCATTTTTGTATCCATTTTTATGGAAGTACTACTCATCGGACGAATTTTATGGACCTTTCCCATAAGTTAATGATTTTGAAGGCAGCTGGGAGGCTTGAATTATACCTGGAACAAACTGATCCATATGATTTGATTAACGCCTTTATTGCAGGTATTAAACAGCAGGATCCTAAAATTGTTTCGTATATATCCCTGCAGGAGCAGGACTGGGATACAATACTTCCAAGCATTGATAATGTAAGGATTTCCCGAATGGAAGTATTGCCACATGAGGATATAACGGATGAGCTAACCCTTTCTGTCCCAGTTGAAATTAACTGGCAACTAAAAGGGGTGGGCGGCAGGAATTTTACATGTCTGATAAAACTTGTGCGATTTATGCCAAACGAACAATGGAAGATAGATTCTGTTCAGTTTCTTAAAGATAATGGAATAAAAGGAACAAAATAAAACGCGGTATTCTAATGACTGTTGTTTGAAATGGATTGTTTGAAAGTAAAACATTGTAAATAAGTTGAATGGAGCGAATTGAGAGACTCCTTCAAATGCGCCTGCCGCTTTTCCATCGTGCGTTGCGTACTCCAAGGTACACTCATCAAACCAAATGAAAAAAGCTTGAGCAAATCTCAAGCTTTTTTTAGTGAGCCTGTAAACATGTTAAATTTTCAAAATTAAACCATCCGTAAATGCATTCCTTTTTATAGTAAGATTGGAACATAATCAAATTTAAAAAACGCATTTATCTTTAAAAATGAATCAGTAGCAGAGATTAATGCTCACCAAACTTTGCGAAGGTTTTTTCATCTTCTACCAATCCACAAGCAGCACATTGTATTTTTAGTTCTGGCCCCCGGTAAGGGAGATGGAAAGGTTCAAGCTGGTCATTAGAGTATTGTTCCACAACTTCTCCAGATTGTGGGTTTAATTTAACTGCTTGCGGTACTTGTGTAATCATATTGAATCTTGTACGGTTTGTTTTACAATTAGGACATCTATATGGGGTACTCATTTTGCACTCTCCTTTTTTGTAATTTAGTTTTATTTTTTGCAAAGTAAAGCGGATTTATGTAAATATACTAGAGTGGGTTTGTACCGCCATTTGAATCAGGAGGCGAAACTATGCAAACAGAGCTTTATGATAAATTATTGAAGGAATACAGGGAGCTATGGAATAACCGAAGATTGGAGGCGGAAGAAAGTCCAGAATTTATTCTTAAAGAAGCTATAGCAAGAGACTTAAGAGATGAAAACTCACATCCAAGAGCAAGAAGGACGTTAATGGAAAAATATTTTATCGCTACAAAAAGAATCCTTGAATCACCTTTATCACATGAAAGTAAAATATTGCTTATTCAAATGCACATAAGGATAACAGAAGAAATTAAAAAGAGCAGCGAATAAAAGAATAGAAAGAATATGATATTTGATAAAAGGAGAGAGCTGATCTTTCTCCTCCTTTTATATTATTGGAATTTTATAGAATATAAACAAATTGATCGAGTATTTCTATTGCCTTTATACCCCTTATGGTATATTATACTAATGTAAGTTCAAATCTGAACAAGATATTTCAAGAGGTGAAAAGTAATTGCTCACAGGTATTATCATCAGTCTCTTTTTCGTTACTTTATATTTCAACCGATACGTTCCAGTAAGAAATGTACCAGCAGTTGATCCTCAGGAAAAGGATGCGGTTTTTGTTGACCTTCGTGATTATCAAGACTCAGCAAATAATCCTTTCATTGGAGCAATCAATATCCCTTGCGGATATTTAAAAAGATATATAAAAGAAATACCCGACCAGCAGATTGTCATCATTGCCTCCAACGAAGTCGAAAAGAATTTTAGTGCAAGACTCCTAAAAAAATATGGTTTCAATGTAAAAGGATATACGATTACAGGCCCATCACAATAGGAGGTGGCAAAATGGAGTATAATAAAGAGATTTTAAATCGTTTAAAAAGAATTGAAGGTCAAGTAAGAGGAAGTATTCGCCTGATTGAAGAGCAGGACGAATGTAAATCAGTAGTCACTCAGCTCTCTGCAATTCGTTCAGCAGTTGACCGGGCTATTGCTTTAATTGTCAGCAAAAATCTTGAGCAATGCCTAATAAATGATTTGCATGAAGGCAGAGAAACTTCCCAGGCAGTAAATGAAGCAGTTGAACTACTTGTCAAGAGTAGAAAATAGTCTTTTTCTTTTCTTGACAAGTACATTTTTGTCACTTAAAATACCCGTATAGGTATTTAGTTAAAATTAAAAAATCAAATAATGAGGTGTGTAAAGAATGGATGTAGTAATGAACGTACTGATTGTAATTCTCGCAGCAGCGTTTTTATGGAGCAGACTTGCACCAACCAAGGGAGTAAATAATATTACAACAGATCAACTGCGCGATATGATGAAAACAAAGCAGGCTGAAACACAATTTATAGATGTGAGGACTTCTGGAGAATACAAAGGCAATCATATCAAAGGCTTCAAAAACCTTCCGCTTCAACAGTTAGGCAACAGAACTGGCGAATTATCAAAGGATAAAGACGTTGTAGTGATTTGCCAGAGCGGTATGCGCAGCAGCCAGGCCAGCAAGTTGTTAAAGAAAGCCGGCTTTAAAAATATCACAAATGTAAAGGGCGGCATGAGCGCCTGGTAAATACTAAGGGGGAAGTAAAAATGCGTCAGATGACACCTGTAGAAGTACAAAACGGATTAGGAAAAAATGAATTTGAAGTAGTAGACGTTCGCGAAGTAAGTGAAGTAGCAGAAGGGATCATTCCTGGAGCTATACACATTCCACTTGGTCTTCTAGAGTTCAGAATGAATGAACTTGATAAGAATAAAACCTACGTTATCGTTTGCCGTTCAGGCGGCCGCAGTTCAAGAGCAACCCAGTTCCTTGAATACCAAGGTTTTAATGTCATTAACATGCAGGGCGGTATGATGTCCTGGCAGGGTCCTACACAATAATAAGAATTACAGACGATAGAGACAGTTAAACTGTCTCTATTTTTTTGCTCTTTTCTAAAAGCTTTGTTAAAGCTGAATGTTG
>NZ_JBALQL010000006.1:98403-108828 GCF_036964885.1 Bacillus sp. JJ1122 | reverse complement strand
CTCCGAAAATGCTAACGCATTTCCATCGTGCGTGGGCAGATTCGAGGTAGCTATTAAATGTCCTGCGGGCTCAGCGCCAGCCCCGCGAAAAGCGAAGCGCCGGGGAACAAAAATCAACAGCCATGTTTAACAGAGTCCTTCTAAAAGAAACATCCTCATAAAAGACAATCATTTAATATATAAATGTGTTGCAAGCCTGATAAGCAAATGGTTAAATAAAGGAAAGAAGATTTCGACAATTAGCAGCAAGGAGGAATTCTGATGTCAGCTTTTAGCCGCGTGGAGTTAGAACTTGTGCAAAAAGAAGTATCTTTCGACAGAATCTTTGATATTCTGGTTAAAGGGTGCTGGATTGAAGAAAATGATCTTAATTGCCTGGTAACAGTTGATACTATTCAGTTTAAAGGTGGTTTCCATGATTCTTTTTTTAAGATTATGTTAATGTTTGACCAATTGATTATTGAGTCAGACAGTCCATGGGAGCTGGAGGTACTCACTGAAGAATTAAAAAAAATCGCAGTTAAAAAACCTAGTTTGGTCAAATAATGATACATATTTGAAGCTTGCCGTTGTAAATGGCAAGCATTTTTATTGCGCAGAAAAATAGAGGTCACTGGGATACGATTTCATAGATTTATCACATATTACAGATATAATTTTATGAGATACTAGTGAAAGAAAGGAAGTAAAATATGAAGAAAATTTTTATGCTGGTCACAGCTGCTTTCACTATATTTTTAACCGGATGCTCCTTTGATACTTTTGAGCCGATTCCGGGTAAATCGTCTTTTATTTCTACAATCAACATTAAAGACATGACAATTTCTTTTTATGATTTGGAAAAGGATATGCGCCTTCCAGATTGGAAAGTGGACAAGCCGTATATAGGCGGAATGATCTTTCCTAACAAAGATACATTGCTTCTTTACGGAAATACACTGGATTCTGTAGATTTGTATTCATTAAGCAAAGGGGAGAAAGTCGGGTCCTGGGAAACTGGTAAAGGAATCGTAAACGGAATATTAGTTCAAAATGGTTCGGAAATCGCTTTGGCTGATCAGGAAAGAGATAGTATCCGATTTTACAGCCTTGAAGGGAAAGAAATAAAAGAGAATAAAACGGAAAAAGACCCTTTGACAATACTTGAGAATGAGCAAAAACTATATGTAATAAGTTTCAATCATAAAATGTTAAGTATTATTGACATGAAGAATAAAGTACAACTGCCAGGTTTTGAGATTCATGCTGCAGCAGCAGGCGGATTATTGAACCAGCAAAAAAGCGAACTATGGATCGGAGGCCATGGAGAAGGTACGACAGTGGAAGAACGAATCCATGTATATGACCTGAAAAGCGGTAAATTGAAAAAAGAGATTGCTGCCCCTGCTATGCCAGTTAATTTTATTAAGGATAAGGATAGCATATACGTACTAAGCCATGGATCTAACATGTTATATAAATTAGGAGACAATGGGGAGATAAAGAACTCGATAAAAGTAGGGGCAAATCCATTCGAAATTGAGATGTTTGATAATAAGCTAATCATTGCTGGCTATGACAGCAATGATTTATATATTGTTAATCCTGAAAGTTTAAATGTCGAAAAAACGGTAAGGGTTGGAAAAGGACCGTTTCAAATAGTTACAAGGGAGAGATAAAAAGTGAATCCCATTAATGTTCTAATAATTGATGACGAAGAAGATATGCGCAATCTTGTTCAAATGTATCTTGAAAATTCAGGTTTTCTCTGTGTTCACGCTTCAAATGGCACAGATGCCCTAAAAAGCATGAAGGAAAAGAATTTTGATTTGGTGATTTTAGATATCATGATGCCTTTTGAAGATGGTTATGTGGTGGGCAGCAAGATTAGAGCGTTCTCGCAAGTTCCAATCATTTTTTTATCTGCAAAAGGGGAAGAATGGGATAAAGTGAGGGCGCTGCAGCTTGGCGGCGATGACTATATTGTAAAGCCCTTCAGCCCAGGTGAACTTGTTGCAAGAATGAATGCAGTACTGCGAAGGACTGCACATGCCAAAAATGATGAAGAAAGAGTGAGCTTTGGAATAATTACGATTGATAAAAAGGGCAGAAGCGTTAGCGTGGAAGGTGATGCAGTTGCTCTTACACTGAAAGAATTTGAATTACTGGTATTTCTTGCCCAGCACCAGGGACATGCTTTAAGCAGAGAACAGCTGTTGGAATACGTTTGGGGTATGGATTACCAAGGGAGCTTAAGGACGGTTGATACCCATATAAAGACTCTTCGAATGAAGCTGGGAACAGGCGACTATATTCAAACAATCTGGGGTGTGGGCTATAAATTTGAGGTGCCGGAATCATGACTTCTTTTTCGGATAGCCTGTTTAAAAAACTATGGCTGACGGTTACTGCTACTATCTTAGTGACAGTGTTGTATTCATTTTTATTATCATATCTCTTTTATGAAAAGCTATATGTAGATATTGTTGAAAAATCCCTTATTGAGGAAGGAAACAGGCTCGCTGGTGATTATACTGGGGGGCCATTGACGAATGAACTCAAAGAGAGGATTGAGTGGTACAACGAAAAATCTGAATCTGAAGTCTTCCTTGTAAGCAATCCAAAAGAGCTCAGCGCCTGTTTGCCCTATGCTATTGATTACGAAACTTTGATTGGCAAGGAAGAGCGTGAACAGCTATTAAACGGGCAACCCGTGTTTAAATCAGGCTTCGAAGAGAGGTTTGGCAGAAAAATTCTTTCTGTGGCAATCCCTCTTCTGGATAATAACAGGCTTGAAGGAATTATCTACTTATATGTCCCGCTGGCTAAAATATCAGAATTGACGGTAGACTTTTCGTTTCTCTGGCTAATAGGAGGAGTGACATTCATCGTAATAGCTGCCTTTCTTGGATTCAAGATGCTCCACAAGCTTACGAGGCCTCTTGCTGCTATGAAGGAGGCAGCCGAAAAAGTATCTATAGGAGATTATTCAGCAAGGGTAGTCATCCAATCGAAAGATGAAATTGGCCAGCTGGCTAGAGCATTTAATCATATGTCTGAATCCATACAAAAAGAAGATGAAAAAAAGCGAGAATTTCTTGCTGATGTTTCTCATGAACTGAGGACACCGATCAGTTATATTAAAGGATATAGTGAGGCTCTTGAAACGGGAATGATTACGAACTCAGTTGAGCAACAGAAGTATATGAAGCTGATCAACAGGGAAGCAGGCAGAATGGTGAAAATTGTCGCTGATCTCCTTGATTTATCCAGACTAGATGCGGATGAATACAAACTGGTAAAAAGCCCTTTCTCTCTCGCTCAGTTAATAGAGGATTTTGTTATTAAATATGGTCCTGCACTGGAAGAAAAAAAGATAGCCTTATCTCTTGAACTGGATCCGGATATTGTAATCCATGGCGATGAGGGAAGAATGGAGCAGATTTTCCAAAACCTCATCGACAATTCAATTCGGTATACAGATTGTGAAGGCAACATCTCCATTAGCCTTTCAAAGCATTTATATGGCTGTCTGGTGGAAATAAAAGATACTGGAATCGGCATTCCGGAAGAGGCTATTAAAAACCTCACGAACCGTTTCTACAGAGTAAACAAAGGAAGATCAAGGACAGACGGGGGAACCGGCCTGGGACTAGCCATTGCTGATAAAATCGTCCAATTACATGAGGGGAAAATGGAAATTGCCAGCAAACTGGGTGAAGGAACAACTGTAAAGATTTACTTCCCTATATTAGTTATATAAATAAAGTGCAATTCAACTTCTAACACATTGGCTGTGTTACGGTATTTCCAAACTCAGTTGGTTGGAGCGAGGGCCAGAAGGAAAAATCTACAGTCGAGTTTAGCACAGCCATCATATTCAATATTTGATAAAACTTTAGTTATTTCAGATAAGGAGTACAAAATAATGAAAAAAATTTGGATGACATTGATCATTGTAGTTGCAAGTATAATATCAGTTGCCTGTTCACAGCAAGAAGTGGAAGAAGAGCCAAAATTTCTTGATGTGCAACTGACAGCAAATCCGGTAAAAGCCCAGGTGAATGAAGAAATAACATTCGAGGCAAAAGTCACATATGGATCGGAAGAAGTGAAGGACGCAGACGAAGTCAAGTTTGAAATTTGGCGTTCCAATGATGAGGATCATGAAAAGATAATGGCAGTTCATAGTCAAAATGGCATCTACAGACTAAAAAAATCCTTCACAAAAGAGGGTACCTACTATATCATTTCTCATGTAACCGCGAGAAGCATGCACAATATGCCTAAAATAGAATTTATAGTAGGAAAACCTAGTGAACCAGAAGAAAATAGTAATTCAGCAGATATGGAAATGGATTCTAAGCAAGAAAAAGAACATAACGGACATTAATCAAGTTTTTTTCAAACCATTTGCAGCTAAATAAGCTATGAAAACTATTTTGTAAAAATATCAGAACTAAAGGCGGCCCAGGCCGCTTTTTTTGTGTAATATTACTTAGATTTTGTCATGATAGAGAAAAATTTGTAATATTAATGGTGCATTTTAAAGGCTGTCAATCACGACTTTTTACCCATTTATGGTATTGCTGGTTCAGGCAATAATAAATTGGAAATTCCATCAAAATTAGATGGAGACATTAAATTTGCCCTCAACGCCTTGAGAAATCTAGGTTTCTTTCATTTTGCAAATTTTTACTATGAATATTATTGGAAGAATAATAGTTTTTCCAATAACATCCAGGTTTATTACAAAAAAGCCATGATATGATTAGGATGCAAGAGAGAGACAAACTAAATTTTCGGGAGGAATTCGAGAATGAAGAAAAAAATGATCCTATCAATTGCGGCAGCTGCAGCCTTACTAGCAGCAAATCCTGTAATGAATAAAGCAGATGCGGCGACAGTTCAATCAAAAGTTTACTATTATCAAAGTGGTAATTTAAGTAATGAACAAATTAATAGTATTCTTCAAAAATATTTGAAAAACTACCAATTCAATTGGAAGCAGCCTGCTCAAACAAATGTTCAACAGCCAGCTAAGGCTCCTGCACCAAAAACTGTTCAGCAGCCAGCAAAGGCACCATCAACAGCACCTGCACAACAGCCAGCTAAAGCACCTGCACAACAGCCAGCTGCAGCACCAACAAATTCAGCTGTAAGTGCATATGAACAAAAAGTGGTTGAATTAACAAATCAAGAGAGAGCTAAAAACGGGTTGAAACCCCTTGCTCTTGACACAGCATTGAGCAAAGTGGCAAGAGAAAAGTCTAGAGACATGCAAAGCAAAGGTTACTTCAGCCATACAAGCCCAACTTACGGTTCACCTTTTGACATGATGAAGAAGTTTGGAATCACTTATCGTTCAGCTGGTGAAAACATCGCTATGGGTCAGCCAACTCCAGAAGCAGTAGTAAAAGCTTGGATGAATAGTGAAGGCCACCGTGCAAACATCCTAAACTCTGGTTATACTCATATCGGTGTGGGACATGTTGCATCAGGCAACTATTGGACTCAAATGTTCATCAGTAAATAATAAATTGATCGAATAGAGAACAGCCCTTAATTAGGGCTGTTTTTCTATCTATTGGGCTTTTTTTATGTCTTTCATGAACAAACCCAAATGGGAAATTACTATTTAAGCGAAAACCTTCGTCTAATAGCTTGCACATAATGGACCTGCATATTCACAGAATATCTATTTCGGAAAACTGCATATCCACATTTTTCGGCAATCTTAGCTCCAGGACCCCATCCCGGTGTGTTGCAGATGCCCCTTTTCTTTTCACGGTAGCTGGCAAAATCAAGGTGTGTTTATCAGATACCTCTGGTATATGTTCTATGATGACTTGGTTTGATGTATAATACAATTTCATTTGTGTCTTCCAGGCTTCTTCTTTAAGTGGCAGCCTGATGAAAATGAAATCATGTGTTTCGAATATTTCTGCCTGTAGATGATTTGGGGATTTCATAGGATCCTTTGTATTTCTTTCCATCTCCTTTATCCATTCTTCAGGCTTGAGCGCTCCGCTCATGTTAGGCTGAAAAACCTTTCCCATCATTTGCTGTACATATTTTTCTATTTCATCTGGCTTCATTTCCATAAATTTTTTCTGTGATTTCTGATCAAATGGCAATAAATTCCACGGAAACATATTATCCCGCCTTTCCAGCAGACCAACTTCGATATTGATATCGTATGCAAAAACATGCCCAGCTGTTAATAATTATGAATTAACCTGTCTGTTATTTAGCTAAAAGTTGCAAATCTGTTAGCTTCTTTTTAGTATAGGGATAAGTGAATCTAATAAATTGTGGGGTACAGGTTGTGGAAAATAAAACTGCTCTAATTACCGGAGGTGCAACCGGTATAGGTAGACGTACAGCAATGCAGCTTGCTGCCGAAGGGATTAACTTAATCATTAATTATCGGAGCAGCAAGAATGAAGCAGAAGATCTTGCCGTAGAATTAACTAGTCGATACCGGACAAAAAATATATGTATTAAAGGTGATATCACCTTGTATGAAGAATGTGGAAATCTTGTTTCTGAAGGCCTTAAGGTATTCAAGTCTATTGATATTATCGTTCATAATGCAGGACCGTATATTCCTGAAAGAAAAAAGATGGCTGAATATGAAATCAAGGAATGGGACTACTTAATCAATGGGAATCTAAATGCGGTTTTCTATCTATCAAACCTGCTTATTCCTTATATGCGTGAGCAGAAATGGGGAAGAATTATTACCGTTGGGTTTGATCGTGTTGAATCTGCCCCTGGATGGATCTACAGATCAGCCTTTGCTGCGGCAAAGTCAGGCCTTGCATCTTTAACGAAAACAATTGCGTTAGAAGAGGCAGAGCATGGCATTACGGCCAATATGGTGTGCCCAGGTGATATTATTGGAGAATGGAAAGAAAGGGAAATTAATGAATCCTTAAAAGAAAAGGATGATTCAGTTCCAGTTGGCAGGCCGGGTACTGGAGAAGATGTTTCAAGGGTAATTAGTTTCCTTGCAGATGAGAAATCCAGCTTTATAACAGGCAGCGTTATTCCAGTAACAGGCGGCAAAGATGTACTCGGAAAAATTTATAGGGGAATATGACTATTAAAAACGCCTTTTTAGGCGTTTTTTTCATTTGTCCCATTGTCTAAGGTCTATTACTAAATTGGGATCGTCAATCTTCATTCCTAAGCTGCATATATATGGGTAGTAAAACCTTTTTAGGGGGGCTTAATAATGGCATATGAAGGGTCAAAAGGGTGGTATATTAAGGAATTAAAGAAAATGGGAATCACTATGCATCCAATTGAAAAAAGGAAGCTTGAATTATATAAGACGTTTGTAGTTAGAAGCTTATTTTTCGAACTAACACGAAAGTAGATAGTAATATTATTATGTAAACAAATTTCTTGCGTGTATATATTGTTAAAGTGGTGTTAATGATGATTGAATCAACTGGATAGCAATAAAAGAAAAAATATAAAAGAATAATGACTTAAATGATGGGCAAAATAGTATTAAATAAAAATCCAAAAATTATCTAATAATTGTTATGATTTTGTGAAATACCACCCGGAAATCTAGCTGCGTTTTAAGCGAGGAGTGATAAAAATGGGCACAGGATTTAATTTAAACAGGATTAATCCAAACCAGACACAGATTTTCTTCGAAGACGGAAGGTATGAAACCTTAACAGATGACGAACTTGAAGCGTTTTTATCGGAAGCCTCATTATCAGACCGGGAAGAATTGAATGCTCAGGATCCAATGAACTAAAAACCGCCCTGAAATCAGAGCGGTTTTTAGTATGATTATTACGCTTCAAGCAATTGTACATTCTCTTCTTCGTGTGGCGCCGTTCTTTTTAAATATAAGGTATATTGGTCTTTAGGAATTTCATATAAGTCATAAAGATCTCCATTAGCATTAAGCTGTTCGTAGATTGCCTGTCGAGTTTCATTAGCTTTTACTACATACGGAAGTTTTTCGGCAGCTTTAATAGACCGGATGTTTACTTTTCTTATGCGCATGAAAATGGTTTCCAACCCAATCTCATAAAAAAGTTCCTGAAAAAATGCATCCTTCGCCAAGCTGTTATAACCCTTTCCATGGTATGGCTTGCCTAGCCATGTACCCAGAAAGCCGGCACCGTCCTGAACATCAAAAAGATTAATTGTTCCGATAGGGGCTCCCCATTCGTCCAATATTGTTCGAGAAATTAGCTCGCCTCTTTCTTCAGCTTCAATTGTCTGTTTTGTAATAAAGACAAACTCGTCATAAGAATAAGCTTTTTGGCGCACAAAAGGGAAGACCTCCGGATGCACCATTAGCTCAAATAGTTCATGGCTGTCATGAACATCACGTTTTTTGAGCATTTGTATCCCTCCAAAGCAGGGCAGTCCTATCCCGTGCGAATGTAACAACACGGCCACCCTCGAAATTTTTTGTATTGCTAAAAAATTTCGGGGTGGGAATCGAACCCACTAGAACCAGGATACTGGTGGCGCACCATTTGCCTTCCCTAATCACTATCATTTATGAAATTATTTTTAACGTGTTTCCAAAGAGTATCATACTAAAAATATTTGAAAAAGAAAATAGGTTTTTCACCATTTTTTTTTGCGTTTTTTTGCCAAAAATCTACACGGATTTTGAGACTTTTCGACTATTCTCGATAAACAAATTGGCCATCTATCATTGTCCAAATTGGTTTGGCATTGAAATGGAATGGGTGATTGCTCCATAAAACTAAATCCGCGTCTTTTCCAGCCTGTATGCTTCCAACACGATCCTCAATCCGAAGATTCCTGGCCGGCAATATCGTAATTCCTTCAAGCGCTTTTTGTTCCGATAATCCTTCGCGTACAGCAATTGAGGCACAAACATTCAAGTATTGGATTGGAGTGTATGGATGGTCTGTCGTTATAGATACTTCGACTCCATGGTTCGTCAATTTCTGATAGGTTTTCCAGCTCTTGTTCTTGAGCTCCACTTTAGATCGGCGGGTAAGCGTTGGACCGACAGATACTTTTAAATTTAATCCTTCCAGTTCTTCGGCAATGAGATGACCTTCTGTACAGTGTTCAATCCGTATATCCAGATTGAATTCTTGTGCCAATCGGATGGCGGACATGATGTCATCAGCACGATGTGCATGGATCCTGACCGGTACTTCCCTTTTTAAAGCCTTTAATAATGGCTTTACCCTAAGAGAGTCAGGGTTATCTGACTTCATTGCCTCATAGAAAGCTTCCCTGAGCATACCCATAATTCCCATCCGGGTAATTGAATCCTTGTTTCCCATACTATGGATTCTCTTTGGATTTTCTCCAAGCGCAATCTTTAATCCTGCAGTCTCTTGAATAATCATATTTTTGATGTTTTTACCTGCAGTTTTTATGACTGAAGTAGTTCCACCAATGACATTTGCACTTCCGGGCATGACATGAGCGGTGGTGATTCCATACTTAATCGCATCTCCAAATGCAGGATCAAGAGGATAGACACCGTCAATTGCCCTTACATGAGGGCTCATCGGTTCAATTGTTTCGTTTGCGTCATTACCTGCCCAGCCAGTTCCCTCATCATAAAGCCCTAAATGGGTATGGACATCTATAAAACCAGGAAGCAAATAACCATGAGTACAGTCAATGACCTTGTCTCCCGCTTCCATAGCAAGGTCATAACCTATTTTCGAAATTTTCCCTTCTTGAATGAGTACATCACATTTAGACTTTGGATCAGTAGTTATTGGTATCACATGTGCGTTCTTAAGTAAAATTCGGTTCATTTTATATCCTATCCTATGAAGTTTTTTTATCATTTTATCAGTTTTGTGGATATTTGACACCATTGCAGAAAAATTTTATAGGCTGCAGCCTATTCCTTTTCATTGAAGATAAAAACGCAAAATTAATGAAACTTTTAACGTTATTTTCCGTAAAGTTATATAGAAGGAATTTGGAAGGGGAAGTGAACATGCCGAAAAATGATGAACGGCTGCTGGCTGCCGGGATTTATGTGATTAGTTTTTTTACTGCATTCTTAGGGCCACTGGTAATTTGGCTTCTTAAGAAAGACGATTCCAGCTATATCGATTACCATGGAAGAGAATATATGAACTTTTTTATTTCTTATACTGTTTATGGAATCGTGAGCGGGATTCTCGTTATCCTGCTGATCGGAGTTTTCATGCTGTGGATAGTAGGTGTGCTAGGGGTAGTATTCACCATTGTTGGAGCGATTAAGGCCTATGAAGGTCAGGAGTACAAAATCCCCTTTATTTTCAGGCTTTTATAAAGAAGAAAGAAAGTCCGGCATAAATTTGCTGGATTCAGACTGTAGACAAACTCGCTGGAAATCGTGTTTGTTTACAGTCTTTTTTTGGTTGGTGCTGGAATAGGGCTGTTGATTTCCGTTCCAGCCGCTTCGCTTTCCGCGGG
>NZ_JBALQL010000006.1:51601-98334 GCF_036964885.1 Bacillus sp. JJ1122 | reverse complement strand
GATGGAAATGCGTTAGCATTTTCGGAGGAGTCTACGTGCCTGGAACGAAGGTCAACAGGTTTTCAATAACTGATTTGTAATCTGTATCTTTGTAGACAAGCTGAATCCGGCATAAATTTGCTGGATTTTTTTTGAACGTTTTTTATCCTTGTGCGTCTTATGGATAGAATCCAACGGGGAGGGACTTCAATATGGAATTATTAGACACGGTAAACTGGTCTTTGGCCGCACCTATACTGGTTATTCAGGGAATCTTATTGATTGTTGCACTGGTCGATTTAATAAAAATTGAAAAAACGAATGGACCTAAATGGATTTGGGCAATCGTCATACTGATTATAAATATTCTGGGACCCATCCTGTATTTTGTATTTGGAAGGAGAAACAATTAATGTCCTTAATCCATGTGGAGAATTTGGAGAAGAGCTTTAAAGGTACCAAGGTGATAAAAGGACTGAATTTTGAACTTGAATCGGGGAAATGCGTAGCGTTAATTGGTGCCAATGGTGCAGGTAAAACAACCACTCTTAAGATGCTGTCAGGATTACTAAAGCCTTCGAATGGAAATATATATTTCGAATCTGAAGAGAAGGGGGATGACATCAGGAAGTTGATTGGCTACCTTCCACAGCACCCTGTGTTTTATGAGTGGATGACGGGTAGTGAGTTTTTGGAATATACAGGTAAATTATCAGGGTTAAGCAGCAGGGAAGCTAAACAACGTTCACAACAGCTTCTTGAACTGGTAGGTATTACAGAAGCGAGGAACAAAAGGATAAGCAAGTACTCAGGAGGGATGAAGCAGCGTCTGGGAATAGCACAAGCGGTTATTCACAAACCTAAATTAATTATGCTCGATGAACCCGTTTCTGCCCTCGATCCTTTCGGAAGAAGAGAATTACTCGGGTTGCTGGAAAAGCTAAAACAGGAAGCAACCGTTTTATTTTCCACTCATATCCTTAATGACGCAGAGGAAGTGTGTGAAAGTATATTATTCTTGCATAAAGGTGAAATTATTGAATCCGGGACGATGGACGAATTTAGAGAAAAGAACCAGCAGTCAAAAATCGACGTTGTGTTCCAGGAAAGCCCAGAACGTTATCTAAATACCATATATGATCATCCTGAAGTAATTACCATACAAATTGAAGGTAATAAAGCGAGTATTTTAGTGAATGATCTCAATGCAGTAAGAGGACTGGTCCTGAAAATGGCAGTGCAAAATGATTGGCCGTTATCTAAATATGAAATCAGTTCGATCAGTCTGGAAGATGTTTTTATGAAGGTGGTGGGAAAATGAATCAGTGGTTTACCCTTTTAAATAAAGAATTACTGGAGATGACAAGAAATTATAAATGGATATGGGTCCCGGTATCCTTTATATTACTTGGAGTCATGGATCCGCTGACTACTTATTATATGCCACAAATACTGGATTCTGTAGGTGGGTTACCAGAAGGAGCAGTCATTGAAATCCCAAAACCCTCTGCCAATGAAGTATTTATCATGAGTTTGGGAGAATACCAGACACTCGGTATTTTAATCATTGCATTATCTACCATGGGAATGGTCGCTGGCGAAAGGAAAAGCGGAGTAGCTCAATTGATTCTCGTTAAACCAGTTTCTTACTTCTCCTACATTTCTTCTAAATGGGCAAGTGCAATGTTATTAATTACGCTCTCTTTGTTTTTAGGCTTATTGGCAAGCTGGTATTATACTGGAGTTCTATATGAATTCATTCCATTTGGGGATTTCATGTCAGCATATTTCTTGTATGGTCTCTGGATTGTGTTTGTTGTGACCATCGCGATCTTCTGTAGTTCGATTATTTTACATCCGAGTGCTGTGGGAGCCTTGTCCCTAGGTATAACCATCATAATCAATCTTATTGGAAGTACCTTATCACATATGATGAAGTGGAGTCCAACTCATCTCCTGCAATATGCTTCTGAAGTACTTGTCCTGGATACTTGGCCAGATGACACCCGGTTTGCCATTGGCACTACGTTCTTGCTGATTATTTTATTGCTTGCTTCTGCCGTTGCTGTTTTTAAAAGCAAGGAACTTGCAGATTAAATTTCTTTGAATCTGGTCCATTTTGGATCAGTTTTTTTTTTTATTTTGATAGGATGTAAGAACTGTTTTATAGTCATGTTTTGTCGAAATGTTTAGTTTTTTTGTATCTATAATTGATTCTTTCACCTTATTGCAAATTTATCAAAAGGGGGAATTTTTTAAGTTTAATAATAAAATATTCCTAAATTTGCTTCTGTATCAGCAGGTTCAGTGTCGATAAAACTATATTGAGAAAATTTAAATTTTAAATATAATGAAAATTAAGAAAAAAGGGAGGGTTTTTATGTCGAAGAGAAAAAAACTTTATGCTGGTACGCTGGCTGTACTCTTAGGTGCTGCAACCATTTTTAATGCAGGAATAACCAAAGGTGAAGCAGAAACTTCTGGAAATAAATATCTAGTCATATTTAAGGACCAACAGGATCTTCCGGCAGGATATGCAGATGCAATCAGAAAAGCTGGCGGACAAATAGAAGATAAATTGGACAAGCTAGGTGCTGTGGAGGTAACTTCTAAAAATGCTAACTTCTTGAATGAAGTTAAAAAGTCTTCGCTTGTTTTAGAGGCTGGTGCAGAGAATATTGTCTACCCTGAACAAACAATTGAATCAGAGACTGTTACGGCAGAAGACCTAACAGAAGGTGCTGATTTTTACAACCAATATATGTGGGACATTAAACAAGTAACAAATGACGGAGCGTCATGGAAAATACCTGGAGGCACTGGAAAGCCGCTATCAGGAGATGACGTCGTTGTTGGTGTCATAGATACAGGAATCGATTATAATCATCCAGATTTAAAGGATAACTATGCAGGCGGAAAGTCGTTTGTTCCAGGTTATAGCGATCCGATTGATCAGAATAGCCATGGCACACATGTTGCCGGCTCGATTGCAGCAAAAGGTGAAGCCCTCGGAGTTGGTCCTGATTTGAAGGTTGCTTCTTATCGGGTATTTGGTCCAACTGGCGGAGCGGAAACCGCACATATCGCTGATGCATTAATGACGGCAGCAGATGATAATGTCGATGTTGTAAATATGTCTCTTGGCGGATATGACTGGTTCCAAAATCCGGATTATGCGACGAAAGATATCGTGGCAGATGTACATTTGTTCAATCGCGCAATCCAGTATGCCATCCAAAAGGGAGTTACTGTTGTTGGTTCGGCTGGAAACAATGCGCTGGACTTAAGCAGTCCCGGAAAACTTTCTGGTGATGATAAGGGTGCAACACATAGAAGCCCTAGCAGCCAGACAATGATCAGAGTTTCCGCAGGTGGCGCATTGAAAAATCTTGCATTTTACTCTAACTATGGTGTTGGTAAAATTGATGTAATGGCTCCCGGGGGCGACCTTGGACCTAACTATGATCCTGCTACAGGTGCCGGAAGGGATAATAGCTATCTAGCATTTAGTACAGTGCCAATCTTAGATCCTAAAACCAAAGAAGTAATTGGCCACGGTTATGGAGGTAAAGGTGGAACTTCAATGGCAGCACCGAAAACCGCGGCTTTGGCTGGTGTAATCATCGCAAAATATGGAAAGGATAAAATTTCTCCGGCACAGGTGAAAGCCATTATCCAACAATCTGCTGAAGATGTATTCCAGCCTGGCTACGATGAAAAGGCTGGACATGGATTGATTAATGCTGTTAATGCGTTGAACACGAAATAATTGTAAAAGGAGGGGCAGATTTAAGAAATCTGTCCCTCCTTTTCATTGAAAAGCTTTTAATTGAAGACTTCCCTATTGAATGAATTATATCCCAGCCGAGGGAAGTCTTTTATAAATTGAAAAAGGTAGAATGTTTAATCTCCTTGTTTAATAGAATTAATATGACGAAACAGATTTTCTTCAAGGAGATAATAGATATGAGTATCCAGCAATATTATCAGCAGGCAGCCAATATCAGATTAAACGGTTCTATTGTTTCCGCAGGAATGCTCTCCATTATTTTGACTGTCAGCCTCCTGTTGTCCTGGGATATCCCGTTCCTGGTTGTTGCAGTCCCGTTTTTGTCAGTATGTTTTTTACAATATAATAGCTATCTTTTATATCGAAACCGATCTGAAGAAAGCAGGGAATCTATAAGTCTTTATGACGAAAAGAATCTTTTATCGCAAAATCATTTAATGATCGCTTTTGCGCCTGCCCCTTGCATAAGGCTGTTATTTTTTACACCTGATGGCATGCTGGCAGGTGAATTGAAAGAGATTAAAATAAAACAATGGCGATGGATCATTCCTTTTTTTATCGATAAGAGGATGTCGAAACAGCTTGGGATTTATGATGCGCATGGGCGCCAGATAGGACGTCTGCTTAGTGATCCTAAAAAAACAAAGCTGGTTAACGAGAAAGGTGAGATCGAAGGATTCTTTTATCCGAAAAAGAAGTCAAGTACTGCTATCGTAGAGGGTGGGAAAAAATTAAAACTAGAAGGGGCAAACTCCGATTTATTTTTCATTAATGCGTATGGCATGGAGGCTTTTAAGCTTCAAAAAGGGTGGATGCCGCTGGAGTGGTCACATTTTTTTATTGATGCCAATACTCCGGTTTTGACCTTTGATTATAGTTTAACGACTTCCGAACGGCTTGCTGTATTTGCAGCAGTGGCTCATTATTACAAATACTATAACCATTAGAATATTTATCCATTTTTGTTATAGCTGTTTATCTCCGGGTATTTAGGTTAACAAATAAGTAAGATACTCAAGGAGGTAATGTTTTATGTGGGATCAGCAATATCAAGATTGTATACAGGCATGCAAAGAGTGTATTGAAGCTTGTAATGTATGTTTTGATTCGTGCTTGAAAGAAGAGAATGTGAAAATGATGGCTGAGTGTATCAGATTAGACAGAGAGTGTTCTGAAATTTGCGGCTTGGCAGTAACAGCGATGCAGACAAATAGCCAATTCGTCAAACAGATTTGTGGGTTATGCGCAGAAATTTGTGAGTCATGCGGAAATGAATGCAAGCAGCATGACCACGAGCATTGTCAGAGGTGTGCGGATGCATGCTTCAAATGTGCAGAAGCATGCAGGAATATGGCTTCTTAAATATTATCCTGTTAAAAGGCCAGCAGCAGTATGCTGGTCTTTTACTTGACTTCAAATATAGAGTTCCTTATTGAACAATTCCATCTTTTATGGCATCTTGTAATATAAAGAAGGAATTTGGGGGCAGTAATATGTTAATCAATTTAATAAAATGCCATGGTTCTAATAATGATTTTTTACTGATAGACGAAACCGAAGGAAACTATAAATTGGACGATTTCAAAAGACGGGATTTGGCTTTGGCGCTTTGTGACAGAAATACTTCACTTGGTGCTGATGGCATTTTGTTTATTCGTAACAGCAACGTAGCAGACGCGCAATACCGCATTTTTAATTCAGATGGTACTGAGGCCTCTATGTGTGGAAACGGACTTCGCTGTGCTGGAAGATATGTTTGTGAAAAGCTCGGTAGGGATGAAGCGATAATAGAAACATTGAAAGCCAATCTTAAAGTGAAAAAGCATGAGGAAATTTTTATCGATATCCCAACCTATCAAGTGGAGATATCTCCAGTGTCTTTTAAATTGGAGGATTTGCCGCTTAAGCTAGATCAAGAAACACTTATTCAGGGAAAACTCCCTCAGTTATCGGAAGAGTTGACCTTTACAGCACTGGCAGTTCCAAATCCGCATCTTACTGCCATTGTAGGCAAAGAGCAATTAGACTCTGATTTGCAGGAAGAAATAAGCCAAAAGCTAAACAATCCGAATGATTTATTTCCAGATGGAGTAAATGTAAGTTTTATCAGATTGCTTGAAAAAGGGAGTATATACGTCAATACTTTCGAACGTGGAGTAGGCTTCACAAATGCCTGCGGAACAGCAATGTCTGCATCAACTCTTGTCACTTGCCTTTTGAATGAAAATGAATTTGAACAGCCGATTAATGTTTATAACAATGGCGGAATGGTTCAATGTTCTGTCCACGAAAATAATGGTGTCTACTCGATTGATTTGATCGGTAACGCAACCTTTTTGTACTCAGCTCAGCTAAAAATTGAATTTGACGATAAAGTTATTGTAGGGGAGATATTGGAGCAGGAAGATTTCAACGAAGATGCAAAGTATAGCTTGCTGCAAGAGCATGCGAAAAAATACCTGACCCAGTTCTAAAAAATTCCCATGGGTAGCGATTTTCCGAAAAACCTCCTGAGTTCAAATATCAGGAGGTTTTTGTATCTATTTCTTCCCCTTTAAAATCTGAAGCACGGGTTCAAAATTTTGCTCTGCTTTTGCAGCGAAATAATCTCGGAACGGGCAGCCATGCTTCTGGACTCTTTGTAGAATTGTCACTAAATGAAAATCTTCAATTCGTAAATCTTCGGTAACTTCATCCCAAAATAAAGGAGTTGCCACGCCAGCGTGAGATTTGCCCCTCGCAGAATAGGGGCTGACGATTGTTTTGCCCTCGGCATGCTGGACATAGTCTACATACAACCTGTTGCCTCTATTCTTTTTCAGCCGTTCAATCGTAAATGAATCTGGATCCTTTGAAACTAGATATTGTGCGATAAAAGAAGTGAATAACCTGGTTTCGGCATAGCTATAAGTGCTGTCAGGGAGCGGAATATACACCTGAAGCCCTTTATTTCCAGATGTTTTAATAAAGCTGATGAGCTTTAATTCATCTAAGACTTCTTTAATGAATAAAGCTGCTCTGATTGCTAAATGAAAATACTCCCTTGATGGAGGGTCAAGGTCAAAGACGATTTCATCAGGCCCTTTGCTCACGATTGTTTGAAAAGGTATATGAAATTCAATGGCAATCTGGTTTCCGAGCCACAGCAGGGTCTTCATGTTGTTGCATACGATATATTCAATTCCCTCTGACATTGTCGTTTCCACAAAATCAGGAGCATAGTCAGGAACATTTTTTTGGTAAAAGGCTTCGCCGAACATGCCATGTGGAAATCGAATGACTGTTAACAGCCTGTCCTTTAAAAAAGGAAGCATAAATGGAGAAATTTCTCTTAGATAATGAATATAATCGATCTTCTGAACTGAAGGTTCCTCCCATAGCGGTTTGTCAGGATGAGTGATTTCAATATCTGGCGGCAGGTTCTTTTGCTGAAGAACAAACTTCTCGTATGTACAGGTTTCAGGCGAAAGATCGAATCGGAATTGGTGGAAATGCGGCTCGCGAAGCTGGTCTTCATAAATTTCCAAATACTTCACGTCAAGGCAAATCCCGGGTTCAACATAAATGTATTGGTTGTCTTCATCGCTTTTATTTTGTTTGATAATTTGCTGGAGTGCATTTTTCTCTTCAGGCTTAAAACCGAAAATGACAAGGCCAATTGGGAGTATCTTATCAGCCTTGTAAACAGAAATATAAAAATAACCATTCGATTTTTCGTATGCAGTCACAAAACATGAAACATATTTCCAATTCTTCGCTTTGATCCAGCTTTGAGTCCGGTTGCCTTCCACCCATTTGCTGTTGGTTCGCTTAGCCACAATCCCTTCACCATCAAATAGCACTATTTGTTCCCATAATCTATCAAGTTCTTTCTCACTCGGGATTAATTGTATTAATTCCTGGCTTCCGTTATCAGGTGCCAGTGGAAGCTTTAGGTCTTTAAATAAAGTTTCCAGCATGGACCGCCGTTCTTCGTATGATTCAGTTATTAGGCTTGTGCCTCTAAGTGTAAGGAGGTCAAAAACCATCAATCTGCATGGATTCTTTTTGGCAATATGGCCAATCCGTTCCTCCGATCTCATTCTTCCTCTAACTTGAATGGCACCAAAATTTGCTTTATATTCATTCTCCAGAAATACCAGCTCAGCGTCCATTTCTAGCGGGAGATATGGTTTGAACTCTTCCTCGAGGGAAAGCAAAAATTCCAGGATTTCTGGAAAAATTGGAATTAGCGGCTTCCCATTCCGGCTGGTCAGCGCAATCTCAGTATCCCATGACAAAACAGCTCTGAACCCGTCAAATTTTGTTTCATAACGCCATTCTTCTCCTCTTGGGATATTAAATGCCAGTGTAGGGAGCATTGGTTTCGGCATCATTTCCATCCTTTCACAAGTCGTATTTATATTGTCTCTGTTTATCAGCAAACTAGTCTGCTGGGAAAAGTTTTAACGAATGATAAACCGTTTCTAAACCAAATTAGTAATAAAACAATAAGGATGGATACGAATATGCATACAATCTGGAAAGGAAGCATCAGCTTTGGCCTTGTCAATATCCCAATCAAGCTCCATGCCGCAACTGAAGATAAAGATGTTAAACTGAGGACGCTTCATAAGGAGTGCAACTCTCCAATAAAATATGAGAAAGTTTGCCCTGTTTGTGATAAGGAAGTAAAAAATGAAGATATCGTGAAAGCTTATGAATATACAAAAGGAAAATTTGTCGTTCTTGATGATGAAGATTTGGAAGCATTGAAAAAAGAAAATGAAGATAAAGCAGTCGAAATCATCGATTTTGTAAAAATGTCTGAGATAGACCCAATCTACTATCAAAGGAGCTACTTTATGTCGCCGAACGAAAGTGGAGGAAAGGCCTATTCACTATTAAGAAAAGCGCTTGAAGAATCGAAAAAAGTCGGAATAGCAAAAATCATGATCCGGGCAAAAGAACAACTGGCCGTAATCAGGGTGTATGATAATACGCTTGTCATGGAAACAATTCATTTCCCGGATGAGGTAAGAAAAACAGTAGACGTACCAAATGTTCCCTCTGAGGATAAGGTAACGGAGAAAGAACTCGATACGGCCATTATGCTGATTGATCAGCTGACAACAGAGTTTGATCCAGATAAATATCATGATGATTACCGGACTGCCTTGCTTGAGCTAATAGAAGCAAAACGCACCGGTAAAGAACTCGTTACACCTACGGAAAAAGAACCGGTTTCCAATGTCACCGACCTCATGGCTGCACTCCAGGCATCAATCGACCGAACTAAGCCAGAGAAAAAAGAGCCAGTAAAGAAAAAGAAAGCCGCCGCAAAACCAAAAGCAAAGGAAAAAAAGCAAGCATAATAATTCATACACCGGCCAGCTTACTGCTTGGCCGGTTTTTATTCGATTTAAAAGGGAAAATTGTTTCGGCTGCAGAATTATATAGAAGAGATAAAGGGGGAAGTGCAAATGAGGAAAGTTCTTGTATTAGGTGGGACTCAGTATTTTGGCAAAAAGCTCGTTCAAAAACTGATTGAAAACGGAGACCAAGTAACAATTGCTACAAGAGGGACAAAGAATGATCCTTTTGGCAATCAAGTTGAACGGCTTGTAATTGACCGTGAAAAAAAGGATACAATGGCAATTGCATTTGCAAACAAAGATTGGGATGTGGTATACGACCAATCATGCTTTTCGCCCATTGAGGCCAGAGATACGGCCGAAGTGCTGAAGGGGAAAACTAAGCGTTATATTTTTACATCAACCCAAGCTGTCTATGAATTTGGAACACTGCATAAAGAAGAGAACTTTAATGCCAATACATATGAAATTAACTTTAAAACACGCAGGGAATACCCTGGATACGAAGGTTACAAGGAAGCTAAGCGCTCATCTGAGGCTGTTTTCCATCAGCTTGGTTATTTCGATGCTGTTTCTGTCAGATTTCCTATCGTAGTATCAGATGATGATTATTCAGAACGATTAAAATTCCATGTTGATAAAATTCTTTCAGGCCAGGCAATCGGAATTCAGAATTCTGATTTACGATATAGTTTTATCCATGCAGATGAAGCTGCTGAATTTTTATTGAAAATAGGTGCATCCGATTATAAGGGACCAATCAATCCAGGATCTGCTGGTGACATTAGCCTACGCGAGCTTATTGATAAAATTGCCCAGCTTAGTGGAAAAGAAGCAATGATTGATGCTGGCATTTCAGCAGAAAATACTTCTCCATATTCATTGCCAGGATCCTGGTCGATCGATACTTCAATGGCAGAGCGACTTGGATTTGCTTTTATCCCACTCGATCAATTGCTTGAGGAATTAATCACATATTATATTGAAGAATATAAAGGGGTATAAAAATGAACCAGGTGCAGTGCATGTACCTGGTTTTATGTTTACAAGAATTTTAGATGGAAATCAGCATTCAAGTTAAAATGAAAAATTGAAAAAGGTTTTTCCATCCAGCTGTCAAATTATATAAGAACTAGGTAATTTTGTTTTCCTTGATTGAAAGTATGATAACAGGGGGGCAGGCAGCAGCATGGAAAAGAAAAGTATATGGAAACGGACGATTGTACCATCCGCGTTATTTCTATTGGCTTTTGGATTATATGTTGGCTTTTCAAGCTGGGATGCAAAAAATAATGAGGATGCCAGGAAAATCCACGAGGCAGTGGCTGCCAGTAAAGATGCGAATGAGGATATTGCTAGTTTTCAACAAGATTCAGCCAACAAAGATTTTAAGAGTGTCGGGAGTTTTATTTCAAGGTTTCATCAAAAATACAACAAGTCTCTTGGCTGGGGCGGAATAGATTCGGTAAAATGGGAAACCCAAATGGAAACCGCTGCAGAAATAAACTCCATTATTAAAGACATTCAAACAGATAATGGCGATTTGCAAGCGGATTTCAATGCAATTTCTGAATATGCAAAAACGATTGAAGGAGGAAGACGAGATAAAAAGGCTTTGCTAAAGCTTCATCGTTACTTCCATGACTTAGACATTGAAGTTAATGGTTACAAAGATACAAATGATTACTTTGATGTGACTGAATATAAAAGTTCCGAGAATGGTTAAGAACATCGATGAAGGGTAACATAACCACATATGGGATTGGAATGGAGTGAACAGTCAACAATGAAAATCGTGGTATTGTCTGACACTCATATGCCCAAAAAAGCAAAGCATCTTCCGAGCATAATGATAAAGGATTTGGAAACTGCAGATTACATTATCCATGCCGGTGATTGGCAGACCGCGGAATTTTTTCATGAGCTTAAACAATATGCGCAAGTAATTGGTGTAACCGGGAACGTGGATAGCCCGGAATTGAAAACACTATTGAATAAAAAAGAAATTCTAAGAGCAGGAGATTTTAAAATCGGTGTAGTTCATGGACACGGCACTGGCAAAACAACTGAAAGAAGGGCAGTGGACGCTTTTATGATGGATAAAGTGGATTGTATTGTCTATGGTCATTCACATATTCCTGTACAAAAGGAATCAAACGGGATCCTGCTGTTCAACCCGGGTTCTCCTACGGATAAAAGAAGACAAAAGGATTTTTCATATGGTATCCTGACAATCGGAGGAAAGATAGAAGCAGAGCATATTTACTTTGATGACAAGAGTTAAAGAATAGTAAGGATTCGTCTTGAAGACTTAAGGTTTTGGTCAAAATAGGACTATGCCAATTTGAAATTCAGCCTATAATGTTTTAGAGGCAGTACATATTTTTGCCAGATATTCAAAGCAGATTAGAGGAGTTGCAGTAATCATGAAAACATTTAACGTAAAATTTCATGCAGAAGATCAAGTAGAAACAATGGTTGTCCAGAAGTTAAGCGGTGAAGAATATGAAACAGCTACAGAAGGTGGAACGCGCCATTTATTTGATTTGGATACAAACATCGGTTTCTTCGTATTCTTTGACGCAGAAGATAAAGCAGGCAAAGAAGCTTACCTGGTGCTTCAGTATGAGGAAGAGAGTGAAGAGCCATCCAATTGTTATGGCTTTGAATTGAAGGACTTCTATGAGTTTTCAGCTCTGTACCTGAATGACTTGGAGTTCAATGAAGAATTGAGAGAAGAGGAATACGGGCCTGTACACCATTTGGCACATCTTCTTTTTCATATTGTCGAAGAGGGAAAAACAGCTCAGGTATAATAGCAAATTAAAAAAGAGCATTTACTGCTCTTTTTTAATTTGATTCGTTATCTACCTCAGTATCGAGGTTTTGCATACAATATGCTTTTACTGCTTCAATCTCTTCATCTTCCAGGTCAAAATCAAGTACTTTTTCTGTTTCCTCTTCAATGAAATAATTTTGAAGAATTCGGCCTTCGCCACCATCCAAGAGAAAAATCACTTTTAACAGAATACCTTTCTCTGTATACAGTTCATCTTCCTCATCTACATTGATATCTAAAAAAAACTCATATCTGTGTCCTTGAAGAAGGCCGAATGGATCTTCAAGCAATTCAACAGTATGTCCTGTAATTTCCATGAAAAAATCATCCTTTTAATTTTGTCTTTTCTATTATATATCGAAAATGTCTATAACAATCAAGAAATTAGACAAAAAGTCAAAGTATGTCAGTCAATCTTGCTAACAATCCAATCTTATTTCCTTTTATAAGAATAGCTTCAATGCCTGAAAACCAAAAAACAAGCCGAAGCAAATTAATGAAACTCCTGAAATGATGGAAATGAAGATAAGCAGCCGAGTAGTAAGCAACTTCCGAAAGCTGCTTGAAACGGCGGCCATGACAATATCCCATAGGATGAGTCCTGTGATGATGCCAAAGCTATATATAATGAGTTCCCCAGTTCCGTAGGTGGATGCTGTCTTCGCAAGCACAGATCCGTATATTCCAAGCCAAAAAAGAATCGTCAAAGGATTGGAGATGGACATTAAGAACCCTGTGGAAAAGGATTTGAACCCTGATCCGCTGCCTCTATTTTCCATAACAATCTTACCAGAATTCATGATTGTCTCAATTCCAGTGTACATCAGAACAAAAAAACCAAACAGCCACAGAAAAGACTGCATGTATGCTGTCTCAAGAAATCTTACAACTCCAAGATATACAGTAAGCATATAGACAATATCAGCTGTTAAAGCACCCAGTCCGAGGAGCCAGGCCTGAAAGAATCCGCTTTTTATTCCCTTGTCAATTTGTGCAGCATTCACAGGACCAATTGGAGCTGCCAGCGATAATCCAAGGAAGATATACCCTAAAAATACGTTCAATGTAACGACCTCCATTAGCCAAAGCGTACAATTTGCTTGTACTATTTCTATTCGGGAATATGCAGGTGTACAACTTATTTTCCAAATAGGTTAAAAATTTGAATACACGTAAATAAAATTTTGTTGTTAAGCATATAATAGTAACTGTTGTTTAAGGGCAATTCCTGAGGTTTCATCTTTGGTAAAAATAAGAAAGTGTGGTAAAATGAAATAGATATCAACTTTCGCATAATTCATTTATTATAAAAAGGTTTATTTTCGGGCTTTTTATAATGAATGGATTTTTTTATCGATGGATTGTCAATTACTTATATAGGAGCGTGAGGAAATGGCATTTGGCAGAAAACCACCTGAAGAGATCGTTACAGCTGAAACGAAAGTATGGGTATGTACTTCTGAAGATTGCAATTGCTGGGTTCGCGACAATTTTAAGAGCAGCAATGTCCCCGCTTGCCCAATCTGCAAAAGTGATATGGAACAGACAACTAAAGTTTTAGAAGTAGTAAACAACCATAGCCAGAATTTGATTGGCTAAAATAGGGTCTTGATAACAGCTCGTGGATTATCCACGGGCTGTTTCTTTTTTTCGCTGTCGGTTGCTATAACTTTTTACCAAGTATTACATTCATTATCCGGAATATGGCCACTGAAAAAAAATATTTCTATGTAAAATAGATCGCATTTAATTTTACTTTATTAATTCAAAACTGACGAAAATAAATCTTCTTGGTAATAGTTGAAAATGTGAGATTCCTCCCTAAAACAAAAACTTATACTAAAGCATTTTTATTAGTACAAGCTCATTGATAGCGAAAACTATTTTTTGTGCTATTTAATTCAACTTTCGCTTATAATCTTTCCTCTTATATGATTATTCCTCATGTCTGATTTCTTCTAGTAAATTTGACTATTTCTGCTCCGCTATTAATAAATTTGTCCCATAGATTAGACATCAGCTGATAGATACTAGTGGAATTTGTAGAAATAAGGCGAACGCTTAGTTCAATAACATGGCATGACACATATAATTTCAGTACATATCAATTAATTTATTTGAGAGGGGAATTTAGTATGGATAAAATGAGCCGTCTTTCATCAATGGCAGGTAGAACCGTTCGCTTGGATAGGGGAGGTCCTGAGTCAAGGTCAGGAAAAGTTTTGGCTGTACAGTCAGATCATCTAGTATTATATAACGAAGCGGAGGGAGTAATTTATTACAAAACAGACCATGTAAAAAGTGTTAGCATGGATACTAAAGACTATTCTGATTTGACTCCATCTGCAGAAGATTCTATAAATCCAACCTTTATTAAAGAGGAAAATTTTCAAGCAGTTTTGGGAAATATGAAATTCCGCTGGGTAAAAATAAATCGAGGTGGCCCTGAATCAGTAGAAGGCATGTTAACTGAGATTTATGATGACCATCTATTATTAACTGTTAATAATGAGATTGTCAGTGTTTTCAATTTCCACATTCGCAGCATTAGCTATAAGAGTGCAAATCAAAATGCTGAGGCAAGCAAGCAAGAAAACCAGAATAAACAAAACAGTCAAGGAAATGAAGCTGGTCAAGCGCAAAGTGCTCAGCAAGAAAAGTCTTCAGAGAAATCAACAGAAAAATCAGCAGAAAAATCCAAAGAAAAATCTAAAGAAAAATCTAAAGAAAAATCTAAAGAAAAATCTAAAGACAAGAATAAGAAAGATAAATAGGGAAGATTCAATCAAAGCCTATGTTGATAGAACATAATAGCTGAAAACAGATCCGAAGATTAGTTTATGAATATATAAACTAGATTCGGGTCTTTTTCTTTGGACAAACGTGGAAGTTTTAATAATAAGGCTAAACCATCAGTACATAGAGCGCTTCCGTTACGTATCATGCAGTAACAAATACCTTCTATTGATAGATGCAGTGAGTCGATCAACTAGTTTGAATGTGGATTGGCATAAATAGAAGAAGGAGGGCGAATATAGTCCGTTTCTGTTAGGACAATGCAACTGAAAAGTAGTGGATTGCCCTAAAATCTTTCACCTTTTAGGGACCTAAAATTGAAAGGGGGCGAAAAAATGTTAATAGGTTTATTTCTATTAGTTTGTGGCTGTTTATTGTATGTATTTATAAAACCTGCATCAGGAATTAATACGGAAGAGGTTACAATTGCAAGCGAAGTACCGTCTGGAAAAATTCTGCAATATGCAAAATTTAAAAGGAGAACACGTCTTTTGCTTGCGAAGAGGTTTCCTAGTGAAAATACTGGAATAAGCCAGAGTAGTTTGGACAGGGAGGCGAAGCAAAATGCTTGATTTGGAGTTTTCCCTGACAATAATCGTATTTGCTATCACCGTCTTATTCATTCTTTGGAGGCCATTCGGTATAAATGAGTCTCTACCTACCATTTTAGGTGCAGCGATTCTATTTTTCGCAGGTATTGTACCTCTTTTAGATATTTGGGGCATACTGGGAATGGTTAGCGGTGCGACAATTACGATTTTATCGACAATTGTCATGTCCATTGTCCTAGAAAGTATCGGTTTTTTTCGCTGGGCAGCCTTTAATCTTGCGAGGAAAGCGAAGGGATCTGGAATCAGGCTCTACTGGTATATTAATTTGCTGTGTTTTTTAATGACTATGTTTTTTAATAATGATGGCAGTATATTAATTACGACACCAATTATATTACAAACTCTGAATATATTAAAAGTAAAGCCTCATCAGAAAATATCTTATTTGCTTTCTGGTGCATTGATTGCGACAGCCTCTAGTGCTCCTATTGGTGTGAGTAACCTAGCCAATTTGATTGCCTTAAATATAGTTGGACTGGATTTGAATACGTATGTTGCTTTGATGTTCGTTCCATCGATGCTCGGAATTGCAGCTATTGCTTTTTTATTTTACCTATATTTTAAGGAAAGTGTCCCAAAGAAAATACCTCAAATATCACCTGATCTGCTCGGTCATATGGTTACAAATGATCCATTGCAACGGCCATATCATCCCTTATCAAAGGCATCAAGCGAAGAGAATTATATAGATTGGAAGTTGTTTAAAATCTCCATGGTGATCGTTGTCCTTACGAGAATTAGTTTCTTTGTACTTGCTCCGTATCATATCCCTACAGAAATCCCTTCAATCATTGGTGCCTTACTGCTCATATCTTTAAGATGGGCCCGGAAAGGAATTGGGCCAAAGGACATTTTGAAAAAAACACCATGGCACATCATTTTTTTCGCTTTTGGAATGTATGTCATCATATATGGGCTTCATAATACGGGTTTTACGTCGATGATCGTGGAACAATTTGGCTCTGCGGTGTCAGAAAACCACTTTAATGCTATTTTTATCATGGGTTTGCTGCTATCGGTCATGTCGAATTTATTCAACAATTTACCGTCAGTGATGATCGGTACAATTTCACTAACTGAGATGGCACTTGATCCACAAACTTTACAAGTTGCCTACTTAGCCAACGTTATCGGCGCTGATATAGGGTCCTTGCTTCTGCCTATGGGGACACTGGCTTCGTTAATCTGGATGTTTATCTTGAAACAAAATAAAATCCCCTTAACATGGGGCCAATACTTGAAAGTGACTATCCTGGTAATCCCTGCTGGTCTACTGATTAGTCTCTTAAGTTTATATATCTGGACACAATGGATACTAGGCTAAGTAAAGGAGGGAAAATGTATGACTTTGCTAGCACAATATCATGGCAAGGAAGTTGAAATTGAAATCTCAGGAGATAAGAAACATAAAGGAGTCTTGATCGATTCGGGATTGGATATTTTAGTCATTTATAATGGAACGGATTTTATCTATATTCCTATTAACCATATGCAAAATTTCAATCTAGCTGTAAAAAGTGAACAGGAACTTTCTAATATTCCTGATATACCGATCATTAGTGAACAGAATATTTCGTACCGCAAGACTTTGACTAATGCCAAGGGAGTATTTGTAGAAATTTTTGTTACCGGAAATTTATCATTACATGGATATATTACAAACATCCTTACAAACTATTTTGTTTTTTATTCCCCGGTATACCAAACTATTTTTATTCCATTCTTCCATTTAAAATGGCTGATTCCATATCCTTATAACCAAACTCCATATTCAATAGATAAGAAGCTGTTGCCAGTAAATCCGGCCGAGATGCCGCTTGCTCGTACTTTTGAAGAACAGATAAAAAAATTAACAGGGAAAATTATAGTGATTGATTTAGGAAGTAACGGAAATAAAATGGGCCTGCTTAAAACCATAGAAAATAATATGATTGAGCTAATTACAGCCGGCGGATCCAAATTATATTTCAATATCCAACATATAAAAACTGTTCACTATGTATAGTGGGGGGTATTTTGGAAAACCATGAGAAGGGGATAAGGCACAAATAACTTCAATAAATGAAATAAAAAGAATGTTACATTAATTCAAAAAGCACAAAGTTTGTGCTTTTTTCTTTTTAAGTAAGATATGTGAATTTCTTTGAAGAGGGTATTAGGGATAGTGCTGTTTTCAGAAAACAATCAAAAACGTTCATGTTTGTGACGATTATTATTAAAATGTGAATGTTTTTGAAAGAAAATGATTGATTTTTGAAATCGATTACATTAATATAAAAATACGAAGCACATAGGAGGTAAGGCTCATGTTGACACCTGAGCGCCACCAGCTCATTTTACAATTAATTAAAGAAAAACCAATCGTTAAAATACAGGAATTAGTTGATTTAACTGAAGCATCAGAGTCTACTATCCGACGTGACTTAACAGTCCTAGAAGAAGGTAAGTTCCTTAAAAGGGTTCATGGCGGGGCAGCAAGACTGAGAGGTAAGCTCCAAGAACCAAGTATGGTTGAAAAATCGGCCAAAAACCTTCAGGAGAAAAGGTACATTGCTCAATATGCTGCCAGTCTTGTCGAAGAAGGGGACAGTATTTACCTTGATGCAGGCTCGACCATTCTGGAGATGCTCAATTTCCTTCCAGCAAAAGATATAGTAGTAGTGACGAATGGACTCATGCATTTGCCACACCTTCTTGAAAGGAATATCGAAACATATGTAATTGGTGGCTATGCCAAGCCAAAGACAAATGCCATCATTGGAAGAGGAGCATTAGCCAGCCTCGAGCAATATCGTTTCGATAAGTGCTTTCTTGGCGTAAATGGGGTTCACCCTCATTCTGGCTATACAACGCCTGACCAGGAAGAGGCAATGATCAAACAAAAAGCCATTTCATTGTCACGTGAGGTTTTTGTACTAGCGGATGATACGAAGTTCTCAGAAATCGCTTTCGCAAAAATAGCGGATTTACATGAAGCTACCATCATTACAAATACACTGAATAATGATATTAAAGGTCAATATACTAGTAAAACTTCAATAAAGGTTGTGACATCATGATTTACACATTGACGCTTAATCCTTCTGTAGATTACATTGTCGAAGCAGATGAAATCATACTAGGTGAATTGAACAGAAGCAAAAATGAAGCGAAATTCCCAGGCGGGAAAGGAATAAATGTCTCCCGAGTTCTGCGCTCGATGGAGATGGAAAGCAAGGCTATTGGCTTTTTGGGAGGCTTTACTGGTAAATATGTCGAGGAGTTCCTTAATAGGGAAGGGATTTATACAGGATTCATCAAAGTCGAAGGGGATACGAGAATCAATATAAAACTGAAAGCAGATACAGAAACAGAAATCAATGCCCGCGGTCCTGAGATTTCCTCTCTTTCATTAGGTTTATTGAAGGAACAAATCAAACAAATTGGAAACGGAGATTTCCTCGTGCTTGCAGGAAGTATTCCATCGAGCATGCCAGGGACAATCTATGAGGAAATTGTCCGAATTTGCAAGGATACAGGCGCAGAATTCATCGTAGATGCAGAAGGCGATTTGCTAAAAACGGTGCTTGAATATCGCCCATTCCTGATCAAGCCCAATCACCATGAATTAGGCCAGTTATTCAACACAGAGGTATCATCGACTGAAGAGGCAATTTTCTATGGGAAGAAGCTTATCGAAACAGGAGCTAAAAATGTGATTGTATCTCTGGCTGAAAAAGGAGCTGTATATATTAACGAATCCACAGCTTATACTGCATCTGTGCCAAAGGGAGAAGTCAAAAGCTCTGTTGGTGCAGGGGATTCCATGGTTGCAGGGTTCATTTCTCGTTACATGAAAACTAAGGATCGCAAAGAAGCATTCCGTTACAGTGTCGCCTCAGGAAGTGCTACTGCCTTTTCCATTGGATTATGTACAGATGAAAAAGTAGAAAAGCTTTTGCCAGAAGTAAAAATACAAGAATGCTAGTGAGGGGGAAGAGAAATGAGAATTACAGAATTGCTTACTAAAGAGACGATTCTTTTAACAATGAAAGCAAACACAAAACTTGATGCAGTAGATGAGCTTGTAAGTGTTCTCGAAGGGGCAGAAAAGATTACTGACCGCACAACATTTAAGAACGCAATTTTAAAACGCGAAGAACAAAGTACAACAGGTGTAGGTGATGGAATTGCAATCCCACACGCAAAGACTTCCGTGGTAAAGGAAGCTGCGATTGTTTTCGGCCGATCACAATCTGGAATTGATTACGAGTCTTTGGACGGCCATCCAGCCCATCTTTTCTTCATGATCGCTGCTCCTGAGGGGGCAAACAATACCCACCTTGAAGCACTTGCACGTCTGTCTTCGATTTTGATGAAAGCTGACGCCCGTGAAAAATTGAAGAGAGCCAAAAATGAGGATGAGGTATTAGAAATTATAAATAGCTATGACAAGGATGCGTCTGAAGATAAAGTAGAACGTACTAATAAGAAATTCATTGTTGCCGTTACAGCCTGTCCTACAGGCATTGCCCATACGTATATGGCTGCAGATTCCCTTAAAGCAAAAGCAGCTGAAATGGGTGTGGATATCAAGGTTGAGACAAACGGCTCTGGAGGGGCGAAAAATGTCCTTACCCGTTCTGATATTGAAAATGCTGAGGCAGTCATCATTGCAGCGGATACAAAGGTTGAAATGGATCGTTTCGCTGGTAAACCGTTGATTGAGGTCCCTGTGGCTGACGGAATCCGGAGGCCAAAGGATTTAATCGAGAAGGCTGTCAAAAAAGATGCACCATTATTTCAGGCTTCTGCCAATAAGAGTCCTGATAAGAAAGAAAGCCGCGGCGGTGTGTACAAACATTTGATGAATGGTGTATCCAATATGCTTCCATTTGTTGTCGGAGGCGGGATCTTAATCGCAATTTCGTTTATGTTTGGCTATAATGCGTTTAATCCTGAAGATCCAAGTTATAACCCTATCGCAAAGGCGCTTATGGACATAGGCGGAGGAAGCGGGGCATTCGGTCTGCTTGTACCAGTACTTGCAGGATTTATTGCCCTTAGTATAGCGGACAGACCAGGTTTTGCTCCTGGTATGGTAGGCGGATTGCTTGCAGCTACTGGTGGAGCGGGCTTCCTTGGCGGATTGATTGCCGGTTTCCTTGCGGGATACCTGGTTTTAGGCTTGAAAAAGGTGTTCGCAGGTTTACCAAACTCACTTGAAGGTATCAAAACAATTTTATTATATCCTTTGTTCGGTATTGCTTTGACAGGATTCCTTATGATTTTCCTCGTAAACAAACCTGTCGGTGCCTTGAATCAGGCGATCACTGATTGGCTCTCAGGACTTGGAACTGGAAATGCAGTATTGCTTGGAATTGTACTTGGATTAATGATGTCATTTGATATGGGTGGCCCGATCAATAAGGCTGCATATGTATTCGGCACGGGGCTGCTTGCAAATGGAGTATACGAGCCGATGGCAGCGATCATGGCTGCAGGTATGGTACCTCCGCTTGGTATCGCTCTTGCCACTACATTCTTTAAAAATAGATTTTCAAAGCAAGACCAAGATGCAGGGAAAGCTTGCTACATCATGGGACTTTCCTTCATAACTGAAGGTGCCATTCCTTTTGCGGCAGCAGATCCATTAAGGGTCATCCCTTCTGTAATGGCCGGCTCAGCAGTAACAGGTGGACTTTCAATGATGTTCAACATTGGATTAAGAGCTCCACATGGCGGGTTGTTCGTAGTGCCCCTTGTTGATGGAGCATGGTTATTATATCTTGCAGCAATCCTGTTGGGTGCTGCTGTAACAGCTATCCTGCTGGGAATCTTAAAGAAACCAGTCAACAACTAGAAAGCTAGCCGGCAGAAATAATCTGCCGGCTTTTTCCTTGTCAGAGTCTTTTCAAAGAATATTTCTGCAATCCTGCAGATATGATTTTATTAGATGACTGAGAAGGGAGTAGGTGGAATGGTTCAAGACTTTAAGGAAGCTGCTCTATTTGAACATCGATTCTGGCTCCAGGTACTTGGTGACCATGCGAGATTTTTACACGCTGCACTAGCGTCTGTTGAAAAGGAAGAGATAGAGATCGCGCACTATTTCATTAATGCTTTTGACCGGCTTTTAGGAAGGATTGAGACAACGGATCTGGTCCATTTGAGTATGAGGGCAGAGGAAGAGGCAAAGAAAATCCGAGAATTCAAACTGGAGTTAATCGCAAAAATGCTCACAGGCAATGTGAAAATTCATTTTGGGCCTACTTTTGTCAATCATATGGTGAATGAGGTCGAAGAATATATTAGAGTATTAGAATACTTGAAAAAGGGTCAGGTACCTCCTATTTTTCATGAACTTCACCATCATACTGTCTGGCTGCTGGACGCCGCAGGTCATGCTGGAGCCATTCAGAGTAATCTCGATCAGGTTGAAAAGCGATTAAAGGCAAGAAGTGAAAAATACATGAAGCATTTTGAAGATTTTTATTTGAAGGCAGTGGAAATGACAGGTTATCTGCGCACGAATTTAACAGCATTTCCTGCCCTTCAAAAAATGAATGAAGACGTTACATTGGAACTTCAGCTGTTCATGAAATTTTTGGATGAGCTAAAAGAACTTGAACTGACTGAGCAGGCTTTAGGCAGCTTTGCTCCATTAATGGCTGACCATATGTTCAGGGAGGAATGCTATTACTTAACAAAAGTTGCGGAAGCATCCTCTTTGCAGATGCCTGATTGTGATCCGGGAAAACCCAGAGTAAAAGCGGAATAACTAGGCGGGATACTAGATCTTATGAAGGTAACATCTAGTATCTTAGCCCTAATTTTCCTAAAAATAGAACAGATGTTCTTATTTTGTACAAGATTATGTTATACTTAAATGGCAATAGTCGGATCTCAAGGGTGGTCGGCTAGCCCCGCTGAAAGGGGGTGATGCCTTTGACGCTGTTCGAGTCCTTTATGGCTATGTTTTCCTTTGCCAGTCTTGTCCTCGCAATATTAACATTTAGCCAAAAAAAATAGACCTCCCTTGATCTAATACTGAGGGAGAGGTCCAGCTATTACTATGGCCGATCCTCCATGGGAAAGGCTATTGCAAAACTGCCGGTGGGCCAACACTGGCAGTTTTTTTACTTTTATTAATAAAAGGATACCATACCGGAAAGGCAATGTCACGGTAAGAACGTTCTTTTGCATGAGTCGTTTTGTGAAATGGCAATACTAAACTTGCCTTAACATAAGAGGATAAATGCATAAGGAGTTGATTGTGGTTGCCAAAATGTCAATTAGCTTATGGCGATCTTTTTTTCGAGGATATTGGTGCTGGGGTGCCGATTATTTTTTTGCATCCGCCTGGTATGGGAAGAAAAGTGTTTCACTACCAAAGGGCATTGAGTAATAAGTATCGAGTGATTTTGCCTGATTTGAGCGGACATGGCGATTCCACAGCCCTTTCAAGTTCAGTGAGTATAAAGAAATACGCCGACGAAATCCTGCAGCTTATTAATAGTTTAGGGGTTGAAAAGGTCGTACTTTGCGGCTATTCATCTGGAGGAAGCATCGCACAGGAATTTGCATTGACATATCCTGGCCGGTCCGCTGCAGTAATCCTTTCAGGTGGATTTGCAAAGGTGGAATCGCCTGCTCTAAAATATGAACACTTATTGGGTATGTATTTTGTTAAAAATTCACCTAATATACTGGCAAAGGTAATCGCCACTGCGCACACCCATGAACAAGTATTTCGTTTAGAATTGATTAATCATATGCTGAAAGCCCACCGCGGCACGTGGTTTCACTTTTATCAAGAATCTTTGAACTACTCGTGCTTAAAGCGGTTGAAGGATTTATCTGTTCCATTGCTGCTGATCTACGGCTCAAGGGATTTTATTAACCAGCATCTCCGGACTTATGAGAGGGTATTGGGCGAATGTAAGTCTGTTTTAATCCAGAAAGTTTCACATCAGGTACCCGTTAAAAAATGGCTTGAATTTAACAACGAAGTATCTCATTTTTTGGATAACCTCAATTTGCAAAGATAAAACGCATTGGAGCCAGCCAATGCGTTTTCTTTACGCTCCCTTTTTATCAGGCTTAATTGCGATGAACGTTGCTAATGCAGCTGCAATGCTCAACGTTGTTAACAAAATGAAGATGATTTTACTTGAATTTTTCATCAGTAATGCAATAACAGGAGGACCAGCTGCAACCCCAATAAATCTCATTGAACTGTAAATGGATGTGATGGTTCCTCGCTCCTCTTTCTCAATACTTTCAGTTATGAGCGCATCTAAAGGAGGGAGGCTTGCACCGATTCCAATCCCAGCAATCAGAAACATTGTAATGATGAACCATAGCTCCTTCGAAAAGCTCAAAAGGGCAATGGCAATTCCTAATAACACTAAGCTGCTGAATGTAATCCATTTCATCAAGACCATATTTTTTTTGATTTTTTTCCCTGTTATAAAGGATGACAGGCAAAGGGCGCCTAAGGGCAGTGCCAATAGCAAACCTTTTCGCAGGTCCTTGATTCCATACTTGTTTTCCAGAATATCTGAAAGGTAAAACAATACCCCGAATAGTACAAACATAACAATGACACCAATAAAAAAGATGGCGTAAAGCCAACGGCCATTTTCGGTAAAGATCAATTTGACTTTCTTTAAGAAGTCTTTAAAAGGCAAAGGTTTTTCTTTCTTTTTAGGGCTCCTAACCATAAAAATCATCATGACAATGGAAATCGCACAAAAAACTGGTATGGAGAAAAACGGGAGGAACCAGATAAACCCAGCCAGGAAGGACCCTAAGACTGGACTTAGAACCTTTCCAAGTGTATTGGCTGTTTCTATTTCACCTAGTACACCACTTACCTCGTCATCATTCTTAAACATGTCTCCTACCAATGGCAAAACAATCGGGAATGCCCCTGCTGCACCAACACCCTGCAGCGCTCTGCCGATAAGAACAATCCAATAACCGTCATTCATTTTCCATGCAGCCCATCCTGAGATAAGACCGCCAATTCCAGTAATGATAAGACTCGGAATGATTACTTTTTTTCTGCCGATATGATCCGACATGTAACCCGCAATTGGAATTAGAAAGATTGCTACGATGGAGTATACGGTTATGATTAAAGATGACTGAAATGCGGAAATCCCCATTTTACGTTCCATAACTGGAAGTACGGGTATAAGCATTGAATTTCCAAGTGTCATGACTAATGGAATAGATGCGATTGAAATGATGGCCCACTTTTGGTTATTAACATTATCCTTTTCGGAATCCTTTTCTTTCTTACCCTGGATTCCTTCAGATTTTGGAAACAAGTTTTCAATATAATTCATGTCCGAAACCTGCCTTTTTTCAAACTATTTTTAGTGTGAGCTTTTGTGCGGGGAAAAACAGATGTTTTTTTATGGTAATCCCTGATAGTAAAATTGGGTGGAAAACGATAAAATGAAATGAATGACCAAGAGGAGGATACAGGAAAATGGCTCAGATTTTATTTTTAAATGTTGGTTTGCCAGAGGTAAAGAACTGGAATGGTACACAGGAACACTCAGCAATCGCAAAAAAAGGAGTGTCTGAAGCCTTCCTTTCTATTGAGGCGCTTCAAGGAGATGGAGTTGCAGCTACAGAATATCACGGGGGACCAGACAGAGCCGTTTGTTTTTACCCTGTAGAGCATTATTCTCAGTGGTCACGTGAATTTGGCAAGGAACTCAATGCCCCCTCTTTTGGAGAAAATATTTCAGTTCCAGGAATGAAAGAATCTGATGTTTATATTGGAGATATTTATCGTCTTGGAGACTCCATTGTGCAGATTTCTCAAGGTAGAATCCCATGCTCTAAAATTTCGAAAAACAACGATACCGATCAGCTATTGAAAAGGGTTGTGGAAACTTGTTATACAGGCTATTTCTTTAGGGTGCTTGAAGAAGGGATGGTTTATTCCGATTCAGAAATTAACCTGCTGGAGAGGAAGCAAAATAGCTTCTCTGTTTTACGTGCAAATGAATTATTCTTTCATCAAAAAAATGATTATGATGCAATTGGGAAACTACTGGAGGTTAATGAATTGGCTGAGGATTGGAAACAAAATCTCCAAAGACTCCTAAAACAGAAAAATCGGAAAAATTAAATTTTATTTGACTTTTAGAATTATTCGTTTTATTATAAAAAACAATATAACGTATAGCGTTGACGAAGAGTAGTAACTGAAACGGGTACTTCAGAGAGCTGATGGGTGGTGAGAATCAGCGTGGCTGTTTCAGCGAATGGACTTCCGAGCTTCCAAACCGAACCCCATGGGCAGTAGGCTTTGGCGAAAAGGCCTTATCGTTACAAAAGGCAGGCATTAAGCATTTTTTCATGCTCGATGCTGTTAAGTGAGCCGAATTTCGGCTAAACAAGGTGGCACCACGGGTCTCTCGTCCTTATTTTTATAAGGAGGGGGACCCTTTTTGTTTTGGCTGATCTTTTTATCGTTAATGCTTTAAAGTTTTTTTGGAAGGTGCTGGCGGACATAGAATGTAACTAAGAAAAAACGCATCTTGGTCGTACTATACGAGCAAAATATAGGCTCACTTAAAAAATAAGAAAGTGCTCCCACGAAGTAAGGAATTTTTCAAAGAAGCACGAATCCTAAATAAATAGTGTGAAGTAACAGAAATAAATGAATGTGAAATATCTTTTATAAAACTTAATATTATTAACTCGATGAGCAAGAAGAGTAAGCAGATGATTTTCGGTACAGAGAGCTGGGTATGGTGAGAACCGGCGCGAACATCCCTGCCGAATGGCCTTGCGAGAGGCAGCTTGAAATGTAGTAGGGCTGTCCGGGATTCCACCGTTAAAAGGATAGGGTATACCGAAAATTCATTTTGATTTTTCCTGTACCTGAAGAGAGGGAGCTTTTTCTGCTCCAATATGAGGTGGCACCGCGGTCCAATCGTAATCGTCCTCTATACAGCACAATATTTGTGCATGTATAGGGGACTTTTTTTATTTCCAAAAGGAGGATATCAATGAACATACAAACCCATGAACTGATGATAGAAGAGCTTGAAGGAGATACAGTAACGCCAATTTCTTTGTACCAAAGAATTTCCGGGAAGAAAAAGTTTCTATTAGAGAGCTCCCATAAACATGAGGAATCAGGAAGGTTCTCATTTATTGGCAGCAACCCCGTTTTTGAGCTGATCAGCATGAACGGGAAAACAATAGTCAAAAACGAGAAAGACGAGGTACAGGAAACAGGGAGTTTTACTGAAGCTCTACAGCAATATGTGCCTCAAATTGAGAACAAATTGGATATACCTTTCATTGGTGGTGGTGTTGGATTTATTGGCTATGATTTCATAAGGAATTATGAGTATATTGGGTCGCTGCAGGAAGACACGATTGGGATGCCTGATGCCCATCTTATGATATTTGATCACGTTATCGTGTGCGATCATTCAAAACAAAAATTATATCTAATAGGCATTCCCATTCCTAATCAATCAACAGAAGATCTCGTTAAAAGGCTTAAAAAGCGAAAAGAGGAGATTCATACATCAGCAAAAATATCAACGGAGGGAAATTATTCCGTAACTGATTTCAAATTTTCAAAGTCGAAGGAAGAGTTTACAGAATTGGTTGCAATGGCTAAGGAACTAATTGAAGCAGGTGAAATATTTCAGGTTGTATTATCGCGTAGGCTGACTGCAAAAGCAAAAGGGGACCCTTTTAACTTTTACCGGAGATTACGGGTCAATAATCCATCACCATATATGTATTATCTAGACTTTAAAGATTACGCAGTGGCGGGGTCTTCTCCTGAAAGCTTGGTGAAGTATCATTCAGGAACCATATTAACCAACCCAATAGCTGGCACGAGACCAAGGGGGACTTCATTCGAAGAAGATGAAACTTTAGAGTCTGAATTGCGGAATGATGAGAAAGAGCTGGCAGAGCACAAAATGCTTGTAGATCTTGCCAGGAATGATTTGGGGAGGGTATGCGAAATAGGCAGTATAGAAATCAAAAAATTCATGGCTGTCGAAAGGTTTCAATTTGTAATGCATCTTGTTTCAGAAGTACGAGGTAAATTGCTTGACTCAATCCATCCAATTGAAGCACTTGCCTCTTGTCTTCCGGCGGGAACTGTATCTGGAGCTCCCAAAATACGTGCTATGCAAATTATCAACAAGCTTGAAAGTGAGAAAAGAGGAGTCTATTCAGGCGCGATCGGATATTTTTCTGCCTGTGGAAGCATGGACTTTGCCTTGGCAATCAGGACGATGGTTGTCAAAGATGGCAGGGGATATTTCCAGGCTGGAGCCGGTATCGTTTATGACTCTGATCCTCAGAAAGAATTTGAAGAAACGAATCACAAATTAAAAGCTCTTTTGGAGGCAGCAAATGATTCTGCTAATTGATAATTATGACTCTTTTACCTTTAATCTTTATCAATATTTAAGTGAACAAGGCTGGGACGTAACAACTGTTAGGAATGACAAAATATCACTTACCCAAATCGAGCAAATGGCTCCGGATTGTATCGTTCTATCCCCAGGTCCTGGAAGGCCAGAACAAGCTGGGATATGTGTAGAAGTGATAAAAAGATTCACTCCGGAAATCCCCATACTTGGTATTTGTCTTGGCCATCAGGCAATTGGGTATGCATTTGGAGGTTCAGTAATTAGGGCGAATAAAATCATGCATGGCAAAGTTTCTAAAATAAAACATAATGAATCGATGCTGTTCTCTTCATTGCATCAGCAGATCGAGGTAATGAGATATCACTCCCTTGTAATCGAACGTGAAACGTTGCCTGAAGAGTTTGTCGTTCTTGCAGAATCAATGGATGATCACGAAATCATGGCAATCAAGCATAAACGGTATCCGCTTTTTGGGCTGCAGTTCCATCCTGAATCGATAGGAACAAAAAGCGGTAAACAAATTTTAAAAAATTTCCTGGATGGAATCAGAAAGGGGAAAAAAGTATATGAAATTTTATCTTGAAAAGTTACTAGGAAAAAATTCGCTAACAGAAAATGAAATGAAAGCTGCTGTTCAGGAATTTTTCACTAAGGATATTAGTGATAGTGAAATTGCTGCTTTCCTAACGGGTTTGAAAGCAAAAGGGGAAACTGCCGATGAGATTTCGGGACTTGTTAAAGTAATCAGGAAACATTCGATGAATTTCACTAAGAACCATTCAGGTGTCATAGATAACTGTGGTACTGGAGGGGATGGATCGAAAAGCTTCAATATCAGCACAACCTCAGCGTTTGTGATTGCCGGTGCAGGAATTACGGTTGCTAAACATGGAAATAGGAGTGTTTCGAGTAAAACTGGCAGCGCTGATGTACTGGAAGAACTCGGAATCCGTCTTGACTTAGAAACAGAGACAATAGAAGAAATTTTAGAAGCTAACGGTATAGCGTTTCTATTTGCTCCCCATGTCCATCCAAAATTAAAGCAAATTATGAAGGTGAGAAGAGAATTAAAAATCCCAACAATTTTCAATCTCATTGGACCTCTCACCAATCCAGTAGAACTTGATTATCAGATGCTTGGAATTTATAGGAGAGACTTGCTTGATCAATTTGCTAAAGTCCTTGCCAATCTTGGCAGGAAGAGAGCTGTTGTTATAAGTGGAGCTGGTCAAATGGACGAAGCTTCGCTGGCTGGAGAAAACGAACTAGTTATACTAACTGGTGGAAAATTGAAAAGCCTGAAGCTCCATCCTGAGGAATTGAATATGCCAGTTTATGACAACACCCATATACTCGGCGGCGATGCCAGGGATAATGCAGAAATTTTAACGAAGATTTTAAAAGGCAAAAAAGGCCCTCAGCGAGATACTGTGCTTTTGAATGCTGGAATTGGGATTTTTACTGCAGGCAAGGCTGATTCCATATTAGATGGAATTGCCCTTGCGACAGAAAGTATTGATTCGGGAAGAGCGCTGGCAAAGCTTGAGAATTTAATAGCGTTAAGTAGCAGAACAAGAAAGGCGGTGGGATAATGGAAGGCACAATTCTTGAGAGGATTATCGAGCGAAAAAGAATAGAAGTAGAAGAATGTAAATTATCTAAGCTGGTTTCACATCAACCCTTCTTTAAACCACGATCCCTAATAGAGAAGTTAAGGAACACAGATGAAGTAGCTATTATTTCTGAATTCAAGAGGGCGTCTCCTTCGAAAGGAGACATTAACCTTAAGCTAAATCCCGCAGATCAAGCAAGACTTTATGTGAAAGCTGGTGCCTCGGCAATTTCCGTCTTAACGGATGAAATCGGCTTTAAAGGTACTTTTTCTGATCTCGAAAAAGTACGAGAGGCAGTGAACATTCCCATACTATGCAAGGATTTTATCATCGACAAGGTCCAAATCGACCTTGCCAGGTATTCAGGTGCAGATGTGATTTTGCTGATAGCAGCTGCTCTAAGTAAAGAAGAATTGGGGCTGCTGTATGGGTATGCATCATCTGTAGGGTTGGAATGCCTTGTGGAAATTCATGATGAAATAGATCTTGAAAAAGCGGTTGAATTGAATGTACCCCTGATTGGTATTAACAATCGTGATTTGAAAACCTTTAAGGTCAATCTTGAAACCACAATGAAATTGGGACCTCTTGTTAAGAAGGCGGGTGCATTTCTGATCAGTGAAAGTGGCATGAAAACTAGGGAAGATGTTCAAATAGCTGCATTAGCAGGTGCGAACGGAGTATTGGTAGGCGAGACATTCATGAAATCACTTGATGTTGAGCGGACTTTTATGGAATTCAAGGTTCCTATCGGAGGCTACTGATATGAAGGTGAAGATTTGTGGAATTAAAAGTCAGGAAGCAGCTAAATATGCAGTAGAACATGGAGCAGATGCTATAGGATTTGTTTTCGCCAATAGTAAAAGGCAAATTCCTTTAATGGATGCTAAGGAAATTATTAATGAACTTCCTGCAGCTGTCTGGAAAGTTGGGGTCTTTGTGAATGAAGATGCTGAAACAATCGTGCAAACAGCAAAGACAGCAGGCCTGACACATATTCAGCTTCACGGTGAAGAGCAAATAGAGGCTTATAGAAATATCGATCTACCGATTATTAGATCTGTTTCAGTTTCACCAGGCGAGGATTTAACAAGGATTAAGAAATTAAAGGCTGACTTTGTGCTGCTGGACAGCCCGCCTGAAAAATTTCATGGAGGAAATGGCATGAGTTTCAATTGGAACCTTGCAGAAGGGATAGGAGCCTCCCAGCAAAATGTAATCCTTGCGGGTGGCCTTAATCGTGATAATGTTCAAGCAGCGATTAGCAAGATCCAGCCTTTTATGGTCGATGTAAGCAGTGGTGTGGAAACGGATGGGCAAAAAGATTTGTCAAAAATCAGGGCTTTTATAAATAAAGCAAAAGGAATAGAGGAGGAATAAGGAATGGAGACAAGTACTTATAGTATGCCAGATGAAAAAGGTCATTTTGGAAAATATGGCGGAAGATTTGTTCCTGAGACGCTGATGCATGCAGTGTTAGAACTAGAAGAGGAATATAATCGGGCGAAAGAAGATGAAAGTTTTCGTGTCGAATTGGATCAGCTAATGAGAGATTATGTCGGAAGGGAGACTCCGTTATTTTTTGCTGAAAACCTCACCAAACATGCTGGAGGGGCAAAAATCTATCTGAAGAGGGAAGACCTGAACCATACAGGGGCTCATAAGATTAATAACACCGTTGGTCAGGCATTATTGGCTGTAAGAATGGGAAAGAGAAAAATTGTTGCTGAAACAGGAGCTGGACAGCATGGTGTTGCGACCGCTACAGTATGTGCATTGATGAATCTTGACTGTGTGATTTTTATGGGGAAAGAGGATATTAAGCGGCAGCAGCTAAACGTTTTTAGGATGGAACTTCTAGGCGCCAAAGTTGTCAGCGTAGACGCTGGCAGCGGTACTTTAAAAGATGCAGTGAATGAAGCCCTGCGCTATTGGGTATCAAACGTCCGGGACACCCATTACATCCTTGGTTCTGTGATGGGGCCACATCCATTCCCAATGATGGTTCGTGATTTTCAGAGTGTAATAGGAAGAGAAACAAGGCAGCAGTTTTTGAAGCGAGAAGGGAAACTGCCCGATGCGCTGGTAGCATGTATTGGTGGCGGTAGTAATTCGATTGGGATGTTCTATCCTTTCTTAAAGGATGAAACTGTGAGTATCTTTGGAGTTGAGGCAGCTGGATTGGGATTGACTACAGAAAAACACGCTGCCTCTCTTGCAAAAGGAAATCCTGGTGTACTGCATGGTGCGATGATGTATCTTTTGCAGGATGAAGATGGACAAATACAGGAAGCCCATTCGATATCGGCTGGTTTGGATTATCCAGGAATCGGACCTGAGCATAGCTATTTGCATGATATAAACAGAGTAAAGTACGAGGCTGTCACAGATGAAGAAGCACTTAATGCATTCAAACTTTTATCTAGACTTGAAGGAATCATTCCTGCCCTAGAGAGTGCGCATGCGGTGGCATACGCTGTGAAGCTCGCAGGTGATCTGAACGAAAACAAGAGCGTGGTTGTTTGTTTGTCAGGCCGCGGTGATAAAGATGTTCATACAATTCAGGTTATAGCAGGGGGGAGTAAGTAATGAATCAAATTCAAACAGCTCTTACTAATAAAGGGAAAAAAGTATTTGTTCCATATATAATGGCAGGCGATGGAGGGCTGGAAAGCCTAAGGGAGAAATTATTGTTCTTACAGGATAGCGGTGCAGATGCGATTGAAATAGGCATTCCGTTTTCTGACCCTGTTGCGGATGGGCCGACCATACAAAGAGCAGGTATCCGTGCATTAAAGGAAGGAACGACATTAAAGAAAGTCTTGAATACTCTTAATGCGTATAAAGATGAAGTAAGTGTTCCACTCATCTTAATGACCTATTTGAATCCGCTCATCGCTTATGGCTATGAACAATTTGCTGATGATGCACAAAAAGCAGGCGTTGCCGGCTGCATTATTCCTGATCTGCCGATTGAAGAGGAAGCATTAATTGTGCCCTATCTGGAGAAGGAAAATCTCACACTAATTAGATTGGTGACATTAACTACTCCAATTGAAAGAATAAGGGAGATTGCGGGAAAGTCTGCAGGGTTCATCTATGCTGTTACTGTGACAGGAACAACCGGTACACGGAATGAGTTCAGCAGCAGTCTTGCTGGATTCCTAAAAACAGTTAAAAGCCTGAGTTCAGTACCTGTTTTGGCGGGATTCGGAGTATCTAATAAAGAGCAGATACAAGAAGTGTGCAAGTATTGCGATGGGGTAATCGTTGGCAGTAAAGTGATTGATCTTTTTGAACAAGAGAAATATGAAGAAATTCAAAATTTAATCCATTCTGCTGAAACAGTGAATATATAGAAAAGGAATAGCCGCTATCCGAAGACAGCGGCTATTCCTTTTCTGCTGTAACACATACTGTGAGGACCGGCCTAACTTTTTTATACGAAACTACAGGATGCTTGAAACCAGATTGAAGCAAGTCCTGCTTGATTTTCTCACCAAGCTTTATAGCTGTATCATCTGTTGAACCTTCTTCTCTGGGCTGGACCGTGAGCACGATTTTCCCGCCTTTATCAATTAAAGTATGAATGTGGTTTAAAGATTGAAGAGGCTGATCCCATAATGGATAGTTATTAACAGAGAGTATTTTAGTGTAATGCTGTTCCGGCTGGAAATTGACTATGTCACCCGTTGCAAGTTTTACCTTGCCAGTTTGAATCCATTTCTGGTTTCTTTTTGATGCTTCCTCTAGCATCTTTTCTGATAGGTCAATGCCATCTACCTCGATTAAAGGGTATTCTGTTAGCATTGTTTTGATTCCGTATCCTGGACCGTAACCTATCTCAAGAATACGGTCTCTTTTTTGAATCTGCAGCTTCTTAATGCTCCATCGATTTATTTTACGGTTCTCAAAGTACATGATTGTTCCTGCAAGTTTGCCAAGTAAGCCTTTAGGTTTTTCAAATTGCTTCGCCATTGAATCGATCATGGTGTACACTCCTGTATGTTTAGTATCATGGTTCTGCACATTGTAAAAAGGTGGCTTTATCATTTATTCCTTTTTTCCTGATTTCAAAACCTTTAGTTGCATATACTTTTTCTCTTGTAGTATTTTTTCATTGAATTAATCCTTGTCTTAATAAAATTTTAAATTTTTATGGGAATATTCAGTTTATTTTTCGAGATTATTTCTCGGGAAAGCGCAGGATAAGACAAAATAAAACAAGTTGCTTCCGTATGTCGCAAATCCTGACTTTTTTTGTCAAACACTTTTATAAGCTGTTCCTTTGATTTTCCCACTGATGAGTCCGGTTTTCGGTGCTAGTCATGAGGAAATAACCGCTATGTGTTGTTATAGTGAAGTTTACAAACACGACAGTTGGCTTTTTAATAACAAAACGGAATAATTATTTGAACAGTAAGATTTGTTACAGTAGAAAAGAGTGATTGCTGTTTATACTTAATTTATGGAATTCGATAAAAGACATCAATGAGGAATTAAAAAACAAAATATTTAGTTAATAGCACTTACATTTATTGGTTCAAAAAGGAAGATGAACGTGATGAAAATCTATGAAGCAATTCTCGATATTCTAGTAAAGATGGGAACTGCGACAATTCCTGTCATTTACAAGGAAATGAGTGAACAGCAATCAAGTTATTTACGCACAGAAGAGCAAATTGTTGAGCAAGCATATATTAGATCGTTGATCAGTAGAAATAAAGAGATATTTTCACTGAAGGATGGCATCGTATCAATAAGGCCTGAACGTGAGCCTATAATGCTGACTGTCGTTATGTATGGATATCCAGGTCCCGAACGGAGAATAAAAGTGGATTTTAAAACGAATAGTTTCACTTATTTTGAATGGCATTTGGACTCTCTTTGCCAAGGTTCTCTTATTGCACCCCAGCCCGGAAGCGTGGAGCACTTCAAGAAACAGCTATACTCATTTAATTGTTGGGAATGGCAGGGCGATTACCAGGCAGAGGGAATTATTGTTGATGGAACAACCTGGTCTGTAAAACTTGAAACTAAGGGAAATAAGTTTGAAAGTGGCGGAATTGATTCTTTCCCAAAGGAATGGAAAGACTTCTGCCGAGCCATCACCACTTTGATAGGCAAAGAATTTCCGTGTGGACCGCATGCTTGATGCTATGGGGTCTTTTTTTTATTTCTGCCTCAAATATGGTAGGATAAAGAGAATACAAGTTATTAAGAGTGAAAATCAGGCCCATTTTCGATAAAATAGGAAGATGGCGGTTTTCACTTTTCGACCATGGAGGTCAAGCAGAAAAATGAAGGACATAACAGTACAAGAATTATTAAACGCGAATCAATTTATCCCAGTAGATGTAAGGGCACCAATAGAACACCACGAATCAGCCATTCCTGGGTCGGTCAATATCCCATTGTTTTCCAATGAAGAAAGAAAAGAAATAGGAACAATATACAAACAATTAGGGGAAGAAGCTGCAAAGTGGCGAGCAATGGAAATTGTTTCACCGAAACTGCCCCAATTGCTCAGTGATATAAAGGACCTTAAAAAAACTGGGGCTGAACCAGTGGTTCATTGCTGGAGAGGCGGGATGAGAAGCAGGTCCGTTGCCTCGTTTTTGGAATACGCAGGGATTCCATCATTCCGTCTTGAGGGTGGATACAAAGCTTATAGGGAATATATTTTAGAACAAATCCCAAAGCTCCTCCCTGAAAAGGCAGTTGTTTTGCATGGCATGACTGGGACTGGAAAAACGGAGATTTTACACGCTCTGCAGGACAAAGGATTTCCAGTAGTTGATTTAGAAAAAATGGCTAATCACCGTGGTTCAATTTTTGGGATGATTGGCATGGGAGAAGGCCATAACCAAAAGACCTTCGATGCGCTTCTATTCGATCGGTTAAATGAAATAAAGGGCTCAAAATATTTCTTAATTGAGGCTGAAAGCAAAAGAATCGGCCGTGCCGCCCAGCCGGATGAACTTCTGGATAAAAAGGTGGATGGTATCCACTTCCTGATCAAGAGTTCAATTCCCAAAAGAGTGGAAAGGATCTTTAATGAGTATGTATTGCCATTCAAGGAACAGGAGTGGTTTGAGACTGAAGTAAATGATAAAGTATCAAAACTTCTTAAGAGAATTAAGAAACAGGATATATCTGCCTCACTAGAATATGCACTAAATAATCGGGAATATAAGGAATTAATAGAAATTCTGCTTGTACACTACTATGACCCGAGATATGAACATGCGCTGCAGGAATATAATGGGCCATTTATAGAACTTGATGGGGACGATCCAGCTGCAATTGCCGCACTGGAAAAAACTTTGCAAATTCGATTTTCTGATTCCACAGCGGTTTAGAATAACATAAAAAAGGATATGTAAAAGGGAGAGCATTTAACAGTGCTTTCCCTTTATTTATGCCATTAAACAAATAAAATTCTGAATATTAAATATATTATTGAGAGGAAAATAGGAAATAGGAGGAGGAAGTATGAGCGAATCAAAAAATGGCTATTACCGCTTTTCACTTTATGAAGAGAATGTTGGTTTCACTACAAATGACGGTGTGGATATTTTCAATGCTGGAACAAGATTTCAAAAATGCATTACATGCGGACATACGGAATTGCCAGTGGATTCAAGCGATATGATTGCAGCAAACCAAATTGAAAAACGGAACAATTTATTTGCCCCTAAAAACATGTATGTAACATTAATGAGCCTTTAATAGACTAAAACCGGATTAACCGGTTTTTTTTTATTTGTCACAAATCCACTTTTGAAATTTTTTTACTATAGCATTAAATTGAGGTTTAGTTTTCACCATTATGATAGTCAAAACCTTTGGTTAAATGTAAGTATCATGTTAAAATAATATTGTAACCGTTTTATAATCTGAATAATAATATGATTCTTGGAATTTACCGTTATTTTTAGATTTCTCAGGGTAACAGATAATTAAACGCTGTTTTCGATTGGAAAGTGGCTAATTAAATGACTTTAGAATTGGTAAGGGGGTTTTATTTTGACGAAGCCAATTTCGGGCAATGGATCTGAATGGCCAGGATTTTATGGTCCCAACCAGGGGTATGTTGAGGAACTATATGGAAGGTTCCTGGAAGATCCCACATCGGTAGAGCCGGAAATAAGAGAATATTTTGAGCAGCATGTTAACCGAGCGTCCGCTCACTCATCAAAATCATCTGTATCTATCACGTCAGGTAATGAAATGATATCACCAGAAACTATTGCAAATGTCCTTCGATATGCTGATTATATCCGGTCATACGGACATTTATATGCAAAGATTTATCCTTTGCCTTTTAATACAGGCGATACTAAGCTAAACGATCTGGAAAAGTGGGGTTTAACAGAATCTGAATTGCTGAATATCCCTGTAAGCCTTATATGTCCAAATGCACCAGGAGCTATTAAAAATGGCTTAGAAGCATTTGATTACTTAAGAAAAGTATATTCCCACACAATTGCCTATGAATTCCATCATGTTAATGAAATGACGGAAAAAGATTGGTTAAGGCAGAAGGTTGAATCGGGACAATTAATTCCAAAGCTTGAAAACAACAGAAAAATCGGTCTGTTTGAGCGTTTAACAGAAGTGGAGAGCTTTGAAAAGTTCCTGCATCGCACATTTGTAGGACAGAAGAGATTTTCAATTGAAGGTTTGGATGCAATGGTGCCGCTTCTTGACGAAGTGGTAGCGGATGCAGTTAACAATGGAGTGGAAACCATCAACATTGGAATGGCACACCGAGGTAGACTGAACGTTCTTGCCCATGTATTAGGCAAGCCATATGAGATGATTTTTGCAGAATTTCAGCATGCACCTAATAAAGAGCTTGTCCCTTCAGAAGGTTCGATTGGAATCAATTTTGGGTGGACTGGTGATGTTAAATACCATCTCGGACTTGACCGGAAAATAAAATCGGAAAGTACTGCTAATGCAAGGCTGACTTTAGCTAATAATCCAAGCCACCTTGAATTTGCAGGCGCAGTTGTTGAGGGATTTACGAGAGCAGCCCAGGATGACCGGAGCCAACCAGGTTATGCACAATATGATCCTGTAAAGGCACTGGCAATCCTTATCCATGGTGATGCAGCGTTTCCGGGACAAGGAATTGTCGCAGAAACGTTAAATTTAAGCCGCTTGAATGGTTACAAAACAGGAGGAACCATCCATGTAATTGCCAATAATACGATTGGTTTTACAACAGAATCCATGGACTCCCGATCTACGCGTTATGCAAGTGATCTTGCTAAAGGATACGAAATTCCAATCATCCATGTAAACGCCGACGATCCAGAAGCATGTTTAATGGCAGCACGTCTAGCCTTTGAATATCGTGCGACGTTCGGTAAGGACTTTTTAATCGATTTGATCGGTTATCGCCGTTTCGGACATAACGAAATGGATGAACCGATGACGACAAATCCTGCTATGTATAAGCTTGTTAACAATCATCATACAGTTAAAACACTTTATGGTAATAAACTTTTGCAGGAAGGTGTTTTGACAGAACAGAGATACTCAGATATTGAGAAAAGTATCTCCGCTAAGCTGTCTGGCGCATATGAAAAGGTTCCGAAAAAAGAGAAGGAAGTCCGGGCTGAGCCTGATATCCCTGAAGTGATAGAAATGGGAATTCCTCAGATTGACACCAGCGTGCCATTGGATTCATTAAGAAAAATAAATGAAGAACTGTTGAAATGGCCGGAAGGATTTAATGTCTTTAATAAGCTTGAGAAAATTTTACAGCGCAGGAAAGATGCTTTATCCGAAAATGGAAAAATTGATTGGGGACTTGCAGAAACCCTGGCCTTTGCTTCTATAGTTAAAGATGGGACTCCGGTAAGGCTGACTGGCCAGGATTCTGAACGTGGAACATTCGCACAAAGAAACCTGGTTTTACATGACAGTGAAACTGGAGAGCAGTTTTCTCCACTTCATTATATGCCTGACGCAAAGGCATCATTTTCAGTTCACAACAGTCCTTTATCAGAAGCGGCGGTTGTTGGTTTTGAATATGGCTATAACGTCTTCTCTCCTGAAACGCTTGTATTATGGGAAGCACAATATGGTGATTTTGCTAATGCGGCTCAGGTACTTTTTGATCAGTTTGTTGCCGCTGGCCGAGCGAAATGGGGACAAAAATCTGGGCTTGTCATGCTTTTGCCGCATGGATATGAAGGACAGGGACCTGAACACTCAAGCGGCAGAGTAGAACGCTTCTTAACGCTTGCAGCGGAGAATAACTGGACAGTTGCAAACCTGTCTTCTGCAGCACAGTATTTCCATATTCTAAGGAGACAAGCTGCAATTTTAAAGCAAGAAGCAGTCCGTCCGCTTGTCTTGATGACACCGAAGAGTTTGTTAAGAAACCCATTAGTTGCAGCATCTCCAGATCAATTAAGTGAAGGCAGCTTTATGTCCATTTATGAACAGCCAGGGCTTGGAGGAAATCCTGACCAGATCACGAGAGTTGTATTGTGCACTGGCAAAGTAAGCATTGATCTTGCTGAAAAAATTGATCAAGCAAATCATAATTGGCTGCATGTATTAAGAATAGAAGAAATATATCCTTTCCCGCTGGATACGCTAAAAGAAAAACTAAAACTCTACCCATATCTTGAAGAAATTTTCTGGGTTCAGGAAGAACCAAAAAATATGGGAGCCTGGACATTCGTTGAACCAAGAATTAATGAGGCAGCACCAAATGGAATAACCGTTTCTTATATAGGACGCAGAAGACGTTCCAGTCCTGCTGAAGGGGATCCAAATATTCATAAGCTAGAGCAGGCACGAATTGTGAACGATGCATTGACAAGGACGAATGGAGGAGGAATTTAAAATGGCAGACATTAAAGTTCCTGAATTAGCAGAGTCAATTTCAGAGGGAACGATTGCCCAATGGTTAAAAAAGAAGGGTGATCAAGTTCAAAAAGGTGAATATATTGTTGAATTGGAAACTGATAAGGTTAATGTAGAAATCATCTCAGATTATGACGGCGTTTTAACTGATCTCCTGGCTGAAGAAGGGGACACGGTTAAGGTTGGGGAGACAATCGCGGTTGTTAGTGAAGCAGGCAGCACGGTTAGTGAGGAAAAGTCGAATGGTGGGCAAAAAGCTGAAACAGGAAAGGAAGCGGAATCCCCTGATGAATCTGCTGCCAGAAGCGAAGCTCCATCTGAAGGGTCACAAAGTGACAAAGCTGCAGAAAGCCAGGATAAAGAAGCAGCTGATGGAGTTAGTGAAAGAATCATTGCTTCACCGGCTGCAAGGAAGCTAGCAAGGGAAAAAGGAATTGATTTAAGCCAGGTTCATTCAAAAGATCCACTTGGAAGAGTCCGGAAACAGGATGTGGATTCCTATAAAGCGGGACAAACTATTGAGCAAAAAACCGAAGTCAAAAAGCCGGACAATGTAAAACAAACAATAACAGGCAATTCGGAAAATAGTAAGTCTGTGGAAAGAATCAGAATGTCAAGAAGGCGCCAGACAATTGCCAATAGACTGGTCGAGGTTCAGCAAACAGCTGCGATGCTGACTACTTTCAATGAGGTGGACATGACTGCTGTCATGGAATTACGGAAGAAATGGAAAGACCGCTTTTATGAAGAAAATGATGTGCGCTTAGGCTTTATGTCATTCTTTACAAAGGCAGTCGTAGCAGCCCTCAAGAAAACACCATATTTAAATGCTGAGATTCAGGGTGATGAAATTGTCCTGAAAAAGTTCTATGATATCGGTGTGGCTGTCGCTGCAGATGAAGGCCTGGTTGTTCCGGTAATCAGGGACGCTGACAGAAAGAATTTTGCAGAGATCGAGAGAGATATAAACGACCTGGCTGAAAAAGCTCGGACAAACAAACTCTCCTTAAAAGATCTCCAGGGTGGTACCTTTACAATCACCAATGGTGGGGTTTTTGGTTCACTGCTTTCAACACCAATCATCAATGGGCCTCAGGTAGGAATCCTTGGCATGCATACCATTCAGCTGCGCCCGGTAGCGATTGATAAAGAGAGAATGGAAAACAGGCCAATGATGTATATTGCTTTGTCCTATGACCACAGAATTGTCGACGGTAAAGAAGCGGTAACATTCTTAAAACGAATAAAAGATTTGATGGAAGATCCAGAATCATTGCTTTTACAAGGATAAAAAAATCACTGCCGTGGATACACGGCAGTGATTTTTTTTACTATTGTCTTTTGGATTCATGTTTCAATCAACGGTTCTTAAACGGTTTCAGACCTCTTTTGGAAATTTCTACTTTTAAAATCTTTGCCCATTCTTTATCACTTTCCGACTTTAATGCATCACGATACGAGACCACCAATTGTTCATTGCTCATAATTTTCATTTGCATTCCTCCTCGGTAAGAATGGATTGAATTTTCAAACTATATATATAGTTTCATTCATTGTAAAGGTTTATTAAGGATTTGAAAACCCTTAACGAAGATTTTTTTTTAGTAAATTTTTCATTTATATTTTCATAACTAGGAGATGTTTATCTTAACTGTTATTCCGCTTCAGACACATGCTCTGTGCGTTCGGCCTGTGGTCTCCTCGGTGGCAGTATGCCAGCGAAGTGCAAATGATACCTAATAAGAATCATTTTACTTGGCTCTCCACCGACCTGTTTATTCAGAAGGAAAATGAATGGCTCCCTCCAATATACCGACGCACGAAGTAACAACCAATAGCAACTTCGGGGTGACTCCCGACATATGCATCATTCCAATAGAGTTTGTAAATCGAGTGTTACAGGAACTAAGTTTACAAAAACACTTAAATTCATCATAACCACATTATTAATAAATAAAAAATTGCATTTTAAATATCATTCACTTATTATATACCTATAAGGGTATTTTGTTTGAGGATGAATATCCGTTACAAATTAATATGAAAAGCTATTCTGGGAGGAATATCAATGGGTATTCAAGCAATTACAGCAGAAAAATTAATTGAGTGGGTTGTTAACCAAAAGGAATTCTTTATTTTTGATGTAAGAAATGTAAAGGATTTTGAAGACTGGAGGGTTGAAGGAAGAAACATTCAGTATTTAAATATTCCTTATTTTGAATTGATTGACGGTGTGGACGAAGTAGTTAACCAGTTGCCAAAGGATAAAGATATTGTTGTCATTTGCGCAAAGGAAGGCTCCTCCGTAATGGTAGCCAAAATGCTTTCCGATGCAGGATTCGATGTTTCTTTTCTTTCAGGTGGAATGAAATCATGGAGTGAATATTTATATCCTGTCGAAGTTTATAAGGATAATCAAATCAAGGTACTGCAATTCATTCGTGTTGGCAAGGGCTGCTTATCATATATGGTTTTATCCGAAAATGAAGCACTTGTTGTTGATCCTTCAAGATTTACAGACCGATATACTGCAGTTGCTGAGAGAGAAAACGTAAAAATTACTCACATTGTTGATTCACATTTGCACGCTGATCACTTGTCTGGCGGAAAGCAGTTGGCTGAATTGACAGGAGCAAAATATTACCTTATGAAGAGTGAAGGCGCAGTATTTGACTTTGAAGCTCTAGAGCAGCATGATAAAATTGAATTTGACAGTATTAGCCTTGAAGTATTGGCTGTAAAGACTCCTGGTCATACCCCTGGTAGTGTTTCGTTTTTTGTGAATAATAAGCTTCTTTTCTCAGGAGATACTATTTTTGTAAACGGACTAGGCCGTCCTGATTTAGGCGGTAAAGCGGCAGAATGGGCAAAAGACCTTTACGAAACTGTATATAGCAAGGTTTCTCAAATTGCAGATGATGTAATCGTATTGCCAGGACATTATGCTGACTTCGATGGTGAAGTCAATGCTGATGGTTTCATTGGAAGTCAGTTAGGGTTAATCCGAAATCAAAATGAAATGATGGATGGCAAGACAATTGAAGAATTTGTCGACCACGTTGCACAATCGGCATCAAGTGATACACCTCCAAATTTTGAAGATATTGTCGCAATCAACCGCGGGGTAAAAGATGTTACTGCAGATGAAGCGATGGAACTGGAAATCGGGCCAAATCGCTGCGCAGTTCATCACACACACTAATAGATATAAGAAGAGGAGAGCAGCGCATTCCTCTTCTTATCTATCTTGATAAATGGTGGTGGGAACATAAAAACTAATGAGGTGAAAGTGATGGAAGAAGAAACTAAAAATAATCATTGTGCAGGCGGGTCCTGAGGCATCGGACCAAAGCGTACAGCTAAAGAGGATACAGGCAAGTTTTCCGGCTTTCCTCCAATATGACCAGCTACGTACGTCTGGCTCCTGGCAGGAGTCATTTACTTGATATCAAAATTATTTTAATGAAGCTCCAAAAGCCATAATCCTCAAAAGTGGCTCTATTATTTTTTTGGGGTCACAGGTACATGAATAACATATTTTTGGCATGATAATGATTCGAAGCAGGAAAAATTCCTGCTTTTTTTTATGGTTTTTAGGAAAATGGAAGGAATATATTTTTAAAATATCGAATATTCAAACATATATGTTATAGTTTATAGCAAACGTTTACATATCGAACTTAATTAGGAGGTTAAAAGATGGAAAGTTTGCTGCCATTTACTATTGGTGAATTATTAGAGGTCCAGGCCAAAACCTATCCTGATCATGAAGCTGTTGTTTATGCTGACCGAAACCTTAGGATGAGTTATGCAGAATTTAATCGTCTTTGCAGGAAAGCGGCCCGAGGATTGATGAAGCTGGGTGTGCAAAAGGGAGAAAATGTATCAGTATGGTCCTCGAATACTCCTGAATGGGTAGTAACCCAGTTCGCCACTGGGAAAATGGGCGCAGTTCTTGTAACTGTAAACACCAATTATCGGACTGCTGAGCTTGAGTACCTTTTAAAGCAATCCGATTCTACTACAATTATTTTAATGGAACAATTTAAAGATGCTTCATATATTGATATGTTGTATGAAATTGTTCCAGAGCTTAAAACAAGCGAGCCAGGCAAGCTTGAAAGCGGCAGACTTCCATTTCTGAAAAATGTCATAGTGATGGGTGATAAACGTTTTCCAGGGACTTTCAGCTGGCAGGATATCCTGGACATGGCGGATGGCGTTACAGAAGATGAGCTTGACAGAAGGATGGGAACACTAAAGCAAAGCGACGTAATTAATATGCAATACACTTCTGGTACAACTGGTTTTCCTAAAGGTGTAATGCTGACTCACCGAAATATTGTCAATAACGCTTATAATGTAGCATTAGCTATGAAACTGACAGATCAAGACCGGCTCTGCATTCCAGTGCCATTCTTCCATTGCTTTGGCTGTGTGATGGGGACGCTTGCCTGTGCCACAGTAGGGGCAACAATGGTGCCAGTTCAGGAATTCAATCCTAAAGTCGTTCTGGAAACGGTAGAAAATGAGAAGTGTACAGCGTTGCACGGTGTGCCAACCATGTTCATCGCAGAATTGAATGACAATGATTTTGATAAATATAATCTGTCATCGTTAAGAACAGGGATTATGGCAGGATCTAATTGCCCTATAGAGGTAATGAAAGCTGTCAATGAAAAAATGGGAGCAACAGAAATTACAATCGCTTATGGACAAACCGAATCGTCTCCAGTTATAACCCAGACTAGAACAAACGATCCTCTCGAATTGAGAGTGGAAACAGTCGGCAAGGCTTTGCCACATGTTGAAGCAAAGATTGTTAAGCCTGGTACAACGGAAGAAGTGCCACGGGGAGTCCAGGGAGAGCTTTGCACACGTGGATATCTTGTTATGGAGGGGTATTATAAGAATCCTGATGCAACTAGAGAGGCGATCGATGAAGAAGGCTGGCTTCATACAGGAGATTTAGCTGTCATGGATAGAAACGGCTATTGCAGGATTACAGGAAGATTAAAAGACATGATCATTAGGGGAGGAGAAAATATTTATCCTCGGGAAATTGAAGAATTCCTTTACACACACCCTAAGGTGCTGGATGTTCAGGTTGTAGGCATTCCGGATAGCGTATATGGTGAGGAAGTCATGGCCTGGATTATTTTAAAAGAAGGCGAATCGGCTAGCGCCAATGAAATGAAAGAATACTGCCAGGGAAAAATCTCAAAGCATAAGATTCCAAGATATTTTGAGTTCACCCAAAGCTATCCGATGACAGCTTCTGGGAAAATACAGAAGTTCAAGCTTAGGGAGCAAGCTTTGGAAGTTGTTCAGGAGCTCAAGAAGATATAAATTTTTTAAAGTATTGATATAAGCATTGTTAATGTTGTTCATGTGATTTGCAAAATTTTTTTTTGTGAAATTGCCAAATAAAAAATATCATTTTGAACATTTTGTTACAACTGCACTGCTGATATATTATTTATCAATATTACTCCCTATAATATAGTGTATACACCTGCAATTTGAAGTTTAATGCAGGACTATGGGGGTATGCTCGAATGAAGTGGCTGATCGTGATCGTACTGTCAATCTTAAGTATATTATTCCTGGAAAAAGGGATTGAATTATGGACCGTAATCAAACACGTAGATGGTGATGGTATCGGGATAAGTTTTATGGGAATGAGCATCAGCGAGAGGGTCCTAATTGAAAGCATCCCAGGCTATGCACTTGGCTTTACGATTGCTTCGCTTATTCCTATCTTTGTGGCAATAAATTTAGCATTAAGAATGAAGCCAAAAAAGAAAATGGATACGACAAATATATAAATAAGCCGGTGGTTCTACAAGGAACACTGGCTTATTTTTTTCTCTATATAACAGTCAGTTCTTTGAAATCTGGCAGTTCTCTTAGTATATATTAGAGTTATTTATTTGAATGAGAACGGATGTTACTTCCTCATATGGAAGGGAATTATAATAAAAAAAGGAAGTTAATGATGGAGGGAACGATTATGTGTGGAAGGTTTTCTTTGTTTGAATCTATTGATTCGTTGCAAGAACAGTTTAACTTTGAATATTTTGGGGATCTCGAACCTCGATATAACATTGCCCCGGGACAGGATATTTTTACTGTTTTCCATAATGGAGAAGGCAGGGAAGGTGTGAAAATGAGATGGGGTTTTATTCCGTTTTGGGCGGAGGAAGAAAAAATCGGATATAAAATGATAAATGCTCGAGCTGAAACAGTTGATGAAAAGGCAAGCTTCAAAAATGCTTTGAAAAAAAGACGCTGTCTTATTCTCACTGATGGTTTTTATGAGTGGAAAAAAGAAGGGAGCCAAAAACAGCCTTACAGATTTGGGATGAAAGGCAAGAAGCCATTTGCCTTGGCTGGGCTATGGGAAAATTGGAGTAAAAATGGAAAGAACATTACTTCCTGCACCATCATCACCACCACTCCAAATGATGTAACGAGAAACGTCCATGACCGAATGCCTGTGATCCTTCCTGAAGACAGGCTGGATATGTGGCTTGACCGATCAATGAAGGAGACAAATGAACTAAAGAAATTACTTGTCCCTTACCAGGCAGAATTGATGGAGGGTTATGAAGTATCTACGGCAATAAATTCAGCTAAAAATGAAGGTGAAGATTTGATTTTGCCGCTTAACAGTCTTTAGCGAAATGTAATCTTTTTTAATGGGATGTTTAATACAAGCTTGGATGGTGGTATATAAAGACACAGCCAACACCAAGATGAATACATCCTGGAAAGAGGAGATTAACATGAACGGATTTACAAAAAACGGATTTTATGAACTAATTTATAATAACGAGCGCTTCTCATTTTTACAGTATATTCGCAAAGATACTATTTGTGATGTTTGTTATATAACTTTAAAAAATGTGATCACGGGTGAAACTATTACATTTAATCAATCAGAAATACGCGGATTCCAACTCGTGGGTGAAGAAGCTAATGCAAGCTAACTATTGCTAAATAGATTGCCTATTCTTTATACTAGAGAGTATTAGATAAAGTAAAGGAAGTGGCAGCAAATGATTCACCAGAATTGGCACGAACGCGAAACGAACAAAAAACTAAAATGCGTTCATACAGATGCTAAAAAATACATTGTTAATAACAAGCTCACTACTGGAAACGTGTATGATGTTAAAAATGAAACCGAAGAATTTTATTTCATAGTAGATAACTCCGGTAAAGTAGGCGGTTACTACAAAGAGTATTTCGAAGAAATCAACTAATAAGGAAGGCTGCCGCAGATTATGCGGCAGCCTTTTTTTAGGCTGTTTTCGTAACTTGTCCTATAGTTATTTGGATTAAGTAAACAAGAGCTCTTATTGGTGTTCCGTTTTTCCAAATATTGTTTTTTAAAAGAACCAAGAGGGCTTATTGGAGATTTGTTTTTCCAAAATATGTT
>NZ_JBALQL010000006.1:38464-51514 GCF_036964885.1 Bacillus sp. JJ1122 | reverse complement strand
GTAACCAAGAGGGCTTATTAGAGTTCCGTTTTTCCAAAATATGTTTTTTGGAGTAACCTAGAAACCATATTGGTGGACCAATTTAACATGACATTTTTTAGTCCAATCATTCGTGCGTGAAGAAGCGGGTTGAACGGTCTCTGAAGGTTGCTTCTGACCACTTGCTAGAGAAAGAAGCTTTTGACGGGTACGAAAGGATGCTCGCTTTCAGCGGGCCTTGTGCAACCTTAGCTTTGAGAGCTCGTGCGTGGTAAAAATGATCTCTAGTTCATATCAGGATTCCTGCACTTTCCTCTTTTGTCTTCGATTTGTTTAAAAAATTCATTTCAAAACATCAATCATTGCGAAAGGAGTCTTTTCGGTTGTATTTCGTCAGTGATATGATAAAGGCATATATAAGCATTAAGGGAGTGATGGAGAGTGAAAAAGAAGATCAGTCTTGAGGGTCCTACCGTTATATTGATGCCAATGGAAATGGAGCAGTTGGATGATTTATGGAATGTTGCTCAAGCTCAGGATATTTGGGAATTCACCTCATCAAAAATCAAGAACAAGGAAGATATGAAACTGACAATCGAGGCTGCCACAGCAGAAAGAGAAGGAGGTATACAGATGCCTTTCGTGGTGGTGGATAAAGAAAGTGGCAAGATGATTGGAAGCTCCCGTTATCTTGATCTTTCAAGATCCCACAAAAGCCTGGAAATTGGATGGACGTGGTATCATCCGGATTATTGGAGGACTAGAGTTAATACGGAAACGAAGTTCCTGATGCTGCAGTACGCTTTCGAGGAGATGGATATGAATCGAGTCCAATTCTGCACGGATTTAAGAAATATTCGATCCCAAACAGCAATTTCTCGTCTTGGCGCGAAAAAGGAAGGCGTGCTACGCAAACATCGGGTAATAGCTGATGGTTATGTAAGAGACACTGTTGTTTTTAGTATCATTAAAGAGGAATGGCCATTGGTGAAATCTAAATTACAGGATATGATGAAGAGAATGTAGCCAGTGTAATTTTATCGGCACATCGGCAATTTACCGATGTGCCATTTATTGCTTATTTCTTTCTGAAAGATGGCTAAGGGTTTGAGATAATTAATAAAGGACTCGTGTTTTCATTCATGTCCCTATATTTGGCCAAGCTAAAACTTTATGTGCCAAAGAGAGTTTGTGTTTATGGCATGGTATACTCGGTTATCCTTCTTTCTGTGTATACGTTTTTCTCTTCACCATCAATAAGGAAAGCTTTTTCTCTAGCTCTTTATATTCAGGATCACCCTTGCTCATAAATGAAAGCCTGCCAATAACAGCTGTAATATCGTTTTGAAGGACCATGAGCTGTTCTTCTCTTTCTTTATCACTGGAAAAAGAAGGGGCAGGCTGGTTGTATTCCTTCAAGCCTGTTTCTTTGCGGGTAATCTTCTTACCATCAATTATAAGGAGCTTTTCGCTGATTTTATTCAGGAAATAAACATCGTGCGAAACGATTAGCATTGAACCCTGAAATTCCATCAAAGTCATCTCCAGACTTTCCCTGCTGGATAAATCAAGATGATTTGTAGGTTCATCAAGGATCAGTAGATCAATATCATGCATAAGCATCAAGACCAGTTTTATTCGAGTTCGTTCTCCGAGGCTCAGACTGCCGATTGGGACAGAAAGCTTTTCCTCGTTCAAGCCAATGTTAGCAAAAATAGTCCTGGCCTTGCTAAGTTCATCGCGATCAGTCAATCCTGTATACTCTAACGCTGTTTTGGCAGAAGGGAGATCCGAAACCTCCTGGCTCAGGTATCCTATCCTTACCGATTCACTTATCCATATATTACCCGATGTAGCTTCCGCTTCACCCAGGAGCATTTTTAATAGTGTAGTTTTTCCGCTTCCGTTTACACCGATAATCGCCATTCTTTCAGAATGGTTCATATAAAAATGACTCTCTTTAAATAAGCAGCGATTTCCAAACCATTTCTCTAGTCCTGATGCTTCCAATATCCTTTTTCCTCGTTTTTTGCTTTCCTGGAATTGAAAGTTTACCCTAGCTGCTTGTTTTGGCTGTTGAACTTCGTTTTTTGCAAGCTCCTGATTCAATCGTTTCATCTTGGATTTGATCTGAATATCCATTTTCTTTGCTTTAACACGATGGTATTCCTTATAGCCGATTTGTCTTCTTTCTGAACTGCTGCCTTGTTTGGTGGAATCCTTATGGGCTTTTTCTGACCAATTTTTTAAATTGGAAATCTGCTGTTGAATTTGCTCTTTGTATTTTTGCTGTGTTTCGTATTGGTGAAGCTGAACCTCATAAAGCCTTTGTTTTTCTTCATGGTAAGCAGAATAGTTACCGTTAAACCATTTGGTTACTCCATCTTCAATTTCAATGACCTCGTTAATTGTCCGATCAAGGAAATACCGATCGTGAGAGATAATGATGACTGATCCATTAAACCCAGCCAATTCTTTAATTAGCCACTCAGTACCATGCAGATCCAAGTGGTTTGTTGGTTCATCAAGTATGAGTAATTCAGGTCTGTCCGCCCATACTCGTGCAAGTGAGAGTTTTAATTTTTCACCCCCGCTCAAATTCGCCAGCTGATTTTCATCCCAATTCAAAAGGTTATTAAGTCCCAGATGGCTGGAGTGCATAAAAAGATTAGACTCAGAATTTGAGAGGGCTTCTTCAAACTCATTGATTGTATACTCTGTTGATTGTTTAAGATAACCAATCTTTAACGTGCTGCCGAAAGTTTCAATTAATCCGGCATCTGGCAAGTAATTCCCATAAATAATATTAGCTAGGGTTGTTTTGCCAGCGCCATTGTTTCCGACAAGTCCAATCCTGCTGCCTTGCTTGATTTCAAAGTCTGCGTGTTTGAGGATCGTCTTGTCATTAAAGCTCTTCTGAATACCTCTTATTTTCAACAATGTCATAAAAACTCCACCTTTCTTTTTTGCCTTGTTAATTAAAGGTGAGTATTTTATCCATCAAAAAAACCTCCCTGTAGTTACCCGGGAGGTCTGCAAAACATTCGCATAAGATTTACTGTACACAAAATAAAGCATGATACTGTAAATGACAGCATGCTTAAGCTTGCATTTAAATCGATATGGAATGGTAAAATGAGCAGACTAATCCTTTTTCCGGGCAACACGTTTTTCATATTCGAAAAATCGGGCAGAAAATAAGATTAGTACTTCATCGGCTCTTTACCATTCCTTTCAAGTATCATTAACTAAAAGTATAACTTCCTGTAAAAATATATGTCAACCATAAAAATTCTTTTGGAGGGCTGCCTGGAAATAAATGATTTTCCAATAGTTCAAGGTAACCATCGTGGATATTCCGCGTTTCTTACTTCAGCGGACGAAACTTTTGCATGAGTGAAAGTGAAGAAATAAATTGTTTGTTTGGACAATCATAAGTCAGGTTTTACTCAGCCTGTACGAAATGAAAAAGCCAGGGAAAGCATGTCCCTGGCTATAGTATATGAGATTATATTTGTTGTTCGACTTTGATTTGACTTTTTTGGCCACCGTACATCTTTCTTGCCAGCAAATTTTGGGCAATGAGCAAGATCCCGCCAACTGTCCAATAAAGCGGTAGGGCAGATGGAGCGTTCAAAGAGAACATGACAATCATAATAGGTGAAATCAGCCCCATGAACTTCATTTGCTTTTGCTGCTCTATCGTCATATTCGATTGAGAGACTTTAAATTGCAAATAGTATATTAATCCTGCTGCGGCAGTAATCCATATATCTGAATGCCCCAGATTGAACCATAGGAATGAATGGCTTGCAATTTCGGAAGAACTTTTTATTGCATAGTAGAGTCCCATTAATATAGGCATTTGTATCAGCATTGGCAGGCAGCCAACAGATAGGGGATTAACGCCATGCTTCTGGTACAACCCCATCATTTCCTGCTGTAATTTCTTTTGTTCAGCGGAATCCTTAGTACTTTTGATCTTTTTTTGAATCTGATCCATCTCTGGTTTAAGGACTTCCATCTTTTCTTTCATATTCTGCTGGTTTTTATATTGCTTCAGCATAAGTGGCATTAAGATTAATCTTATCATTATGGTAATGAAAATAATCGCCAATCCAAAACTGCCACCAGTTAGATTGGCAAAATTGTGAATCAGCCATGCGAATGGATTGACAAATGTTGACTGAAAGAAAGAGCCATTATTAGTCATTGATTGGCATCCTGCTAAAAACACTGGGGTAAATAGTAATAAAATGATTGTGTAAAGTTTTTTCATTTTTCTCCTCCTGAAGTTGATCTTTGTCAGTAAATAAGAGAGAAAAATGAATTATCATCATCACCTGGATCTATTTTTATTTTTATCCGTTTAAGTCGCAGCAGCTGGATTCTCAATCCCAGATCAGCTTGATTTTTAAAAGCTGTTTCAGAAACAGATGGTTTAAATTTTATATTTACTATATAGGATTCACTGAAATAGGTATCACTAACAATCCAGAAGGCGGAAATTGACATGCTCAACAGCAAGGCCAAATAAACGCTATATAATCCAGTCGCATCCATGGACTGAGTGTACACCTCAAGCAGCATGCCTTCACCTCCGATATCCCAGCTCATTGTATAAGTATATGTCATTCCAATGCAGTAATCAATTTGAACTTTTATCCTATACGTATTTATGATCTAAAAGGTTCCATTTCCAAAGATTGTTATTGGGTCTGTGGTTTCAAAAGATGGAAAAAGGGCTAATTATATAGGACAATCCTTTAAATAACGCGCCTATTGAAAGGGGTAGCAAAAATGAAAACCGTATATGGATTAATGATCAATTCAGGAAGTGCTGAAGAGATGCTGTGGGACCATGGTGTATGGGAAACAGAGGAAGCAGCTAAATTATATATAGAAACTGAAATGTCAAATATCAGCGGGATTTGGATCGGGGAATTGAAGGTGAATGATTCCATTACGCAAGCCGCAGAAGATGCCGGAGATGAGATGGTTGAGTGCGCATTGTGCGGTATTGAATACAATGGGGAAGACGTTAATACAACTGATTATGATGAAACAGTATGCATTTACTGCGAGCCGGGGTACAAGGAGAATATGAATATAGCCTGAATAAAGAAAAGCCATGGATATGTTCCATGGCTTTTGCTTATGCAGATTTTGAAAGATTTGAATGTGGAACAAGAAGTTTCGCTGTTTCAAGCCTGTTGCGGACAATGATTCCAATCCATGAAGCCAATGCAGCTTTAATGACTCCGACAATGATAAAAGGCACGAAGCCGCTTGTGAATGCCGCAGTCCAAGACATATCAAGTGCGATCTTTAACCAGACTGTTCCAAAAATAAGAGTGATCAGCATACCGATTATATTTCCGATCAATGCATTCATAAAAGTAAAAGAAGTCTTTTCAAGCACCCAGCCAATGATGAAGGCAGCTGGGACAAAACCAACGAGATATCCTCCGGTAGGTCCTACAAGCTTTGAAAAACCGCCTGAGAATTCGGCAAAAACGGGTACACCAACTGCACCGATAAATAGATAAAGCAGAACTGAAATAGTGCCATAACGAGATCCTAGTATAGTCGCAGCCAGACCGATTGCCAATGTTTGACCAGTGATCGGTACAAGCGGAAGCGGAATCGTCATTTGAGCCAAAACGCCGATAATGGCGGCAAATAAAGCGGTAATGATCATCATTCTAAGTTTCAGCTGTTGTTTGTTCATTAGATTGCTCTCCCCTTTTGTTAACCTATATGTATTTTAGTTTACATATTGACTTTAATATTTTCATTTTTTTTTGTCAATAAAAAATTTCTCTTGCTTGATTTTACATATCAATAAGAAGGGAAAGATTAAAACAAGAATTCTTATGTAAGGAGTGTTTGGATGGATGAATTGGATCTGCACAGGATCTTTGAAACAGCGTTATTCTTGATTATGATTGCAGCCGGGATCACGGCAATTGCAAAGAAGGTTAAACAGCCTTATCCAATAGCGTTGGTTATCATAGGTACAATAATTGGATTAATGAACATTCCTATACTTGAGCCATTAAAAAATTTTATTACAGAAGGGGAAATTTTTAATTTTGTCATCATTACATTATTTCTGCCTGCGTTGCTCGGTGAGGCATCCTTAAAGCTTCCCTTCTCCCATCTCAAAGACAACAAAGAGCCTATTCTCGCCTTGGCTTTTGGCGGAACTCTACTGTCGTTTCTTTTTGTGGGTTTTTCTGGATACTATTTCTTGGATTTATCTTTGCCAGCCGCTTTTGTTTTTGGTGCACTTATGAGCGCGACCGACCCAGTCAGTGTTCTATCTATATTTAAAAGTGTGGGTGTTAAAAAAAGACTTGCTGTAGTCATTGAAGGAGAAAGCTTATTTAATGACGGATTAGCAGTAGTTTTATATAAAATCTCTGCATTTTCATTAGTCTCATATTTGGACGCAGGCTGGTCTGGTCTCGGGATGGGATTATGGGATTTCATACGAGTGATTTCATTAGGATTAATGGTCGGTGGAGCTATGGGATACGGATTTTCTAAGCTGACCAAGTACTTTGATGACTATCCTTTGGAAATCATCTTTAGTATTTTGTTGTTCTATGGATCTTTTCTGATTGCAGAAAGTATACATGCCTCGGGCGTCATAGCAGTGGTAGTAGGAGCTCTGATATTCGGTAACTATGGTGCTCGTATAGGGATGAGCCCAACTACAAAATTAAATATTAATAATTTTTGGGAAGTTACGGCATTATTGGCCAATTCGCTAGTTTTCTTGATGGTAGGTTTGGAAATCACAAGGATTAATATCAATGATAAATGGTGGCTGATCGTCTCGGCTATAGTGATTGTTCTGATCGCTAGAAGTGCGGCTGTATATGTTAGTATGCTGGCAATTAATAGCTTCAGTATGAAATGGAAACATATTCTTAACTGGGGTGGATTGAAGGGGTCATTGTCAATTGCCTTGGTTTTAAGTTTGCCGAGAGATTTTCAGGGAAGAGAAGATCTCCTGATTCTTGCTTTCAGTGTTGTTCTCTTTTCTCTTGTAGTTCAAGGGCTGTCTATAAAGCCTCTGATTTCACTTCTGGGTATCAATAAAAAAGAAGAGAGTCACTCTGAATATGAACAGATTCTCGCCAAGCTATACAGATATGAAAATGCTATTAAAGGAATGAGGGATGCAAAAGGAAAATTCTATATAACAAAAACTGTATCAGATGAATTAGTAAATAAGTACCAATTGAAAATGGAAATAGCGATTGCTGAGATGGATGAATTATATCTAAAATATCCAGAATTAAAGAAGAAACAGATGGAGACTTTGAGGAAATTTGCGTATTATGCTGAACATGAAGCTATTGACAAACTGACTAAGGATGAAATTATTTCCTCTGAAATTGCAGACGCAGAAAGAAAAGATATTACTGAAGAATTAGTGAAACTTACTGAAGGGCATGAGGGTGAGAGCTGAGGTGAGTTGTTCATTATCAAAACTTAGGCTGCAAGAAATTTAGAATTAATTGAAAGGGTGCCTGCAGGCTTTGACATAAGAATTTTGTTTTTCCCAGCGTGCTATGCATTATTTCTGCACGCAGGATCTTTTTGTAGTTATCGTGGCTTTGTAAAGTCTAAAGCAGGTTGAACAGGTGAGGGGAGACCTAAGGAAACGATTCGCAGTGGACTCATTCAGAAAAAACAGCAGGGGAACGTAAACCTGCTGTCTGTTTCTCTAATTAAATTAATTCATATGATTCGTCAATAATTTGAAAGCATTCTCTACTTCATCATCTGTTGGAGGTTCTGTATCCTTAAGTGGGTATTCCAAGCCTAAAGCTTCCCATTTATACACACCTAGCTTATGGTAAGGTAAAACTTCCACCTTCTTCACATTTCCAAGAGTGGCGATGAATTCACCCAAGTGAGTGAGATCTTTCAGATCATTTGTCACCCCAGGGACCAATACATGCCGCACCCAAATAGGGACTTGATGGTCTGAAAGGTATCGGGCAAAATCCAGAATGTGATCATTTGCCATTCCTGTTAGCTTGATGTGTTTCTTTCTGTTAATATGCTTTAAATCAAGTAATACCAAATCCGTATATTTCATCAGTTCTTTCAGCTGTTCTTGGAATAATGGTGCACTTGAATAGCATCCGCCCGATGAATCAATAGCTGTATGGATACCAAGTTTCTTGCACTCCTTGAAAAGCTCTGTAAGAAAGGAAATCTGCAACAGCGGCTCACCTCCGCTGACAGTTATTCCTCCGCCTGAAGATTGGATAAAAGGAAGATAGGATTTTAAATCATCAATGATTTCGGAAACAGTCATCTGTTTTCCAGTGCCGATTTCCCAGGTATCTGCGTTATGGCAAAATTGGCAGCGCAGCAGGCACCCCTGTGTGAAGATGACATAACGGATTCCTGGTCCGTCGACAGTGCCAAATGTTTCAATAGAATGAATGTTTCCGTTCATGATGATTACTCCTTTCTGGTAAAACAGGAGTTCCTAGAGAGTAAGAGGGAACTCCATGTTCTCCGCCGCTTTCATACGGCTATTCATTACATAGATTCATGGAAAGTACGATTGATTACATCCATCTGCTGCTCGCGTGTCAGCTTGATGAAGTTTACTGCATAGCCAGATACACGGATGGTCAGCTGTGGATATTCTTCTGGGTGTTCCATGGCATTCATTAGAGTTTCTCTATTAAACACGTTAACATTTAAATGATGGCCATCTTTCATTGCGTAGCCATCGAGGATGGATACGAGATTGCTTGTGCGGCTTTCTTCCTCTTTTCCAAGCGCTTTTGGAACGATGGAGAAGGTGTTTGAGATTCCATCCATAGCATAGCTGTATGGTAGTTTTGCGACAGAAGACAGGGAAGCAAGAGTTCCTTTTGTATCCCGGCCATGCATTGGATTTGCTCCAGGAGCGAATGGCTCGCCAGCTCGTCTTCCGTCTGGTGTATTTCCAGTTTTCTTACCATATACAACGTTTGAAGTAATTGTAAGGATTGACATTGTATGCAATGAATTGCGGTAAGTTGGGTGCTTGCGCAGTTTTTTCATAAATGTTTTAACAATCTCTACTGCGATGCTGTCAACGCGGTCATCATTATTTCCGTATTTAGGGAAATCACCTTCAGTTTCGAAGTCAACTACAATGCCATTTTCATCGCGGATTACTTTAACCTTCCCGTATTTGATCGCGCTTAAAGAATCGGCTACGACGCTTAATCCCGCGATTCCAGTTGCCATGGTGCGAAGGACTTCAGTGTCATGGAGCGCCATTTCAATTCTTTCATAGCTATATTTGTCATGCATATAATGAATGATGTTTAAAGTATTGATATAGAGGCCTGCGAGCCATTCCATCACATTATCGAATTTCGCCATTACATCATTGTAGTCGAGTACTTCGTTTGTGATAGGGCTGAATCCAGGTGCAACTTGGATTTTAAGCTTCTCATCAACACCGCCATTGATCGCATATAGCAATGCTTTAGCAAGGTTTGCACGAGCCCCGAAGAATTGCATTTGTTTTCCGATTTCCATTGCAGAAACACAACAGGCGATACCATAGTCATCGCCGTATTCCGGGCGCATCAGGTCATCATTTTCGTATTGTATTGAGCTAGTTTTAATCGACATTTCCGCACAATACTTCTTAAAGTTCTCTGGAAGGCCAGGAGACCATAAAACAGTCAGGTTTGGTTCCGGAGCAGGTCCCAGATTATCTAGAGTATGAAGGAATCTGAAAGAGTTTTTCGTAACAAGTGACTTGCCGCAATGCGCCATGCCGCCGATTGATTCCGTTACCCAGGTTGGGTCACCGCTGAACAATTCATTATAATCAGGTGTTCTTGCGAATTTTACAAGTCGGAGCTTCATGACGAAGTGGTCGACCAATTCCTGTGCTTCTTGTTCAGTCAAAGTGCCGTTTAGCAGGTCGCGTTCAATGAATATGTCCAGGAAGGATGCCACACGGCCAAGGCTCATTGCCGCACCGTTTTGTTCTTTGATTGCAGCTAGATAAGCGAAGTAAACCCACTGGAAAGCTTCTGTTGCGTTAGAAGCCGGCTTTGAAATATCATAGCCATAGCTTTCAGCAAGCTTTTTCAATTCATTTAATGCACGGTATTGTTCCGAGATTTCTTCTCTGAGGCGCATAGTGTCTTCTGTCATGACACTGCTTGTCAAACCGTGGTCTTTCTTCTTCTGCTCCATAAGGAAGTCAACACCATACAGCGCAACACGGCGGTAGTCCCCAATGATGCGTCCGCGTCCATAAGCATCAGGAAGCCCAGTGATGATACCAGCTTTCCGTGCCTGGAGCATTTCCTTTGTGTATACATCGAATACACCCTGGTTATGTGTCTTGCGGAAATCAGTGAAGATTTTTTCTACTTCCTGATTCAGTTCATAACCATAAGCTTCACATGAAGCCTTAGCCATGCGAATGCCCCCGAATGGCTGCATGGAGCGTTTAAATGGCTGATCTGTCTGAAATCCAACAACCTTTTCTTTTGCTTTATCCAGATATCCAGGGCCATGAGAGGTGATTGTTGACACGACTTCTGTGTCCATATCCAAAACTCCGCCGTTCTCTCGCTCCTGCTTTGTTAATTCCATGACCTGTTGCCATAAAAGGTTTGTTTCATCGGTGGCTCCAACCAGGAAGCTTGCATTACCTGTATATTCAGTGTAGTTATTTAAGATAAAGTCGCGAACATTGATTTCTTCCTGCCAGGTACCATTTTTAAAACCTTTCCATTGTTCCATTTTAAGTCACCTCAGAAGTAATTATTTATATAACAGTTATCACACTTTCATCATACTACGACTATAACAGTTTCGGTGTGACAAAATTGTGAAAAGATGAACAAATTGTGAATACCAATAAAAAACGCGTTGTAAAAATAATTCTGAGGAAACTGTATTATATAAATATATGATTTTGTTGGATCTGTTATATAAAAAGATGTATGATAACTTATACTATCAGGAAACGTTGCCACTATGGATGTATTGTTTTGTATGTTTTGTGTCAAATTGAGTAGAAGGGGAGATGAAGAAAAAGAAAAAACAGGATGTGGAATCCTGTTCTTAGAAAGGAAGATATTAATCAACCACAATGTAAGCGATCATCGGACCGCTATTTTCTGCTTGAGTGTGTATCATACAAATAAGGCGGTAGGTTCCTTCTTTGTCAAATTGCAGAGGAACGACTGTTTCTTCCCCCTTTTTAACGATCCCTTTAATATCTGTACCTTCAATAATGAATGGGTGTTCCTTACCATTAACCCCTAAAATTTTTAATCGGACTTTTTCTCCTTTTTCAACAAAGATGGTTCCTGGATCCCAACGGTAAGCCTCAATTTCTTTACCATCTTCTTTAGATGATTTAAATTCACCGGTTACCAGGTGAATCTCCCGGATTGTTTCTTTTTGCTGGCTAATAGCTGGAGTGGCATCAGAGTTGAAGTTCATCCAAAATGATCCGATTATAGCAAGAAGAGCTAGGACACCAACTAAGTATAATGCACTTTTTTTCACAACGAAGAAATGCATATTTTCACCTCCTTTTTTAATATTTATGCTCGTCCATATAAAGAACTTGTCTAAATTTTTCAGGTTTATCGGTGTTTTTTTAAAAGGGAATAGACTGAAACCAGTTAACAAACCATAAATTAGAGAAAATGTAAGGAGGAAGCTATGTACCGTTTATTCACACATAATGATCTCGACGGAGTTGCCTGCGGAATTCTTTTTAGGCTTGCCTTTGGAGAGAGGGTGGACGTTCGATATAATTCCGTTTCTGGGCTAAATTTTCAGGTGGAGCGATATTTTGAAAGAATGAATGACAAAATGAAGAGAGAAGATTTATTGTTCATTACCGATCTTTCTGTTAATGGTGAGATCGCTGAAAAAATAAATGAATTTGTTTTAGCTGGAGGTAAAGCGAAGCTGATTGACCACCATAAAACAGCGTTGCATTTCAATGATTACACATGGGGCGATGTTAAAGTAGAGGACCAAAATGGGACGCTCACAAGTGCTGCTTCGCTCGTATATGAATATCTAATTAATGAGAGCCATTTGCAAAAAAATGGTTCAATAGATGAATTTGTAGAACTGGTCAGGCAGTATGATACTTGGGATTGGGATATTCTCAAAAATTACAAGGCGAAAAACTTAAATGATTTATTTTTTATGATATCGATAGAAGATTTTGAAGATCGGATTGTTCCGCGTCTCCAGGCAGGAGATCATTTTGAATTTGATGAATTTGAACAAAAACTGCTGGAAATGGAAGAAGATAAAATTGAACGATATATTAGAAGGAAGAAGCGTGAAATAGTACAGATTAACACAAATGGACTTTATGGAGGAATTGTACATGCTGAATCCTATCATTCTGAATTGGGTAATGAATTAGGAAAAGAATTCCGGCATCTGGATTATATAGCCATTATCAATTTAGGTGGCAAGAAAATCAGTTTCAGAACCATACACGACGATGTAGATGTTTCAGCTGTTGCAGGAGAGTTTGGCGGTGGTGGTCACGCAAAGGCGGCTGGATGTTCAATGAGCAGTGAAGCATACACTCGCTACATTAATGAAGCCTTTCCTCTTGACCCTATCCGTCAGGATGCAGTCAAAAATGTCTATAACGTCAAGGAATCAAAGAATGGCTGTCTTTATGAAAATCGAGAAAGAGATTTATTCATGATTTATGCTGAAGGGAAGGAATATTTCATTTCGCTAAGCAATAATGATAAATTAGGGCCATACGAGAGTTTTTCTGATGCAGAGCGGCATTTGAAAAGAGATTATGGGGCAGCTCTAGCCAAAGATGAAATATATGTGCCCTATCTTGAATCCATAGTATTTAAGCACGTCAATATTAATGGACACTGACTCAATAGGTTGTTGAATGCGACTTTGGTCAGATTATTGGCAACGTCCGAGGACAACTCGAAGCAGAAAAAGGCCGTCGAGTTGTTATGATAAAGAGTCCGAGAGCAACTCAAAGCGGAAAAAGAGAGTCGAGTT
>NZ_JBALQL010000006.1:0-38315 GCF_036964885.1 Bacillus sp. JJ1122 | reverse complement strand
GAAGCGGAAAAAGCCCGTCGAATTGTTATGATGAAGAGTCCGAGGAACAACACAAAAAGGGTGTCCCAAAATACTTTAGGGACGCCCTCTTGTATTATTTTGGGAGTTCATTACCGGCTCTGCCCGGTGATATCGATCTGTATCTCTAATTTATTGATAGTTTTTGATGAATTTTTACTGTTAAGTCCATTCATTAAAAACTCCCTTTTAATCAAAGCCCCAAAGTTCAATGATATTTCGCTGAATATTCATTGCAATGCTTAAATATTCCATTATTATTAAAATTCAATTAATTTGAAGAAATCTAATTAGATATTTGCTAAAATTAAATTCGGATACTGGGATAATGGATGTGTTTGAATGAAGGAATTGCTGATATTTTTTATTTTGATCATGTTTGGAATTTTTAACTTAAATGAACCTGTACATGCTGAAGATGGTGACGCTGAACTAACATCGGAAGCTGCCGTATTAATGGACACGCAGTCAGGTGCGATCCTTTTCGGTAAAAATGAAGAGGTGAAAATGTATCCTGCAAGCCTCACTAAGATTGCTACGGCGATCTATGCAATTGAAAAAGGGAATTTGGGTGATCAAGTAATAGTAAGTGAAAAAGTATTAGATACAGACGGAACAAGGGTGTATTTAAATCCAGGTGAGCAAGTGACTTTGAAAAAGCTTATCCAGGGTATGTTGGTTAATTCTGGAAATGACGCTGCGCTGGTAATCGCAATCCATATGGATGGGACGATGGAAAAGTATTCTCAACATGTTAATGAGTTTCTTGAATCAGAGATAGGTGTAAAGGCGACACACTTTGTAAATCCGCACGGTTTATTCGATGAAAATCATTATACGACGGCTAAGGATTTAGGAATGATCTTGAATTATGCGATGAAGAACAAAGATTTTCGCGAAATCTTTGGAACAAAACAGATGAAATGGGACGGAGAATCCTGGGACACAACTCTTTTGTCTCACCATCGGATGCTGAAAGGAGAAATCCCCTATCCAGGCGTTACCGGAGGAAAGACGGGATTTGTTGACCAGTCCAAGCAAACATTGGCGACTACGGCTGAAAATGGCCAGCTTAAACTAACTGCAATCCTGTTAAAATCAGAATATAAAAGGAAAATATACGATGACACAATTAAGCTGTTTGATTATGGATTCTCGAATTTTAAGTCCTCTCCCGTTAAAAAGGGGGAAGTATTCACAAGCGGCAAACGGCAATTCACATATAGCGCGGATACTTTCTTGACTGATCCAATTGATGAAGGCAATAGAACTGTTGACTCAAATGGAGTTTTGAATATCGAAAATGGAGAAGGTAAGGTTATTCAAACCGTTGAACTGAAGCCGATAATAAAGAAAAAACTAGTAGTAAAGAATACTGCTCAAAAGGCAGAACAGAGCGGGGTATTGTCACTTAACTCTATTGTAGGTGGTATATTGCTTTTGTTTGCTGTCGGTGTTTTGGTATTGAACCGAAAACAAAAAAGAAATAGAAGGTATCGAAGCAGGTAATCATGGCCTGCTTTTTTATTTTGGCTGTTTTTTAAAAGATTGTTGTTTTGATAGCAAAAAAATTATAAATTAGTTGATTGAGCAAGGGTCCGAGAACAACTCCAGAAGAAAAAAGCGCGACGAGTTGTTATGAGAAGAGGCCCGAGAACAACTCTATGAGGAAAAAAAAGCATCGAGATATTTAGAGAAGAAGTCCGTGAAGAATTCAATGAGGAAATGGCAGGAACTTGAGTTTTTCACCATTCTTTCACGCGGAAAGCGAGCATCCTTACATTTGAGTCAGCACTACTCTAAAAGCCACAATGTTTACGAAAACAGCTTTATTTTCATCAAAAATGATTTCCCTCATATTCAATACGGCAAGAATGTAAGGGGGTTGTAACAATTAATTAACCATCTTTTACATTCAGTTAATGAGAGATTAATAGACTGTCTTTATAGTGAGAGGTAGATTGAATAACCTAACTGGAGGTCTTGGAATGATTAAACAAAACTTTAAAAAGAAGATTCTTCCGATCGCTGTGCTTTCTACTGTAGCGTTCGGAAGCTTAGCAGGGACATTTGATGCAAAAGCGGAAAAGGAAGTAAATGATAACCGTGGAGAAATTAAGAACGTAATTTTTTTAATCGGTGACGGCATGGGTAATTCATATACTTCAGCTTATCGTTATTTAAAGGACAACCCTGAAACACCTGAAATGGAAAAGACCGAATTTGATAAGTATCTTGTTGGAAACCAGATGACATATCCTGAGGATCCTGACCAGAATGTAACTGATTCTGCTGCAGCTGCAACAGCGATGTCTGCTGGGGTTAAAACATACAACGCAGCAATCGCTGTTGATAAAGATCAAAAACGAGTTAAAACTGTTCTAGAAGCAGCAAAGGAAAACGGCAAGGCAACTGGACTTGTTGCTACATCTGAAATCACTCATGCAACTCCTGCTTCCTTTGGTGCGCATGATATATCAAGGAAAAACATGAATTCGATTGCGGATGATTACTATGACGAAATGATTAACGGCGAACATAAAGTGGATGTAATGCTTGGTGGCGGATTAAGCAATTTTGAACGCCAGGACAGAAACCTTACTGAAGAATTCGAAAAAGCTGGCTACAGCTATGTTACAGATCGCAGCCAAATGCTGAACGACAAAAACGAAAAGGTTCTAGGATTATTTGCACCAGGCGGCCTGCCAAAAAAGATTGACCGCGAAGAAAGCACTCCTTCACTTGCAGATATGACTAAATCAGCAATACAACGATTAAATAAGGATCAAGACGGGTTCTTCCTTATGGTGGAAGGCAGCCAGATTGACTGGGCCGGACATGATAACGATATTGTAGGTGCAATGAGCGAGATGGAAGACTTTGAACAAGCATATAAGGCTGCGATCGAGTTTGCGAAGAAGGACAAGCATACTCTGGTTGTCGCTACTGCTGACCACTCTACAGGCGGATATTCAATAGGTGCAGACGGTGAATATAACTGGTTTAGTGAGCCGGTAAAGGCTGCAAAACGCACACCTGACTTCATGGCTAATGAAATAGCTAAAGGTGCTGACGTTGAAGAAACTTTGAAGAAATATATCGATCTGGAATTGACTGCTGAGGAAATCCAGTCAGTAAAAGATGCGGCAGCTACAAAGAAGGTTTTAACAATTGATAACGCAATTGAAAAGATTATTGACGGCCGTTCCCACACTGGATGGACGACTGGTGGACATACTGGTGAAGATGTTCCGGTATACGCTTTTGGACCTGGGAAAGAACGCTTCTACGGACAGATTGACAACACTGACAATGCTAAGAATATATTTGATATCCTTGGAAATGGCAAAAGAAAATAAACATTAAATCTCCCGCTGGGGCCAAGGCCACGGCGGGAAGTTTCTTAGAGTAGGGGTTCTCAATGAAAAAATATATCACGTTACTTTTAGCTATTTCATTTTTATCTGGGTGTTCCGCAGCAGCTCAGGAGGAATCTATTAAAGAAACTAAAGTTGATGGGGCTATTAAAGCAGTTGATGAGCCGAAAACCCCTAGTATTCATGTTCCCAATCCTCAAGTAACAGATGATAGTACTTTAAAAAAGGCAGGGGACACAGTTACTGATCGTAAAGGTGAACTTACTTTAAAAGCAGTCAAGGAAGTAAACAAGCATTCAACTATAGGCGGTATCCAATATAAAATAAAGGACATTAAGTTGCTGCATTATGTTCCTGACTACAGCATGATTGATTTTTATCATGCATACACGCATGAAGAAGAATTCGATTTCGTTAAGATCGGAATCGAAGTTGAAAATAGTTCAAAAGAAAACTATCATTTCGCTCCTGTCGCGTTAATGAATGTCAATGAATCCATTCATAAAACATGGGAAGATGATTTTTACCTAGAGGAATTGAATGGGGAAATCGCTGCAGGTCAATTGAAAAAAGGGAATGTCGGGTTTATTGTTGATGAACTGGATGGACTAAGCCAAGTTGAAATTTTATCTGGTGACCTAGTGGGTGAGGACAAAAAGAAAAAAGCAAGTCCTGTTAGACTGGTAATTCCTATTAAATAAAAAAACAAAGCCATGGGTTATCCCATGGCTCTTATTTTATGTATGCAGGCAAAATCTTTTTGGTTGACTATGATTTTATAAAGGAAGTTGAAAAGAGCATGATAAATGATATTACCGCCATCGCAATTACCCATAGCCAGGCAGCCTCCATGTTTCCTGACTCGATCGCAACATAAATGGCTGTTGGAGCAGTCTGAGTCTTTCCAGGGAGATTTCCCGCAAACATAAGTGTTGCGCCAAACTCACCTAATGCCCTCGCAAAACTGAGGATCAGTCCTGTAACGAGTGATTTAGCTGAGAGGGGGAGTGTCACATACAAGAAAACCTTCCACTCGCCGGCCCCATCCACTCTTGCTGCCTCCTCGGCCCCTGAGTCAATAGAAGTGAATCCAGTCTTAGCTGATTGATACATAAGTGGAAAGGCCACCACCGATGAAGCAATAACTGCAGCCCACCATGTGAACATAATTGGGCTTCCGAATATATCTTCTAGCATCCTGCCAACAGGACTGTTGATTCCGAAGATGATAATCAATAAAAATCCTACTACTGTAGGAGGCAAGACAAGCGGCAAGGTCAAAGCTGTTTCAACAGCTGTTTTACCGAAAAAACGTTTCCTTGATAAGATTCTTGCCGCCAATATACCTGAAATGAAAACGATTATGACTGATATCGATGCGATTTCAAGTGAAAGCTTAATCGGTGTCCAAAAATCACTGTACATTCATAATCAATCCAATGCTGCTTTAAAGCCGTATTTTTTAAAAATTTCCATAGCCTCTTGACTCCTCAAGAATTCGAAAAACTGGATTGCTTCATCAACATTTTTAGAAGAAGAGACAACTCCTGCAGGATATATAATGGGATCATGCAAATCTTGTCCGGATATTGGGGCCATCTTTATTTTATCAGAAATTATCGCATCTGTTTTATAGACAATTCCTGCATCGACATTTTCGGTCTCAACATAGGATAACACCTGTCGGACATCCTTTGTATTTATGATTTTCGATTCCAGCCTGTTCCATAAGCCTGTTGAAATGAAGGTTTGTCTGGCATACTGCCCTGCAGGTACTGTTTCTGGCGTGCCTATGGCAATTCTTTTAATATCGGTTTTAAGCAAATCATCAAGGGATTCAATGTTTTGTTTTTCTTTTGGTACAATTAATACTAGTTCGTTACCCAAAAGCTGGGTACTATGATTTTTATCAATCATATCTTTTGTTATTAACTGATTATATTTATCCTCCGCTGCAGATATAAACAAATCAACAGGAGCACCCTGAGCAATTTGCTGCTGAAGGGACCCTGATCCGCCAAAATTATAAATGATTTTCACCTCAGGATGATCCTCCATGTATTTTTGTCCAGCTTCTTCCAGAGCTTCACGAAGACTAGCTGCGGCAGAAACTGTAAGTTCTTTTTGCTCTTTATCCTTATCGGTTTGGCAGCCGGTGATAATCAGCGATATGGCTATGAAAAAAAAGATAATAAATTTCTTCAATTGATACATCCTCTCGTAGAAGCCGATAAAAAAATGTGTTAGACAGGTTGTTTGCCTTTTCATCTTGCTTTCGTGTAATATGCTTCACGCTTTTTCATGAAAAAACTGTTTTACTGTAGCTGCAAAATATATGAATCTATTTATATTGAATGACATAACTGATTATATCGAATTATCGATGATGCGGCACACAAAAAAATCACAAGTTAGTGAAAAAGTCATTGAGAGGGGGATGGATGATAAATAGAGGAAAAAAAAACTGCCGTGCAGCGGCAGCTTTGATTGAACTATTGAATGTTTCCGGATTTTTGATCGATCTGTCTGCATACCTCGTCAGCAGACAGGCCGCTTGCTTCGATTACTGAACCTTGGATTGACACATCTTGCATTCCCATGACGTTTGAATCAGTTCCGCTCACAACACAGAAATCGCAGCCTTGAGCATCAGCTTCCTGACGAAGGTCAACAACTTCATGTCCTCTTTCGCGTAGAGCAGCGGAAACGTTTGTTAAAGATTGTTCTACTCCAATTCTAGCCATAACTCACACCTCCTCACCAATTTAAGTTGTCCGTGATAAGAATAAAATATTCCTGTGGCAAGACAATATTAAGGCATGATCATAATTAATGGGAGGTGCCACAATGGCAAAACGTAAAAAAGACCCTTCAACCATTGGACTGAATTCTCCACAGGTTGAGGGCCAGGGTACAACTACAAGCGAATCAGGCAGCAGAACCTCTTCGTCTTCACGAAAAAAGCAGAAAAAGGATTAAAAAAGAGACCTTTTAGCAGTAATCCAATGTCCAATTCGCTTTTACAGCCAAATTTACTGTTAACAAAGGGAAAGCATTAAGAAGACCCCCGGAAGTATCCGGGGGTCTTTATATTTCCGAATTAAGCGTACATTTCAGCGATTTGCTTTTGAAGTTCTTGGTTTTCCAAGTATTCATCATATGTCATTTGCTTATCCACAAGGCCTGCAGGAGTGATTTCCATGATTCGGTTTGCAACGGTTTCAACAAACTGATGGTCATGGGAAGAAAAGATCATTGAACCTTTAAAGTTGATCATTCCGTTGTTAAGGGCTGTGATGGATTCTAGGTCCAAGTGGTTTGTAGGCTCATCAAGTAGCAAAACGTTTGAACCTGATAACATCATTTTGGAAAGCATGCATCGGACTTTCTCTCCACCTGAAAGCACACTTGCCTTCTTCAGTACTTCTTCTCCAGAGAAAAGCATCCTGCCAAGGAATCCGCGAAGGAAACTTTCGCTATCATCCTTAGGTGAGAATTGGCGGAGCCAGTCTACCAAAGTCAGGTCGCAGCCTTCAAAGTATTCGGAGTTATCCTTAGGGAAGTATGCCTGTGAAGTTGTAATACCCCATTTGAAACTTCCGCTATCAGGCTCCATTTCACCAGCGAGAATTTTGAATAATGTTGTAACCGCAAGTTCGTTTTTTCCGACAAGTGCGATTTTATCATCTTTGTTCATAATAAAACTGATATTATCCAATACTTTTACGCCATCGATTGTTTTCGATAAACCATCGACTCTTAAAAGATCATTGCCGATTTCACGATCGGGCGTAAATCCGACATATGGGTATTTACGGGAGGATGGTTTAATGTCATCCAGAGAGATCTTATCAAGAAGCTTTTTACGGGAAGTAGCCTGCTTAGATTTAGATGCGTTTGCACTGAATCTTGCGATGAAGGCTTGCAATTCCTTGATTTTCTCTTCTTTTTTGCGGTTTGTATCCGACTGCATTCTTAGTGCAAGCTGGCTGGATTCGTACCAGAAATCATAATTTCCGACATAAAGCTGAATCTTACCAAAATCAAGGTCAGCAATATGTGTACAAACTTTATTCAAGAAGTGTCGGTCATGGGATACAACAATGACAGTATTCTCAAAATTAATCAAGAATTCTTCAAGCCATTGGATCGCTTTGATATCCAGATGGTTTGTAGGTTCGTCAAGCAATAGTACATCAGGTTTTCCAAAAAGAGCCTGTGCTAGAAGTACCTTAACCTTTTCTCCGCCGCCAATATCAGCCATTTTCTTATCATGCAGTTCTTCACCGATTCCTAAACCTTTTAAAAGGATCGCCGCTTCCGATTCAGCTTCCCAACCGTTAAGCTCTGCAAATTCACCTTCTAATTCGGCAGCTTTCATGCCATCTTCATCAGTGAAATCTGCTTTCATGTAAATGGCGTCCTTTTCCTGCATCACTTCATATAAACGGGCATGACCCATAATTACTACTTTCAGTACTTCAACATCTTCATATTCGAAGTGGTTTTGCTTTAATACTGCGAGACGTTCACCAGGAGTCAAAGATACATTGCCGGATTGCGGCTCGATTTCTCCAGATAGTATTTTAATGAATGTTGATTTACCTGCACCGTTTGCTCCGATCAGGCCATAGCAATTACCAGGAGTGAATTTAATATTAACGTCTTCAAATAGCTTGCGGTCACCATATCTCAAGCCTACATTTTGAACTGTAATCATTTATTTAATAGCCTCCATTAATATATATCCCAAAGATTATATCATGTTTGACTGCCAGTAGCGAATTCTTTTTCTGTAGCCGGTTCCAGAAGATGCGGGCATAATATTAGTGTAATAAATAAACTTAACATACAAAAAGAGTTTTTAATTGATTCAAAATGGGAAAAGGCGAGAGTAGGATAAATATGTTGTTAATAAAATGGGCCAGATTGAAGGATGAATAGATAGAAAGTAACAGCCATTTTAAAAGAGAAGAGTATAAAGATTGAATTAGTTTATGGTCGTTTAAAAATTTCTTTTACTATGTCAATTTTTTTGCTCGTTTTCACACATTTTTCATATTTTTCATGTAAAATAATAATAGACAAAGATGGAAAAAGGAGTTTTTGAAATGGCTAAAAAGCAGCTGGTTGATTTCGTTAACCGACTAAAAGAATCAGGGATTAAAGTCAGCTTCACTAAGCCAAAATCAGAATTTTTCTCCCTGCAAAAGACAGAGAAACATCCCACCACTGTAAATTCACACTAAACTAACCCGGCCATTTCGGATGATTGTGGGTCAATACAACAAGCTAGTCAACATCAGCCAATGCTGAAAACGGCCAATAAAAAAACAGCTTATTGCGATCATAGTAAATAAAAAAAGCGGTGTGCAAACACCGCTTTTTTCATATTATAATTCATCCATAATTGATTTGAATACTTTTTCCTTATCGAATTCTTCACCCATAGGGAATTTTTTTATGAATTTATTGTTTTCGTCAATTAAATAAGTAAATGTACTGTGCACGTAAAAACCATTGCCAGGATCACGGTATTGAAATTTAAATGTATCAGCTACCTGTTTGATTTTTTGTTGTTCTTCTAAAATATTTGCCTTATTTCCTGTGAGAAAGAGCCAATTCCCGTCATTCTCCAGTCCGAACGTGTCCATATATGTCCTTAATACTTCAGGGGTATCGCGGTAGGGATCAATAGTCACGGTGACAAACTGTACTTTATCGCCAAAGACTCCCTCTTGGACTAAATCTTTCCTCAGTAAATTCATCTTTTGTGTAGTCGTTGGGCATATATCAGGGCAGTGGGTATAAATGAACTCTACAAGTTTGATTTTTTTAGTGTGTTCCCCGAAAGTATAATTCTTCTCATTCATTGTAACGAGCGTAATGTCGTCTGGAATCTTAGCATTGGCATCCCTTATTAGGAAAAAGGATATGCCAGCTGTGATCCCTATTAGCACGATAAGTGAACTGATTATATATATTTTTTTCATAACACAAACCTCCCCCTTATAAGATATAAGAATCGTAATGAAAATCATATGGACATTGTGTGAACTATGTTAAATAGGAAAGTTTTCCAAAAATATATCACCTGACCTTCTCTGAAAAAAAATCTCTATTGGTCATTATTATCGGCCGAAGGATCCCCACCATTTCTGTCCTTTGTTTAACTTTATTTAAATGAAATATAAACATCAGGTCAACAGAGAAAATGTGAACATATTTTAATCCGCTTTTTTGATAAAGGTAATAGTGAAAACAAATTAAAATTGGGAATGCCATGAAACGTAAATATCTTGAATCTGGTTGACTTTACATTTTTTTGAAGTTATTCTAATGAAGAAGAGATTTTATTTATAAGGAGTATGTTTTATGTTAGGTGTCGTTCTTAACTAATCCGTTAACTTTATACGGTCAATCCGGAATATTATTAATCATGGCCTTTTAAAGGTTTATTTAGCCATGGTTCGGGATTGAGGGTTAAGAACAATGAACATAGTAAAGCATGCTGATATCCATAAGCATAAGCTGTGTACATGTACACAGCTTTTTTTATGGAAAAATGCTGGCGGAAGGATCGCCAGGCATTCTTTAAGCCGCTTTGGACATTGTTCCATTGCGGTTTTTTGTGTTCCATCTATACATTCATCTGCTAATCGGCAATCTTTACCTTTGGCTGGTATTAAAGGTCAATGTTGATTGGAGTGGAAGGCAGTCGATTGATGCGGAATCACCGGAAACACCGCTGAAAGTGAGTGCCTGGTGTGTAAATCAAATATAGTTTTATTTCAAGGAGGAAAATAAATTGAACGAACAAACATTTAATGTCCTAGGATTTAATAAGATCAAAGAAATGATCTCAAGCTTCGCTATGACAGAGCTTGGGCGCAAAAAAGTGAACGATATGCTGCCTTCTGTGAATGCAAAGCAAATTACCTCCTGGCAGAAGGAACTGGCAGAGGCAATCGAGATCCTGAAAATCAGTTCAAGCGTTCCAATTCATGGTCTTGAGGGTATGGAATTAGTCTTGAAAGGGTTCCATAAAGGGATCACACTTAGGCCAGATCAGTTAGTCATGCTATTGAATTTTCTGGAAACATGCAATAAAATACGCAGGTTTATGAAGGAAAAGGAATACTGCGCTCCGAGAGTTTCTTCGTATGTTTATGGAATTGAAGAATTGCCTGAGCTGGCAGCAGAGATACAAAGATGTATTCGAAATGGACAAATAGATGATTATGCAACTAAAGAGCTTTTAAAAATCCGTAAACAAATAGCAATTCAGGAGGAACGTTTAAAGGAAAGACTTAATCAGGTCCTTAAATCGGGGAAAGTCAGACCCTTTTTACAGGAGGCTGTCATAAGCCAGAGAAATGGAAGGTATGTAATCCCAATTAAAAAGGAATACAGGGGGAAAGTGAAGGGAGCTGTACTCGATACATCTGCTTCCGGATCGACACTTTTCGTTGAACCAGAAGAAATTGGGGCTTTCCAGGAGCAAATGGAATGGCTTTACGCTGAAGAACAGGCTGAGGTTGAAAAAGTTTTAATCTTTTTGACTGGTATGGCGGAAGGTAAAGAGAAAGAGATTCGCCTTGCCATCGAAACAATGGTCCATTATGATGTGTTATTTTCAAAAGCCAAGTATAGCAGATCAATTGATGCGAAAAGAGTCAATATATATGACGGTCCACTGATCATGTTCAAGGATGCCAGACATCCATTGCTTGGTGACAAAGCAGTCCCGTTAACGATTGAAATTGGTTCAGAATATCAAGCATTAGTTATAACTGGGCCAAATACTGGAGGTAAGACGGTTTCCATAAAAACGGCTGGATTGCTCGTCTTAATGGCCCAGTGTGGGCTGCATTTGCCTGTGGATGAGCAAAGTACATCAGGGATTTTTCATAAAGTCCTTGTCGATATAGGGGATGGACAGAGTATTGAACAGAATCTTAGCACATTCAGTTCAAGAATCGTCAGTATCATTGAAATATTAAAAGAAGCGAATGACAAAACGCTTGTCCTCCTTGATGAATTAGGTTCAGGCACCGATCCAGGCGAAGGTATGGGGCTGGCAACGGCCATTCTTGAAAACCTTAATAACAAAGGTGCAACCTTGTTTGCAACTACTCATTATAGCGAAATAAAAGAATTTGCCGATCAGCATCATGATTTCATGAATGGTTCAATGGAATTTGACCTCGAGACCCTTCAACCAACGTATCGCTTACGGATTGGGAAAGGTGGGGATAGCCAGGCTTTTGCCATTGCCCTAAAACTAGGCATACATCCAAAATTAATTGAAAGAGCTCATGAAATAACTTATAAGGAGCAAAAAAACTATACTGTCTTATTTGAAGATGACCCTTCTGCCTTAAAAGGGAGGGAACAGCAAATTATAGTGAATAAACATAAAAGGAGAGGACCTGCAGCAGAGAAAAAGGCAGTAACGCAATATAATATGGGTGATAGCGTACACGTATCCACAATGGCTGAACTTGGAATCATTTATAAAGGACCCGATGAAAATGGGAATTATATTGTCCAGATCAAGGGTGAAAAGATTGAGGTGAATCATAAGCGTCTCAAGCTTAATATTCCTGCAGCAGAACTATATCCGCCCGATTATGATTTCAATATTATTTTTGAATCAAAGCATAACCGTAAACTTCTGAACCAAATGGATAAAAAACATATAGATGGCACAGTTATAAATTATGATGCTTAAGTGGAGAAGCCCTTTTAACAGAGGGCTTTTTTTCATACTCTAACAAACATATCATTGTTGTTATTGCACTATGTTAATGTGCGAAAAGCGGTAGACTCCTTGAAAGTACAATTGTATTTCGCACCGAGATATAGAATCATTAAAAATGGGATCACCTGGAGATATAACCATCTCAAAAGAAAAAAACAGCCACGCGTTATATAAATCAGGCAACCATAATGAGGGGATTCCCCTACCTCAAATAGAGCTAAAGTCAGTTAAATGAATGGAGAGGGAATACAAAGACCATTAGAATTCAATAAGACCGGGATTGCATCCATATGAAAACGCTTCAGTTATTGTCAAAATTAATTCATGTCATCAACTATTAACAAAAGGCAGTTACAGGTATAAGATAAAGACATATTTTAATTGTGATATTATTCACAAATGGAGGTTTTTTCTTATGAATGTACAGCCTATAGACCAGGCAGTGAACACTGCACTTAAAAAGAGTGGCTATTGGAATGAATCAAAAACGAAGTATATGTTGCGTTCAGCTCTAGCTGGTGTATATATTGGTTTTGGAATTATAGTTTCATATCGGCTGGGGGAATACTTCTATGATTTGCATTCTCCAGGAACTCCAATTGTTAGCTCGATTTTCTTCGGGCTGGCACTTGTACTGATTTTATACGGAGGAGCAGAATTATTCACTAGCAATACGATGATGATGACAATTGGTACATTGAAAAAAGCAACAACATGGAAGAGTACGATTAAAAACTGGATTGCCTGTTATTCTGGAAATATGTTAGGGGCTATTTTTTTTGCTGTAATCATCATGCTTACAGGACTATTTTCTTCACCGGATAAATCTCAGTATATGATGGAGACGGTAAGCATGAAAATGAATACACCGGTTTATCAGTTGTTTTTCCGAGCAATCCTTTGCAACTGGCTTGTATGCCTGGCTGTATGGATTCCTTTGCATATAAAAGGAGATGGAGCTAAAATCGGTGTTACACTGCTGCTTGTCTTTGCATTTGTGGTATCAGGCTTTGAACATAGCATTGCGAATTTGGTTTTATTTTCGATTGCCCTTCTGATTCCGCATCCTGAAACGATCAGCCTTGCTTCAGGGTTGATAAACATAGTGCCTGTTACGATTGGCAACATAATAGGAGGAGCATTTTTTGTTGGTACCATTTATGTTTACCTTCATGCCAAACCTGCAGAGGGTATAAAAAGAAGCAGTATGATTGAGGAAAAAGCTGTTTACAGGCAAAAAGCTTTATAAAAATGAAAATAAAAAATCCGCGGATTTCCGTGGATTTTTTTTGGCTGTAATTAAATCATTTAAAATAATTTAAAATCCATTCCCCAGCCAATCCTCCTAAATATACTCCAACAATACCAAGTACTCCGGCAAGAACAGGTGGTGCTGGCAACGGCAGTTTTAAAAACTTGAAAACAACCCCGACTAATAACCCGGCAAGTAAACTTAACACAACTTCTTTCATAAAATCACCGCCTCATGTAGTAAAAGTGAAAAATTTTTAATTTAGTGAGCAGACGTCTGATCACTTCGAAGCAACATTATTTTAACATGACAAATATCAAATGAAAACGCTTTATTTTTTCTTTATTATCCTTTTATTCAAATAAACTATTCTTATATTTAAATAGTGGTAAAATATAACTCTACAATATGTAAGTACGGAGGATATTAATGGAAACGCGAGTTAAACGAGATATTTATTCGATGCAAGGCTTCTATCTTTTTGTGTTTTTTGGATTCGGAAGTTTGTTTCCTTTATTGAGCGTGTATTTAAGTGAAGTTGAAAAATTGAATGGATATCAAATAGGAATCATTCTGTCCATCGGCCCTGTCATCATGATTTTCTTTCAGCCTTTTTGGGGCATGATTTCAGATATGAAAAATCTTCATAATAGACTGTTGACTTTAACAACCCTGATAACGGGAATTGCCGCACTCGGATATCTGTTTTTTGAAAGTTTCTTCTTATTCATTATCGTAGCAATCATCCTTGCAATATTTCAAAGTGCCATCATCCCTTTGTCTGATAGTATTTCGTTAAAATATACTAGCAAAGCTGGCGTGAATTATGGGAATATTCGCTTGTTTGGCTCACTTGGCTTCGGTATTGCTGTTTTTATAATGGGGAAATTATCAGAATGGAATCCTCAGGTGATTTTTTATAGTTTTTTTATAACCTTGCTGTTGGCCGCAGTTCTTTCTGTTAAAATGCCAAAAGAAACTGCTGAAGCACCTGCTAGAATGCTGTCTGGTATGAAGGAGTTAATGGGAATGAAACGATTCCTCGTATTCCTGGCTGTGACATTCTTAATTTTCGGGCCAAACCTTGCCAATAACTTTTATTTTAGCTTATTTGTGGAGGATAGAGGAGGAACATACACAGGAATTGGAATTGCATTTCTGATCGCTGTGTTATCCGAAATTCCTTTTATGAGAGTGGCAGGCGGTTGGATCAGGAAAGTAGGGTTGCTTCAGGTAGCTTTAATTGCATCAATAGTATCATTAATAAGATGGATTTTTTATTTTACTGAACCAAGTTTGTCTCTTATATATTTTTCGGCTGTCATTCAAGGATTATCACTAGGATTATTTATTCCGGCAGGGCTGCAATATATTAGGGAAATTACACCTTCTCAAATGACTGCAACGGCTGTGACATTTTACTCTGCAGTAGGCAATGGACTTGGGAATTGGTTTTTCACTTTTATTGGGGGCATAATATTTGAGGAATTTACTATCTATGTAGTGTATTTGTTTTTCGCTCTCCTCACTTTAATAGGTGTTCTTTTGACAGTCTGGCTTTTACAGGATCATAAGAAAATGCAATTCCAAACCGGCAGCAGATAAAAATAAACCCCTTCATTTAAGAAGGGGTTTATTTTTGTGTATAAATTGATTTACTGCCTTTATTCACAAGGTAAAGAATTCCTAAATGTTAAATCATTTTTTGTAATTTCTTGAAAAATATATAAGCATTTGTGGAATAAAGAAGAGGGTTTAGCAGGTGTTATGTGATTTTACAGTATGATTTTGACTTTGATATCAAAAAATAACCATTAGTCCGGAAAGGAGGGAGTTTGATGGACATGGGAGAAAGCAAGAATACTGACCTTGCAGGCCGCAATTACGATACTTCAGACTACAAGCGAAATGATGAGCTTTCCAATGGGCTTGCAGTAACACATGAACAGGCAAGTGATAGTTACACTGAAGGTGAAATCAGCGGAAAGATTGAACGGAAATCTGGAAACCAAGATGCTGTAGCGAGAAGAGGATATCAATAAGAAACGAATACCAAACTTGAAGTGAGGAAAGCATATGTCACATAAAGGCGATTTCCAATCAAATGGAGATCAATACAAAATGCCAGAAGCGCTAAAACAAAAAAAGGATTTTGTTTACCGAGTTGGGTATACTGCCAGCACTGGTAATCAAACAAACAATAAGCATGAACCTGGGAAAAGATCCGATTTATAAAAGAAAGACAGACACTGGAAAAATAATTCATAAGTATGCTTTAAAATAATATAATCAAAAAATTTTTCATACAAGAAAAGCACACCTCGACGGGTGTGCTTTTCGTTCCATAAGGAGAGAAATAGAATTTGTCGATTTAAAGCTTTCCGCGTCTCATTACTTTGTTGGGGGTAAGGAAGCCTTTCTTTAGATAGACAAATCCTCCTTTGAGTGCAGAGCCAAAAATGAGTTTAGATGATGCAGATAAAATCTTCATCAGCAATTCCTCCTTTTTAAGATGGCTTGCAATATTCGTTTACCCAAATTCGCGTATGCAAAACATGGACTTATAACGGATGGGCCTTCATGCAAAAAGACTCTTTTCAGGAAAACTTTGTTTGCTTTGATAAGCTTTTGGATTGCCTGAAGTTGAAATCCTCAACTGACTGCAAAAGCTACAATCATTCGAACAGCCTAATAAAAAAATCCCCAGCACAAAGCTGAAGAGAGAGAATGCAGCCTGCTTTAATGATAAAAGGGATCTGATGCGTCTTGATAAGCTTTTTCTGCCGCTTCGTGTGAGGTGAAAAGGGCGTCATCATCTTCTATGACATGAAAGGTTTCGTTCAGAAATAGAGCAAGAGAATTTGGGTCTTTTGGGTGCGGAACAATTTCTGCTGCTTTTATGTTGGAAACGGTTGGAACATGTGGGTTCCTATAAATAACATATACCTCATCACCATTTTGTAAATCCTTGGGATTAATCATATCCAATTCTAATTACCTCATTTCATCGTTATAAATTTTCATTTTGCTGCTTTATTTCATCACCAGTAAGTAGTATGTTCCCGGCTTCAATATCCCGATGCTCATCAACTGATCTGCCGGGTACAAATCTTTGATTAGGTGTGTCGTTAAATTTCAGTGTATTATTTTCATTCTGGATATTATTGTTTTTGTTAAATGACATAAAAGTTCACCCCCTGATAAATTTATTTTTTGTATTATGAGAAAAGGTTATACTTATCTTTTCAAACGAGGATTACCTATAAAATTGACACCAATTAGACATAAGTAACAGGTTTTATAACGAGAAGCGGGTGGTATAATAAAAGTGTAAAAAGAATTGCTTAACCTCTTAGGAGGCTCAACCAGGGTGTTCGTTTCGTAGTGAACGAGGAAAAGGTTTATTCCTACAAGGGCTTTTTGTAAGCGCTTTACCTTAAGCGGAAATAACAAAATCGCTCTTAAAAGATTCCTTCTTAATGTTTGTCACTAGGTTAATATTCATTCTTTCGTAAAGTCTTGATCAGAAGGGTAAAAGCAGAACATCAGCTTATTCAGTAAAGGTACGCTGGAATGAAGCTTTTAACCAAAAGAAAACGAGGTAATAAATACTTCATCTTTATAACCGTTTTTGGAGATAGACTTAAATTACAATGATTAAAATCATTAACGAAAGAAGAATAAAAACCTAAAGCAGCATTGTTTGAATCTTATAAGAACACAGTCTCAATCCTCGATTGCTGGCTGTATGGGATCTTTTCAATATTTCCGTAGGTAAAAGCAGCCTATAAATTATCATGAATAGGAATAATGAGTCTCTCGGTGATTATACCGAAAAATGTGTTTGTAAAGGGTCTTCATAAAATCAGGGAATACCTTTTTATGAAAAGACACCTTTAATGCGGAACAAACACACATCGGCTATAGTAATCTGGATTTTACAACTCAATAGTTCCAAAGTGTTTTGGGCTGATGATGGTTGGGTCTCCTAAGATGTTAAAAAGAAGCTCCGAGTTGGAGCTTCTTTTTTTGACTAAACTGTCACAAATAAATAAATAAATAAATAATTAGCGTCTGAAAGATCAAAAAAAAGTAAGATAGGACCATAACAGCTTCAGAAAATTTAAATAGTCTTCAATAAAGCAGATAGAAACTCAAATTTCTTGATGAGGGAAAATAAATAGTGTCAATACTGTTATTATTAAAACACCAATCTTCGTTGTTGAATATGCAGCTTTACTTAAAGATATGCCTTGATGCCATTTTTAAAAGCTTGCTCATCATTATTTTCAATTCCATGCAAGGCTTCTTGTAATGCAAATGTGCTTTTATAAAACATTACTCTTTCTTTAATTTCTTCCCCTCCAGGATACAAGCGTATGCACTGTTCGAAGAATTCTTCACCGTAACTAGATAAAAGACCTGCGAAATCATAGGCTGGATCACCAAGCCCCGACGCTCCAAAGTCAATAATCCCAGATATCTCAATTTTTTCAACTTTCCATAATATGTTGGAAGCTCCAAAATCCCCATGAATAAGAGTTGTCTTAATATCCCTTGACTTTTCTTTTTCAAAAAATGACTCAAACGCAAAAGACACAGTTTCCTTGGACGAATTACTCATATACGGATAAACTTTATTTTGCAGTCTTGCTAACAGGATTTTTATTTCGCTAAGAGGATTTTTTTCATCTTGTTGTATAACAGGATGTAGAGCAGCGATAGGAATTGAATGCAGATTGATTAAGAAGGAAACTAGCTGGGATGCCAATTTTTTTAATCCTCGATGAGGCACACCTTTCAGATCCCTTTTCCACATAGGTTTCCCTTCAAGCAGCCTGTACCCAGCAAATACCTTACCAGCTTGCTTGATATCTAGTGAAGTGTATATTGGAGAGGGAATAGCAGCAGTAATTTTACCTTCTACTATTTTTAATAGAGATACTTCTCTCTCAAGATTTCTAATGCCATCATCATATTTAGGAAAGCGGAAAACAAGTTGGTCATTAATTATAAGTACGTCATTATTTTGACCGAAATTATTTTTTTCGTACTTAACGATTTTCAATTCAGGGTAGACTTGCATAATCCGGTCGGCTAAAAGTTCATTATCCATTACTAAAACTCCTTTATATGTATGGATAAATTATACATAATCTGTTGAGAGAAGTCTTAAAATTTCAGTAAAAAAGGCACCTTCTCTCAAGGTGCCTTTGCTTAAATTTAAGACTGATCCTACTCCTCTTTTTTAGATAGACACCGGTCGCATTCCATTAAATAAGATTCTGCTTGTTCATGCATTCCTTCTCCGCACTCAGGGCAAACCTTTTTTGGTAAATTACGAAAAAACTCAACTGGACTCATCATAATTTGTTTTCCTCCTTTTATAGTACAACTTAATTTTTATATAACCTGTTATAGTACAGTATAAACATAAAAAAAGAATTTGTGTAGACTTTTTTTAAGAAAACTTAAAAATAGGTTTTTGTTCCTGTTTTAATAAAAGGGAGGATTTTAAAAGTTTAATGCTTTTAGCGAATTCGGGAAGTTTGAATGGACCCATTAATATGCGAAGTCAATATCTAAAAGTGACAAACTTATTACAAATTATTTTATACCCCCTTTTAATCTGTGCCATTTTAACTTACAATCGATATGAAAACTCTAATTAGGGAATGATGCCTGAATGGATAATCCTGAATTATCCTTTAATCCAATTTTGTTGCTTGTTGCCATAACATTGACTGTAATGTCTTCGTATACAGCTCTAGATTTATTTAGTCTTATCAAGTCCTCTGACCGGAATAAACGGTTTCTTTTTTTGGGTGGGACTTTTTCGCTTGGTATAGGAATATGGGTAATGAATTTTTTTGGGATGCTCGCTGTTAATCTAAATAGTTCTGCTTCATACCAAATTCCAATCACAATCTTTTCCATTATCCTGAGCATTTCCTTAACAGCAATGGGCTTTTATACGCTTACTGGAAAGACGGTAAACAAGGTTAACTTATTTACTGGCAGTTTTTTTATGATGCTGGCTGTCCTGGCTGTACACATGCTTGGTATGTTTTCTATGAAGCTGAATTTTTCTTACGATCCAATCATATTAATGATTGCTTTGGGGATGGTTTTCGCTTCCTTTTACTTTTGTTTCTGGATGCTTTTTTTCTCCAAAAGCTTTACACAAGGCAACCATGGCTGGATCAAGCCATTAAGTGCTTTAGTAGTAACTGCTGCGATTGTCGAAGGTCATTTCCTGCTATCAAGGGCTTCTACCATATATAACAGGAATGTGTCTTTTGTACAGTCGGGTATACCAGAATCTTTAATCAGTTATATAATCGTTTTTGTTTCAGTTTTGATTCTCGCGGGTTTGATAGGTTCAAGTGCCTTGATTAGCAAAAGGCTGGCGGTCACTGACACCAATTTGAAAGACATTACAGATGCTTTGAATGCTTCAGCGATCGTTGCAATCACCGATCCCAAAGGGAATATAACATATGTTAACGATAAATTTATCGAGATTTCCAAATATCGTGAAGCCGAATTACTAGGAAAGAATCATTCTATTTTGAACTCTGGGCTTCACTCAAAGGAATTCTTCAAGGAAATGTGGAAGACAATTGGTTCTGGCCAAGTTTGGAAGGGTGAAATTCGTAATAAAGCCAAGGATGGTTCGATTTATTGGGTTCACACTACAATCGTCCCTTTCCTGAATAGTAAGGGGAGGCCATATCAATACGTATCTATTCGATCAGATATTACACAAAGGAAGCAGGCAGAAGCGAGTCTGAAGGAAACTCTTAAAGAGGTTAGCGATATTAATTTTGCATTGGACCAATCGTCCATTGTCGCGTTTACCGATGAAAAAGGAATTATCAAGAGTGTTAATGAAAAGTTCTGTGAGATTTCTAAATACACTAGGGAAGAGCTGATTGGACGCGATCATAGCCTTCTAAATTCTGGCTTGCATTCTAAAGAATTTTTTAAAAACCTATGGAAAACGATTGGTTCCGGTCAGGTTTGGAAGGGTGAAATCCGTAACAGGGCAAAGGATGGCTCCTTTTATTGGGTGGATACAACGATCGTTCCCTTTCTGAATGAAAATGGCAAACCCTATCAGTACCTCGCCATCAGGAATGATATTACAGAGAAGAAAAAGTCAGAAGAAATGTTGCATCGACAGGATAAACTGGCAGCAGTTGGTCAACTGGCAGCTGGTGTGGCACATGAGATAAGGAATCCGCTGACTTCGATGAAGGGGTACGCTGAGTTCCTGCAAATGGATGAACAAGATCCGCAGCGCCAGGAGTTCCTTGAAATCATTCTTGATGAAATTGACAGAGTCAATAATATTGTTGAGGAATTCATGGTATTGGCTAAACCAAAAGCTGTTGAGCTTGAAGAAAAGAATATTATCCCGATTGTGCAGAATGTCGTTTCGATGCTCAAGTTTGAAGCAAGAAAGAGAAACGTCAAACTGGAGTTCGATGCAGATGAGGATATCGTTCAAATTGAGTGCGATGAAAATCGACTCAAGCAAGTATTCCTCAATTTTATTAAAAATGGTATTGAAGCGATGCCCGATGGTGGAGATTTAAGGGTTACGACAGAGATCCAGGATGAGAATGTGCTTATCTCCATAAAGGATACTGGTGTCGGAATCCCGCCCGAGACCCTTAAAAAGATTGGTGAGCCATTCTATACAACAAAGAAAAATGGAAACGGACTTGGCCTTATGGTCAGCTTTAAGATTATTGAAAGTCATAATGGAAAGGTTTATATCGAAAGTGAGCAAAATAAAGGAACTACTTTTAAAATTTTGCTGCCGGCAAAAATTGCATAGTATCATTGGTAGAGGCGAGCTTATTTCTCGCCTTTTTTTTATTATCTTTTTTCATTGGCAGTGGTAAGCATTTGTGAATTTCCGTTACTTCCTATATACGCTGCGTAACACAGATTCAAATTTCGTATAACGAATTATCTTCATAGCTTAAAGAAACATGCGTAATGAAAAAATCATGTCGATAAAATGTTGGAAATATGACAAAAAATTCTCTGGAATATTCAACATTACTGGCAAATTTTAGACTACTATTTAAAGTGAGAAAGTTATTAATACCATTAAGTGCAGGGAGGGGAAGGAATGACATCGACCAGCCATATTAAGACTGTTTGCGGGTATTGCGGAACAGGCTGCGGATTGATATTGGAAGTGGAAGATAATAAGATTATGAAAATTAGAGGCGATAAAGAAGCGCCTGTCAACAAAGGTCAAACTTGCGTGAAAGGTGCGTTTGCTTATCAGTATGTCCATGCTCCAGAAAGACTCACGACTCCAATGATCAGAAAAGCAGGCAAGCTTGTAAATGTTACTTGGGTGGAGGCTTATAATTTCATATCAAACAAGCTTGCTTCGATTAAAAAAGAGTTTGGACCCGATGCGATTTCCATGTTCGCTTGTGCAAGGACCACGAATGAATCAAATTATATAACTCAAAAATTCATGAGGACAGCAATCGGGAGCAATAATATTGATGGCTGTAACCGAACCTGACACGCTCCTAGTGTCGCCGGTCTGGCGACTGTTTTTGGAAGCGGTTTCCCAACTAATACTCTTGAAGATATTGATGAAGCTGAAGTTCTTTTACTAATGGGTTCCAATACGACAGAGGCCCACCCTATCATAGGGAACAGAATTAAAAAAGCCGCTAAAGCTGGATTAAAGATCATTGTGATCGATCCAAGGAAAATTGACATGGTTAAGTCTGCCCACAAGCATATACAAATTCATGTTGGAACTGATATCGCACTCATTAATGCCATGATTCGTGTCATTATCACTGAAGATCTGTACGATAAGGGGTTTATTGGAAAACATACTGATGAGTTTGAAGCATTGCTTGCGAAAGTAGCTAGATACACTCCGGAATTTTCATCGGAAATTACAGGCATTCCAGCGGAGGATATTATCGAGATTGCAAGATTGTATGCAAACTCAAGTAAATCGATGATTGCCTATACACTGGGAATCACAGAACATCATTGCGGTGTCAACAACGTGTTTGATATTGCTAATCTGGCATTGCTTACAGGACAAATCGGCAAGAAGGGTTCTGGAATCATGCCATTAAGGGGGCAAAACAATGTACAGGGTGCGGGTGATATGGGCTGTCTCCCTAACCAGCTGACTGGTGCCGTCAGTCTTTTACAGGATGATTATCGCTCACGCTTTGAGGAGGCCTGGAAGGTAGACATCAGTCAAAAAATTGGCGATACACAGACGAGGACATTCGACAAGATTGAGACTGGTGAAATTAAAGCTTTGTACGTCATAGGTGAAAATCCGCTTCTTGCAGATGTGCATATGAACCACACAAAGGTTCTCTTAGAACAACTGGATTTATTGATCGTACAGGATATCTTCATGACAGAAACGGCCGAGATGGCAGATGTAGTATTACCCGCAAAGTCGTGGGGAGAAGTTGATGGAACATACACCAATACAGATAGAAGAATCCAGCGTGTCCGCACCGCAGTACATGCACGAGAAGGTGTAAAAGAAGATTGGGAAATCCTCTGTGAGCTTTCGGAAAGAATGGGCTATAAAATGCATTACAGATCAAGCGAGGAAATTTGGGATGAAGTGAGGGAGTTGGCCTGGGAAATGTATGGAGGTATCTCTTATGCTCGTTTAGAGAAGGAGTATGGAATCCATTATCCATGCCCTGATGAAACCCATCCGGGAACTAAAATTCTCCACGAAAGATTTCATACAGGACAGGAGAACGATAAACGTTCATCGTTCGTCCCAGTAGGTTATACACCGCCACTTGAAAAGCCTGACAAGGAATATCCTTTTACACTGACTACCGGAAGGCGATATGAGTCATACAATACGCATACCCAAACACGTCATTATGCTTCAGGCGTTAAGATTAAACAGACTGAAGAAACGATTGATATCCATCCTGAAGACGCATATGAATTAAATATTAATGATGGTGAAATTGTAAGAGTAAGCTCCAGACGAGGAACATTGACAGTGAAAGCGAAAATCACAGACCAGGTTGTACCAGGGCTTGTATTCATGAGCTTCCATTGGTCCGAGGTTCCTACCAATGTATTGACACTGAATGAATACGATCCGATTTCTGGTACGGCGGAATTTAAAGCATGTGCAGTGAAGGTTGAAAGGATCACGTGAACAAATAGCTAAAACCTCCTTTTTGGAGGTTTTAGCTATTTTTATTTTTTGTCCAAGATAATCTGACTAACATCCTTGTATCTAACGGGAGTTCGCTGGATTTTGGCGATAAATGGAACGATTCAAAGTAGATAAAGATCGATACATAATCTTTCATTGGATGGATTAATTTGAACATTCACTATGTTTTTTGCGAATCTGGACCCAGGAATATAATTGTTTACCAGTACGAAAAGTGTTATTTCAAATTGGTTCAGTTAGAGCTCATTTAAACAAAAGTCTCCCAACAAGTAAAAAAAGGCAAGTGAATTAAGATGTTTAATGTCATGGTAGACCTAGATTTTTATATCCATGCAATTATTTCGTTCAGTTAAAATTTAGATAAATTAGAAAAAGATAGGACTTTATGTAAATAAAATGAAATTATATCCTTAATAATGTTTATTTTTGCAGAATTTTCTGTAAATATGACATATTCCCGTTATATTCCTGTTATTCTCGTAATCGAATTTACATCTCACTGTTCTTTTTCTCCGGAATTTCTATGTTACGATAATTCACGTGATATAAATTAGCCGATGGGAGGCAAACAAATGAAAAAATCATTATTATCATTGGTTGCTGTCGCGGCAATTTCTGGAGCTGCCGGCGCACAAGCACAGGCAGAGGAAATCGTCGTACATAAGGGAGATACATTGTGGGGTCTTTCAAAAACATACGACACATCTGTAGAATCCATAAAAAAATGGAATAACCTAACTAGCGATGTTATTCATCCAAATGACCTGCTAGAAGTATCTCCTATTAAGTATGTGCAAGTAAGAGATGGAGATACACTCTGGAATATTGCAAAAGCATATGGAGTATCCGTAAATGATCTAAAAGAATGGAATAAATTATCTTCTGATCTTATTCGTCCAGGCATGAGAATAGCCGTTTACACAAATATGCCTGCAGAAATCAAGGCGAAACCAGCAGCTGCTGCTGTTCAGCCAGCAGCAGTAAACACTGCGGCACCAGCAAAGGCTGCAGCGTCAGCAGTACCTGCAAAAACGGTTCAGGCACCAGCAGCTTCTTCAAAGGAAATCACCGTTGAAGCTACAGCATACACTGCAAGCTGTGAAGGTTGTTCAGGAATTACTAAAACGGGTGTAAATCTAAAAACCAACCCAGATGCAAAGGTAATAGCTGTTGATCCTTCTGTGATTCCATTGGGTTCAAAAGTTCACGTTGAAGGTTATGGGTATGCGACAGCCGCGGATATTGGCGGAGCAATCAAAGGCAACCGTATCGATGTCTTCGTACCGACTCAAGATGGTGCACTTGCATGGGGAAGAAAACAAGTTAAAGTTACGATTCTGGACTAAACATATATTTGAAAAGCATTGGCCATATGCCAATGCTTTTTTAGTCTTTCTTTATGCTGGTCGTTTTAAAGGTTTTTCCTTTAATTATTTTCTTTTGATGGATGTTGGGCAAGGTTAGATTCAGGAAGAACTGGGTGATTTTAGAATATTGCTCTTCTATTTTATCGATTATAGCATTGGCTTTCATTGAAATTGAGTCTTTAATTTCACTAAGCTGGTCTGTGATTGTTTCGCCTACTGCATCTTGCTTGCCTAGTTGATCCATGATAGTTTGATGGAAGATTCCCTGTAAATCCGCTTGTTTTAAAACCAAGTCATGAAGTTCCTCTTGTTTCTCCGCTTGAATGACGAGTGCTTTTGTTACATCCTCATATTCAATTAGCTTTCGATTTAAATCCTGTATCATTGTTTCCTGGAAGGCGAGCTGGTCGAGAATGGCTTGGCTTGTTAATTCCTTGCTTAAGAATGATTTTGCAAATTGTTCATGCATTTCTTCCAGCTTAATTAGCTTTTCATCTAACTCTGTTGTGGACTCTTTATGTTCCGAGATATTTTCAATAACCTTTTCTGATAAATTTTCCTGTCTAGCCAGAAAAGATACTAACTCCATGAAATTTGAATATTGTTCCTTGCGGCTTTGCTGCAGGGTGTTGTCGAACTGTGAAACGCTTCCAGATAATTCACTATTTAATTTCTGCTGTTCATTCAATACTTCTTGCAAAAAATTAAGGTGAAATTTTTCCTGGTTGCTCAGTTCAATTATTTCCTCGTTTTTTTTGTAAATTTGAGGAGAAACAAATCCGTTAACAAATAAAGGCATTGGCATCACTCCTATTATTTTTGGGAAGTTGTCATATATCTTATGAACCCAGTGGCCAAAATGGTACTGGCGGAAAAGATAACACTTATTACCTTTTATTAAATTAGACAGTTTGCAGCAAGATAAGGAAAACCGCTTTTTCAAGAAAGGAGCAGCTGATATGCTTACAAATGGGCAGCTGTCGGCATTCAAGGCAGAGCTTCTCAAAAATAAAAAAGATCTCGAATCCCATCTGGACAGTAATGATCACTTTGATTTAAGGAGTGGACATTTTCATGAATCAATGGGTGAGCTTTCTAGCTATGACAACCATCCAGGTGACGAAGGAACTGAATTATATGAGAGGGAAAAAGACATTGCCTTAAACGACCATGTAGAATATCAAATCCAGAATATTAACAAGGCATTGCAGGCAATTGACAAAGGAACATACGGGAAATGTGAGGCCTGCGGCCGAGAAATTCCTCTTGAAAGACTTGAAGCCATACCAGAAACAAGATTCTGCATCGAACATACACCAGACCGAACTGTATCTCATAACCGTCCTATAGAAGAGGGAGTATTAATGCCTCCTTTTGGGAAATTTGATCTTGATAACAAGGATGAAAATGTGGCTTATGATGCTGAGGATTCCTGGCAGGAGGTATCTAGCTGGGGTACATCGGAATCACCATCAGATTTTGTCACTCCTCAGGACAATTATAATGATACGTATATTGAATCAGAGGAGAATGTCGGGTACGTTGAAGACTTTGAAAACTTTGTAGGCAATGACATTTCTGGTAAAGAAATCACTGTCTACCCTAACAAGCAGCATGAAAAATACGAAGATGAACTGGATCAGGAAGGGATTATGACATCCTTTGGTGATCTTCCTGCTTTTGAACATGATCCATATGTAGATAATGATAAATAAGGCTTTTTTCAAAAAGAGTGTTGTTTTTAATGAAATGTTTGAAAGTAAACCAACTTATTAAAAGCAACAAAGAATACGAAAAGAGACAAAACCAAAAACTTTTGAAAGGCCATTTCCGAGAAATGGTCTTTTTTGCATGGATAATTTTGTAAAGTAGCGCGAACTGGATTTTTTATCATGATTAAAATATATCAATAAGGGGAAAAGACAAGCATACTTGATGTCCAACGAGAGGTGAGCCATAAATGAAAGAGAAAATTATGCATTATGGAAAGAGTCTGCTGGGTGAGTTAAAAGAAGACCGGGCAACTGGATTGGCAGCACAGCAGGCCTATTACTATATGCTTGCATTGTTTCCGATGATGATTCTGCTAATTGCAATTGTTCCTTATTTAAATATCGATCCTCATAAAGCAATTGATGTCGTAAATAAATTGCTCCCATCAGAATCAGCACAATTATTACGAGATAATGTCGTTAAACTTGTCAGTGAGAGGAACGGGGGTTTGCTGACATTCGGTATTATCGGAACAATCTGGTCAGCATCAAATGGTATGAATGCATTTATGAAAGCAATGAATATCGCTTTTGATGTGGAGGAAACTAGATCCTTCATCAAGGCAAGACTTATATCGATCATGCTGACCATTGGTTTGATTCTTGCATTTGTTGTAGCATTGCTGCTACCAGTATTCGGGAAAGTTTTATTAGATACAGTTCAATCCATCATTCATATCCCAGAACAATTTGAAATTATCTTCCGTATTGTCCGCTGGATTGTTGCATTCGTCGTAATGGTAGCAGTAATAGCAGGTTTGTATCGGATTGCGCCAAATAAGCATTTTCCATTCAAGCATGTCATTCCAGGTGCCATTTTCGCTACTGTCGTTTGGCAGCTGATTTCCCTTGGATTTTCATTTTATGTTAGCAACTTTGGAAACTATTCAGCAACCTATGGCAGCCTTGGCGGTGTAATTGTCCTGATGCTTTGGTTATTCCTTACAGGGCTTGCGCTTGTCCTTGGCGGTGAAATCAATGCGATTTACCACCGGGAAAAAACGGGGGAAGAAACCATTGAAGATGAAAAAACTTTAACAGCTAGAGGATAGTTTTTACTATCATACAAAAAAACAGCAGGCTTGTGCTGTTTTTTTGTGTCTTAATTTTAATGCCCGAATTTTTTGTCTTTAGATGGTTTAAGTCCAAAAAACCACCAGTTCCAGTCACCAAGCAGCTTCATCAGTGAGGGAACTAGTACCATTCTTATCACGGTGGCGTCAATAAATATTGCCAGTGCGATTCCAACTCCCATTTGCTTTACTGGAGCAACTCCTGTAAAAGCGAATGCGCCTGTGACGACAATCATGATTGCTGCGGCAGATGTAATGATTTTACTGGTAGAAATCAATCCGGTTAAGGTTGCATAATTATTGTCTTTCGTTTCCAGATATTCTTCATGAATACGTGAAATCAGGAACACTTCATAATCCATCGAAAGACCAAAGACAAGACTAAATACAAACACTGGAAGGACTAGTGCTATACTTGTTGGTTCTATACCAAGATGACCTTCCTGGAAGATCCAGACGACAATTCCGAAGGTTGCGCTTAAGCTTAATATATTCATGATAATTGCCTTAAGGGGAATGAGCACGGACCGAAAAGCAATCATCAAGATGATAAAGGTAGATATAAGGATTAAAGCCAAACCTTTGGGCGCTTTTTCAAAAATCTCATCAAAGATTTCCTGTTCGAATTTTGGAGTTCCTCCGAACGATAGTGAAACATCATACCCTTTATCGGCAGCTTTCCTCACCCAGTCCTGGGCTTCTTGTGCTGATAATCTTTCTTTTAAATAAACGCTAGCAAGCATCTTATCTTCTGAAATAAACCTATCAATTACCGGCTTGATCGGACTGTTCACCTGAGATGCAGCCGCTAAAAAAGCAGCAGGGTCTTCGATTCCTGTCAATGAGAAGACCGAATCGACTGACTCTACATCTTTGCTTTCCTCTAATTCACCTAACGCGGTGTGCAGCTTTTCAACATTTCCTTCTGATAATACTTTTCCTTCTGTATTAAGAATTACCTTTACTTCCTTGTCGGTACTTTTATTTTGCTCTACGAATTCATCCTGGAATTTGTTATAGGCTATCCTTGCGTCATAAGTTGGAGGAAGCGCATCAACTCCAGGAACGGTTAGATCCATTTGTCTAACGGGTATCAATCCGGTAATTAATAAACCAAGAGCCAGAAATGTCATAATTACCGGCCTTTTCATAACAAAATGGGCAAAAGTGCTCCATATTCCCGGCTTGTCCTTTTTCACCTTTAATACGCTTAGTGAGTGAACTTTGTTTCCTAACAAGCCAAGGATTGCAGGGAGGAATGTGATGGCAGATAGAGCAGATATGAAAACGACCGTCATGCCACCGATTGCTACATTCTGAAAAATGTCTATTTTGATGAACATCAAGCCAAGAAGGCCGATAAACACGCACATTGCTGAAAAAATGATTGAACGTCCCGCTGTTGCGGTAGTAGTGATGAGTGCCTCCTTAACAGATTGCTTATTAATTTCCTCCTTAAATCGGTTTATGTATAAAAGAGCGAAATCAATACTTAATGCCAGCCCAATCATAGGAATGATATTAAGGATGAAAATCGTCAAGTCAAACCAGTAGCTGAAAAAATATACTGCCCCCATTGTGCTAAGTATCGAAAAAATTCCAACCAAAAGTGGCAAGCTGGCTGCGACTATACTCCCAAATGCAAAAATCAATACAATCAACGCGATTGGCAGACCGATCATCTCAGCTTTTGCGAGATCATCCTGGCTAGCCTGGTTTAAATCTTTAACAATCACGGGTTCTCCCGTAATTGATACCTTTATCCCATTCTCATCCTTTAAGACCTCGCGGAGTCCGTTAATATCATCTCCCATAGTTGAAGCATCCTTATCAAACAATAAGAGTCCATACGCTATATTTTCCTTCAGCATATCTTTTTGCTGAAATGGTGACACACTATCCGCGACTCCAGAAGCCTTTGCAGCATCTTCGAAAGATTCCTTAATAAAGGCAACCCAATCTTCTTCCGAAACATTTTTTTCTTTTTCATAAAGGATGATGATTGAAGACTTATGCTGACCAAAATCCTTCTCAAGAATATTCTTAGTCTGCTTATATTCCCCTTTAAATTCAAATCCATTGCCGCTTAATACAGAAGGTAATTGTAAGGCGAAAAAACCTAAAAATAGGATGAGACCGACCCAAACTAAAATGATCGTTTTCTTAAAGTTAAAAATAAAGCTTCCGAGCTTGTTCATTTTTGTCCTCCGATGTTTGAATTTTATATACATGCACTGTTAAAACGGAAATACAGGTTTTTTTGTCATTTTCCTTAAAATGAATACCTAGATTATATATCAATCCTTTTCACAGTGTGATGAATCATGTTTGAAAATTCTTTAATGGGGCTTAAAAATAGTTGTATAACGAGTGAATTGGGATACTGAGAGAAGATTTTTTTGAAAGAGGGAAACTACATCAAATAAATTGGAATTGATTGAAAAAGGTACCAGGAAGGAGCGAGTGCCTTCCTGGTATTAATAGAGTAATTCATAAACTTCATTCAATTGTTGTGCCCGTTTTTCATCCAGTTCGTTTTTCGCATATTCAATTGCTTCGGGAAGAATCTTATTCAAAAATTCTATTTCTTCCTCTGTAAGATTTCTTACAAATTCACCTTCTGATGCGTAATTGCCTTCTTCGATCCGCTGATAGATTTTTTTGCTAAGGGGATAGCTTTCAGTATAATCAGATAGGATTTCGCGCAAATATGCTTGTGTTTTTTCCATTATCTACTCCTTGAAATATTCCTTGAATTGTTGGGGATCCGTCATATTATCGTTTTTAAAATAAGGATTTTCATCTGTCGCGACATTCGGGTCGAGATTCGTTTTAACTACTAGCTGCGGGCCAGAGTAAGGATTGATAAAGATCCGATCGCTCATTTCCTTAAAATCAGGAAGCTTCTCATTTCCGGGCTGATTTTGGTCCATATTTAACACCTCCATTTTATAAGGTGCATAATAAAAAGAAAGTTATGTATGAAGCTAAATATTGGAAAAGCTGCCAAACATGTTTTTTATTTTACATCAAGGGAATTCTTTTTAATGTAAATAAAGGAATGGGGTGGCGTGAATTGAAAGCAGTTACGTATCAAGGTACAAAGGATGTACAAGTGAAAAATGTAGAAGCACCCAAGATTGAACACGAAAAAGATATGATAGTCAAGATTACTTCTACAGCTATTTGTGGGTCTGACCTTCACCTTTACCAGGGGAATATGCCTCTCCGTCCAGGATATGTCATCGGCCATGAACCGATGGGTATTGTGGAAGAAGTTGGGCCAGGCGTTACAAAGGTGAAAAAAGGGGATCGTGTCGTCATCCCATTTAACGTTTCTTGTGGTGAATGTTTTTATTGCCAGAATCAAATGGAAAGCCAATGTGACAACTCGAATGAATACAAGGATACTGGAGGTTATTTTGGGTATACCGAGCAATACGGTAACCATCCGGGTGGCCAGGCAGAGTATTTAAAGGTACCTTATGGAGATTTTACATCATTTGTTGTGCCTGATTCATGTGAGCTCGAAGACGAATCACTGCTTTTCCTGTCAGATGTCATTCCAACAGCATGGTGGAGCGTCGAGAATGCAGGAGTGAAAAAAGGAGATACTGTCATCGTTCTCGGCAGTGGGCCAGTTGGATTAATGACGCAAAAGTTTGCCTGGATAAAGGGTGCAAAACGAGTCATTGCCGTTGACCATCTTGATTACAGACTCATGCATGCGAAATCGACAAACAATGTTGAAATTTTTGACTTTACTCAGCAGGATGACCCGGGAAAATTCCTTCAGGACCTGACAGAAGGCGGAGCAGATGTCGTCATCGATTGTGTTGGTATGGACGGGAAGAAATCCGCAGTTGAAAAGGTTGAACAAAAATTGAAGTTGCAGGGCGGTACGCTTTCCGCAATTGAGATTGCACATACAGCTGTGCGCAAATTTGGAACGGTACAACTTACTGGAGTCTATGGGTTACGCTACAATCTGTTTCCACTTGGACGCTTTTTCGAAAGGAACATTACCATGAAAATGGGCCAGGCACCAGTCGTCCATTACATGCCAAAGCTATTTGACATGGTGGTTAACGGCGAGTTTGATCCGACAGATATTATCACTCACCGGATCCCTCTAGAAGACGCCGCCAAAGGATATGATATATTCAATGACCGCAAGGATAATTGCATTAAGGTTGTTTTGAAGCCATAACTTTAAACATGAATAAGAGAGACAGGCTTTTTACTGCTGCCTGTCTCTTTACTTTTGTTGTAGTAAAAGGAAGGAGTGGTGAAAAAACGACAGTTATATTGAAAAAGAGTCCAAGCCTTAAAAAACTGATCCCTACGGTAGATATAATTTTACATGCTTTAGGTGTAATTGAATTTTCCATGATTTCCTCTAAGTTTAGTCCCTCAACTTTCGTGACTATCAAAAAATTTCATCACAAAGGTTTTCATTCACCTGCCATTTTGGTAATAAAAAATAGTTTATTAGAATAAAATGACAAAAGGAATCTTAACACTAAAACTTCCCCAAAAGGGGGTTCACTAAAATGGCAAATCACCATTTGATCGACAGCGAGATTGCTGCCACTTTTTCAGAATTACATTATTTAATTCATCTAATTTACGCTACCGGCAATCCACGAGAAAGATATTTAGCGTTGAGTCAGCTATGGGAAAAGGTATCATATTTACATCATTTAGTAGCGATTTGTCAAACTGAAAGAAATAAAGCATTATTGCAGCACACTAAACCCCATGCTATTCACCCGTTCCATCAAATTCAGACAGAAACAATACCGGTACAGGGGAGATTAAGGATTAACGAAGCACAGGCAGGCCATTCAGTAAGCCAATTATACCCATTAACCCAGCCTCAACCGGTATACCCAACAACACACCTATCCCCATCTCAAACTCAGCTAGTATTCCCAACAACTCAATTACCAATGACCCAGCCCCGGCCAGCGTACCCTGCAACTCACCTATTCTCATCCCAACCGCAACCAGCATACCTTGTAACCGAACCATCACGAATCCAGCCACAAACTGGAATTCCAGTTACTCAACCAAGCAATCCTAATGGCCAAACGTTTACGAAAGAGCAACTTGCCCAATTCACCGGACTGAACGGGATGCCAGCTTATGTTGCGGTGAATGGTGTCGTATATGATGTCACGAATAATGCGGCCTGGTCTCTGGCTACTCACTTTGGACTGTCAGCGGGCAAGGACTGGACTGCAGAATTCGCAAGCTGCCATGCTGGACAGCAATGGATTTTGGCTCAGTTAAAACCGATTGGGAGGCTGGTGCAATGAGCGAATCAAACATTGTTTTACCTCCTGAATCCGTCACCAATGAGGCGATTGCCAAGAGATTATTAGATGCAGCAAAAAATGGGCTTCAATCTGGCCAGGTACAAAGGAAGAAGCTTGTTTGGCTTGAGCTGAACGGTTGCTCTGGAAATGTAATCTCACTTTTGAATGGTTTTCAGCCGGATTTTGAGTATGCGATTACACAGATGGTTGACTTAGTCTACAGTAACAGCATGATGGTAGCGGATGGGGAACAGGCCATTAACAGATTATTTGAACTGGCGGAAGGGGAGGAAGATTTCATTCTCGGTGTGGAAGGTGCAGTTGCGCTGAAAAACGAGGGAATGTTTCATCTTGTTGGCACTCGAAACGGGAAGCCGATCACAGGCTTGCAGGCAGCAAAGATGCTTGGGGAAAAGGCGAGTACTGTCATTGCCATAGGCGCATGTGCCGTTGATGGTGGACCATCTGCAGCAAGACCTAATTTATCCCAATCAGTAGGCCTGCAAGCAGTGCTCGGCAACAAGAAAATCATCAAGCTTCCAGGATGTCCAGTTCATTCAGACTGGTTCCTTGGAACGCTTGCGCACTTGCTTCTTTACGGCCAGCCAGAACTTGACCAGCAAAGCCGGCCGAAGATGTTTTACAGTGATTTACTCCATGATCGCTGCCCGAGAAGGCATTATTTTGATAAAGGGGTTTTTTCAGAAACGCTAGGAGAGCCATATTGTTTATTCAAGCTCGGTTGCCGAGGACCGGTTACCCGTGTGGATTGTCCAACAAGACAATGGAACGGTCATGTTAATTGGCCGATAGGGGCAAGCACCTGTATTGGCTGTGCACAATCGGGTTTTCCAGATAGAATGGCGCCATTCATTTCATACAACACAACAAGGGAGTAGGGAAAATGTCTGGAGGAAAAAGAATTGTTATAAATCCTGTTACAAGGCTAAGCGGGTTTCTTGAACTTGATGTTACAGTTGAAGAAAATGCCGTCACAAATGCCAAAACGAAAGGAGTGATGTTTCGCGGTTTCGAGCAGATGATGGTTGGCCGCAGTCCATTCGATGCGATTTATTTGACGCAAAGGATATGTGGAATTTGTTCGACTGCTCATTCGGTTGCCTCCTCGACTGCTCTTGAGCAAGCTCTTGGGGTAGAGGTAACGGATCAAGGCCGATATATACGCGACATCATTCATTGCTGTGAATTCCTGCAGAATCATCTGCGGCATTTTTACCAATATTCACTGCCTGATTACGTAAAGATGCCTCCAGAATATCCACTATTCACTTCGGAGAATACGGATTACAGGATCCCAAAGGAAATGAATGATACACTGGCCGCGCATTACTTTGAATCGCTGAACTATAGCAGGCTCGCACACCAGATGCTGGCTGTATTGGGGGGGAAAGCGCCGCATAATCACGGGATATTTGTAGGAGGTTTTACAACTCCGCCAGATGCGGAAAAAATCATTCATATTAAGTCAATTCTTGATAAGGTTAGTTATTTTATAGAATACAAAATGATTCCAGATACTTATACGGTTGCTAAATATTATCCGGAGTTGTTTAATCTTGGCAGCGGCCCTGGAAATTTCTTATCATTTGGTGCATTCAATGACTATAAGGAGCTAGGAACCTTATATACGGAGCCGTTAGTATATTTAAATGGGAAAACAGAAGCGTTTGACTCTATGAATATTGAAGAAAAAATACGCTATTCCTGGTATAAAGGGAAGGGAACAACACGCCCATTTGAAGAAATGCAGGAACCTGACATGGATAAAGAAGATGCATACACATTTGTAAAGGCTCCGCGCTACAAAGGGGTTCCAATGGAAGTTGGACCCCTCGCACGGCTCTGGTTGAGCGGCGAGTACCGTAACGGAATCTCTGCTATGGACAGAACGATTGCACGGTCATTGGAAGCCAAGAAAATTGTAGATATAATGAAAATTCTTATTGACCAGATCATTCCTGGGATACATGTGCAAAAGAAGTGGCAAGTACCAAATAAGGCTCAGGGAGCAGGACTGGTAGAAACTACGAGAGGCTCACTTGGTCATTGGGTTAAAATCGAAAACAATGTCATTTCTTTTTACCAAATTATCACTCCTTCTGCATGGGATTTTTCTGCAAGTGATGAGTCCTCTAAAGGAACAGCGGAACTAGCTTTAATGAATACACCGCTTCAGGATCCGGAAAATCCTGTCGAGCTAGGACGCATTTTACGTACATTCGATCCCTGTATGTCATGCGCGACACATGTATACAGACCAGGACATGAAATAAAATCGATTAAGGTGTTTTAGATGCTTGTTATTGGGATTGGCAATGTGCTGATGCAGGACGATGGGATCGGGGTTTATCTTGCAGAAGAGCTGATGGTGGAAAATAACGACAAACGAATCAAATTTGTTATCGGCGAAACAGATGTAGATTATTGCTTGGCCGAAGCTAAGGAAGGCGAATTTTTAATTATTCTTGATGCAGTTCAAATGGGCAGCAAAAAAGGCAGTATTTATGAAATGCCCCTCACTCAGCTTACCATGATGGAAAAGGGAATTGCTGCTCATAATTTTCATCTTTTTCATGCATTAAGCTTAAAGAAGGGGTTATTGATAGGGGTAGAGCCATATGAAATCAATTTTCATTTCGGCCTAAGCGAAGATTTAAAAAGAAATTATTCTATTATTAAACAGAAGGTAAAGGAAAGGATTCTAATGGCGGCTGCACAAGAATTCGGATAATAAAAAAATGGGCCTGGTTAAGCAAATAGCTTTTCTGGCCCTTTTTTTTTATAATAAGGAAAAATGATTTGTTTAAGGAGCTTTTCTGTGGCGAAATTGTTTGCTTGTTTATATGACACTGTTATGGGACCCCTTGAAAAAAGGTGGATTGCACATATCAGAAAGAAAATAGTATCAGGGCTCGAAGGGAAGACTCTTGAAATTGGGACTGGAACAGGAGCCAACTTTCCTTTTTATTCTCCTGAAAAAGTAAGGAGTTTAGATTCGGTCGAACCAAATCCTTACATGCTGGAACAAGCAAAACTGAAAGCGCGAGATATTGGGATACCGGTTAATTTTCATCAAGGTGTGGCTGAATCGCTGCCATTTAAGGATGGTGAATTTGATACAGTGGTTGCAACGCTAGTATTATGTTCTGTGCAGGATCCTCAATCAGCATTTAAAGAAATTAGAAGAGTATGTAAAAAAGGCGGCAAGATTGTTTTGTTTGAACATGTAAGAACAGAATCTGCTTCGCTTGCTGCGCTGCAGGATGTTCTAACTCCTGCCTGGAAAAAGCTTTGCGACGGCTGTCACTTGAACCGGGACACAGGCAGGTATATGAAGGAATCAGGCATCAAGGTAATAAAAGAGAAGAAATATTTGAAAGGCATTTTTGTTGAGTTCGAGGGTGTTAACTTGAAATAAAACCAGGCACACACATTCAACCTCCCCATACAATATTACAAATAGTTTGGGGAGGTACGACATGTATCCATATTATTATCATTACAGACAAAATGAGAAACTGATCAACGATCTTACATCAGCCATTAACGGCGAATATACTGCGACACAATGCTATGCGAGGCTTGCCCAAATGGCGCCAACTGCTTTGCAGCGTGATCGAATCAATGAAATTCTAGATGATGAGAAAAAACATCTTCAGCAATTCTCGCAAATTTATACATCACTTACAGGCAAACAGCCACAGCCTCAGATGACGGAAGAATGTACTGCTAATTACCTTGCTGGATTGGAAGCATCGCTAAATGATGAACAAAAAACTGTCGATTTTTATCATCAAATTGCAGATGAGGCAACCGATCAGGCAATTATGAGGGTTTTCAGGCGTGCTGCTTTTGATGAACAAAATCATGCGGTATGGTTCCTATACTTTTTAGTAAAAGAAAAATAGAGGTTTTCACTAACAGGGCTGGATAAAATCCAGCTCTTTTTCTATTAATATATTATTCACTATATATACATAATTAAAATGAAAATAAGGGGCTTACCTATACTAGAATAGGTATATAGATTTTCAGATACTTGTTACTTCATAAGGAGGAAATGAAATGAAAAACAGTTTAGCTATTATCATTGGATTCTTAATCTTTGGTTCACTCTTCGTTGGCTGGAAAATCAGCCAGGACCTTGCCCCAGCTGAAACCGCAGGAGTGCCCCAGCAACAATCAGAGTCAGCAGGAACGGGTATTGAATTTAATCCGCCGAGCATGGAAGATGTTCCAGATGGTCCACTTGGAGAGAGTATTAAATATGGTCATCAATTAATGATGGAAACAAATAATGTAGCTGATGAGTATGTTGGCAACAACCTATCATGCGCGAGCTGCCACGCCAATGGTGGAATTGTGAAAGAAGAGGCTCCGATGGTAGGCCTGTCAGCAGTCTATCCTGAATATAGGCCTCGTGAGGGAGAAGTTTATACACTCGAAGACAGGATTAACGGCTGTATGATTCGAAGCATGAACGGTAAGATGCTGCCATCTGACAGCAAGGAAATGCGTGCCATGATTGCATATCTGCAATATATGTCAGAAGGGGTACCTGCTGGATCCGAACTCCCTTGGAGAGCACCGAAAGAGCCTAAGAAATTTCCAGTCCCTAGTGTTCAAGATGGAGAAAAGCTTTACGCACAATCATGCGCGAGCTGCCATGCTGGAGATGGATCAGGAACAGGCCCAACTACGGGCCCTGCAGTCTTGGGAGAAAAGTCCTTTAATGATGGTGCAGGAATGTCAAGATTAACAAAGATGGCTGGTTATGTGCAAAAAAATATGCCTAAAGGTCAGGGTGGCACTTTGTCCGATCAAGATGCCATCAATGTAGCTGGGTATATTCTTTCTCAAGATCGTCCGGAATTCAAAGGGTATGAGGGAGACTGGCCAAAAGGCGGAAGGCCCGCTGATATCATGAATAAGGAAAAACGTGAACAAATAAAGAATGGGACAATTGATTGGGAAGCAATAGTTTCTGCAAAATAAGAGTATTTTTCGCGTGGATAGTTGGTTTTGCGTATAAAAGTAACAGATACTTATTGATGTGTGCTCGTTTATTTAGGATTCTTAACAGGTTTCCGCAAAGGGTCCGAAAGCAATAAAGTTCCGAAAA
>NZ_JBALQL010000005.1:0-55991 GCF_036964885.1 Bacillus sp. JJ1122 | reverse complement strand
AGACAAGCGACTCGAGGGGGGTAGGCACTGGACCTGGACATTTCTCGAAGTGAATTTTATACTTTCTTATCTTGTTAAAAAACCTGAGCAGGGAAATATCCCGCTCAGGTTTTGTTTTTTATTTTACACTCGAATTAAAGTTGTAGAAGAATTTAGCTGTGATTGAGCCATCTTTGTTTTCCACAATGTTTGTTACATGGATTCCTGAATCTGCAGGTGTGTCGCTAAAGCCCTTCCAGAAGTAGTAAGAGCCCGAGTGTACATTACCAGATACCGGAGTGATCTTGCTGCCTGTTTTGAAGAAGTCACCTGAGTCACCGCGGTTAACGTTCTTTTCAAGATCATATAATCCGTCTGCCTGAAGGACAGATAAACCATAGTGAGTGACGACATCACCATTGCTTGCCGTTTGTGACTGGTTGTATTGGAAGCGTTTGTTCATCCAGTTCTCCACGTTATTTGGACGGAAGCCGGCAGTCTGGTAAAGATTAATGACATTTTCATCGACATGCCACGCAACTAAACCTTTAGAATTCTCTCCCTGACGGATTAACCCCTTGTTGAAGCCGTCCTGCTGAACGTTTTCAAATAAGAAGTATTCCGTGCCATTTGAGCCTGGAACCTCCATTTTTACAATGCCGTTATCTGCTGTTGCTTTATTGATTGGTGGCAATGTAATTTCTCTTACACCTTGGCTAGGCTTCACTTCAATTGGATTTGCCCATCCTAAGAATACCTTTGAGAATGGATCAAAATGTGTCGGTGAGTTTCCGCTGTAAACCGAAGCATCAGGGTAGCGCATCCATGACCCGCCTGCCATCATTGAATAGTTCCCCACACCTTCTGATGTGTAAACCGTATCATAGAAATCAGGCAAACCTAGAGCATGTCCAAATTCGTGTGCATAAACACCTGTCTGCGCTGGGAATGGACCCGTTTTCGCTTCTTCTTTGTACGTACCTGTTGCAGCATCAAATCCTGCAACGTTACCGCCGATACCCGGCTGGATGTTGTAGTTGTTAACAATCACGCCATCATATGTCATGTCCTCTTTAACCGTTTTGTTGATCCAAGCGCTTTGACTCATACCTTCATACTGATCAGATGGCTTGCCTGTTTCATAGTATTTTCCATAGTATAAAGCACTTAGGAGGCTCCACTTGTGAGACCAGAACTGTGCAGGGTCGCGGCTGAATTCTGCTCCTGTTCCTTCATGGATAACGAACACGTTCGGCACTTCGCCATTCTCGGCATATTGAGAGAAGTCTACCTGCTCATCGGCTGCTTTCAACAGGTCGCGAATGAATTCACCAGTATGTGCATCTCCGTTTTCGTTACCAAGTACGTACTTTCCGCTTTCAGCATATTTGCCTTCTTGATCCAAATAGTATGAAGCACCTTTTGGCATCTCTACCCACACAAATTCAGTATTTTCTTTGCGGACCAAGTTGACTTTTCCATAACTTGATTCTTTATAAGCGTTTTGCATTGTACGGTCTTTCGGAACTTTTGCTCCATCATATTGTTTGAACTGTTCAAGTTCATAGGGGTTATACTCTGTGCCAAAAATCAAGTCCTCATAGTATTTTGCAGGGACTTGTCCCTTCATATCACCTACAGGTTCATCACCCTCAGGATACTTAGCTAAAAGAACTAAAACCGGAACATCCCCTTTTGCTTCTCTGTAAGCAACATGATTATCTCCTGGCTGCTGAAACTTTGTTCCATTTACTGCTGCTTTCTCAGCAGGATCCACCTTTGAAATATCGATTCCCAGTTTCTTCGCTTTATCGACAAGTTCAGGTGCTGCACCAACATGGTGCGCAAGGCTGATTTCATATTTACTTTGTGGTTTTACGGTTGAATCATTTGCACTGACTCCAGCAAATACAGCGCTTCCTGCCAACGCAAGAGACAGCGCTGAAGTGGATAGGACTTTTAACATGATGTCACTCCCTATTAATATATTTCTATATCCTAAATATTATAAAATATTCAGTATATTCTAAATAGGGATTTTGTATGGTTTGATAGATTAGACAGTAATACAAAAGGCTTATTTTTCAGAATTTTTTATCATATTACCAATTTATTACCGGCTGGGTCACTCATTCTTCGTTTTTCTATATCATTTATACGATAAATAAAAACACCAATATAGCTTCTTGGTTACCAACAATCCAGAAATTAGGAAAAGAGGGCACCAATAAGGCCTATTGGATACCTAAAAGAGAAAAATTTGGAAAAAGAGGGCACCAATAAGATCTATTGGATACCTAAATGAGAAAATTATGGAAAAAGAGGTCGCCAATAAGGCCTATTGGATACCTAAAAGAGAAAATTATGGAAAAAGAGGTCGCCAATAAGGCCTCTTGGATACCTAAAAGAGTTAATTAAACAGTTGTCTCAAATTAGCAACAAACCCATCTTACAGAAAAAAAAAAGACTCAGGCAAGCTCGATTTTCAACGAGTTTGTCTGCAGTCTGAGGCATCGCAAAAGCAATGCTTTTCTCTTTATATCCTACAATATATCCAGCCAGATTTTAATAGCTGTACCAAGGATCAATACTGCCAAGATGTACTGAAGAATTTTGGTATTAACCTTCTTACCTGCATTTGCACCAAGAGGAGAAGCGATCAAGCTTGCTACAACCATGATTAGTGCCGGAACATAATCTACCTGGCCAGTCACGACTTTGCCGACTGTAGATCCAATAGAAGAGATAAATGTAATTGCCAGCGAAGTAGCAATTGTCATTCTTGTTGGTATTTTAAGGACAACAAGCATGATTGGAACTAGCAGGAATGCACCAGCTGCTCCTACGATACCTGCCCCTACCCCAACGATAAATGCAAATGCCGCCGCAAGCCATTTATTGAAAGTAACCTGGTCAAGTGGAATATCATCGATACCCTTTTTAGGAACAAACATCATAACTGCTGCAATCAGAGCAAGGATACCATAAGTAACGTTGATGCCGCCTTCTGACATGAATTGTGAGCCATAGCTTCCGATCAAGCTACCAATCAGGATGCTTGCACCCATATAAATAATTAATGTCTTATTCAAGTAGCCGCCTTTGCGGTAAGCCCAGACTCCCCCGATTGTAGCGAAGAATACCTGTACCGCGCTGATTCCAGACACTTCATGCGCACTGAACGCAGCCAAACCAAACAATGGTGGAATGTATAATAGCATAGGATATTTAATGATGGAACCGCCGATACCGACCATTCCTGATATAAAAGAACCAATAAAGCCAATTAAGAAAATGACGATTAAAAAGTTTAAATCCATTAGGCTTCCTCCTTATTCTTCATAAGCAAAATGTGTTGCTAAAACCAGTTAAAACTATTTTTAAAAACATAAGAAAAGGGGGACAAGCTCCCCCTCCGTTCAATTAGGCTTTCTTCATCCAGAACTTGAACACACCGTTTTCTTCTTCATGCTTAATAAGTTCATTTCCAGTAGACCCCGCCCAAGCAGCTAGATCTTTTACAGCGCCTTTGTCAGTTGTATGGATTTCAAGTACTTCACCAGATTGGATATCAGCGATTGCTTTTTTTGTCTTAACGATCGGCATTGGACAAGCAAGTCCTTTTGCATCTAAAACTTTTGCTACGTTCATGTTAAAATTCCTCCTAAGATGTTTTACTTCTTGATAATTGATTGATCATTTCTATTTAAGATGCACCTCAGGAAGATTTGTTCCACTCCCCCTGAGGATAATTTGAATTATCTTACCGCACAGCGGTTTGGCCCGATTTCCATTTCTCTTTGCTTTTCATCATCTGGGCTGATTTTACCCATGTTTGTTTCACGAATCTCCTGATAAGCATTTGGCTGTGGCGGCAGATTCTCTGTTACAAGCTTTCTGAACTCAGCTTCGTCTTGAATGTTCAAGCCGTGGTTCTTTTCGAAAAGAGTACCTAGTTTTTCAGATACGCTTCCGTCTTCATTCAGCTCATCGATGATCATGAAGTGAGCTGGAAGTACAAGAAGTTCATTGGAAAGCTGTTTGAAGCGATTGTATAGTGAGTTTCTTAGGTCAGATACCCAGTCTTCTGCCTTACCAGCCAAGTCGGGACGTCCGATTGAGTCAATGAATAGTATATCTCCTGATAGAAGATACTTTTCATCTACTACGAAAGATGTAGATCCGATTGTGTGGCCTGGAGTATACAAAGCATTGATGTCGATGTTTGTCTCACCGATTTTCACATTGTTGCCATCTTCTAAAGGCTGATAGTTGAATGTAACTTCTTCAGCATCTTTTGGTGGAAGCCAGTATGATGCACCTGTTGCTTCAGCAATCTTCCTGCCGCCAGAAATGTGGTCAGCGTGCAGGTGAGTATCAAATACATGCTTGATTTCTACGCCAATTTCCTTAGCGAAATCAAGGTAAATATCAGTCATCCTTGTTGCATCGATCAATGCAGCCTCACCATTTGATGCGACCATGTAAGAAAGACATCCCTTGCCAATGCGGACAAACTGGTACATAGCTCCGCCATCTTTAAGATCGCCGACCTTAACAGGCTCAAGGTGTTCGCTCCATGCTTTCATTCCGCCCTGAAGATATGAAACTTCACGGCCAGCTTCTTCAAGCATTTCAGCAACCATCACGGAAGAACCTTCTTTTGCACATACAACAAGGACTTCTTTGTCAGTTGGAATCTGATCAAGAATTTCTTCAACACCATCAAGTAAATCAAAATATGGGATGTTCAAATATTCAAAGTTCTCGCCTTCGATTTTCCAATCATTAAAGTCTGTTTCATTGCGGACATCAAGAATAAAGAATGGTTCTTTGTTGAATACCTTTTTCGTAACTTCTTTAGACGTCATAGCTTTCATATTCATTTTTACCTCCTGGGGTATATTTTTGTCAAAAAAATTATTTTACTTTTGATTCAGTTGGTCCATTCCAATCAGACATGCCTGGCACAACGTTCCAAACATTTTCAAAACCATTGCTTGCAAGTGTTTGAGATGCCATGTCACTTCTGTTTCCAGTGCGGCATACAACAAGGAATGTTTTTGTTTTATCAAGTTCTGACACACGGCTTTCAAGCTCACCGAATGGAATTGAAAGAGCATTTGGAATATGGCCAAAAGCATATTCAGCTGGTTCTCTAACATCAAGGACAACAACATCCTCGTTTGCTTCAAGTTTCTTGATAACATCCTCGTTTGAAACAACGTTTGGATATTGTGTTTCTTCTTTCTCTTCACCTGCTCCGCCTTTACGGATGTAGTGCTTAAGAACATCGCCTTCTTCAATTGTTCCAAGATATTGGTGGCCTGAGCTCTTTGCCCATGCTTGAATATCCGCCTTAGACCCTTTATCCGTTGCGAGCAATTCTAAAACCTCGCCAGGATTTAAAGTGTTGATTGCTTTTTTTGTTCTGACAATCGGCATTGGGCAAGCAAGCCCTTTTGCATCGACTGTGGAATTTGTTTTTACTGTATCCATTGTTCGACCTCCACTTTGAGTTTGTCTATGAAGTTATTTTCACTTAGAGCAGCGAGCCGCCCTAAGTGAAAGTCCCTTATTAAATGAACAGGTTGACATTGCCATTTTCAGCGTCAGCAAGATATGCTGCTACACCGGCAAATTCAACACCTTCCATGATCTCTTCTTGTCTTAGACCAAGCAGGTCCACAGTCATTTGGCAGGCAACAAGCTTAACATCCTGTTCCTTAGCCATCTCGATTAGATCTGGAAGCGGCATTGCATTATGCTTCTTCATAACATCTTTGATCATTTTAGGACCAAAGCCTGCATAATTCATTTTTGAAAGACCCATTTTGTTCGCGCCTCTTGGCATCATCTTGCCAAACATTTTTTCAATGAATGATTTTTCAACCTTGATCGGCTCATCTTTCCTTAAAGCGTTCAATCCCCAGAATGTGTGGAAGATCGTTACCTCGTGATCATATGCTGCAGCTCCATTTGCAATGATATAGGCAGCCATCACCTTATCATAATCTCCACTGAATAAAACAATCGTTGTTTTTTTTGTTTCTCCCATTTACACTCTCCCTCTCTATCATTACGGTAGCGGGTATTTATCTGTCTAAAAAAATATCTATAGTTTCTAACGTGATTACGTTGTTAAATACCTTACAGGGTATATCATATAAAAATTCAGTGAGGATGTCAACAGTATTTATGAATTTTTTATGACATTAATATTTATATTAAGGCTTTAACTATTCATTTCCGTTTATGATGCTTATTTTCCGATTCATTCAACAGACTTTAATAATCAATATTATATGGTAAAAAAGCGCCAGCCCCGCGGAAAGCAAAGCGCCTGGAACGAAAATCAACAGACTTGTTTAACAGAGCCAAAAGATAAGTAGTTAAATTTGACTGTTGATTTCCGCTCCAATCAACTGCCGCTAATAACCAACACTGAGCTTAAACACAGCCCAAAACTAAAATAAGATTTTTTTTAAAAATCAAATGAGCGTTTTTAGAAATAATTAGTATAAGAGTAAATTGAGGCAACAAATAGAAGGGAACATTATTTAATAGAAGAAAAAGTTTTATCAACATAGTGTTTCTGTGGCAGTTAGCGGTATTTTTATAAGAGGTAAGGTAAGGAAGGAAAATAATTGAACCCTGGCAAGTCAAACTTTATAATTAGCAGATTGTAAAGTTTGCGCTATATAGGTTCTATTCTTCATCAAGCATTCTGTATTTCACACTTTCATCATAAAGGCCATTTTTCTTGCTCCAATACCAGATCAAGCCTGCGGATGCGGTGGATGCGATCATGACTACCAATAAGATCCAAGCTCCTGTGACCATCATTATCCCCCCTTATTTTTATGGATTTCTCGTTCTATCGAATTACTTTAACAGAAATCCATGACACCGTCCAGAGTATTTTTCAGGGGGTTGTAATATGAAAGCTCTCGGATTACAATGTGGTCAAAATAGTATAGGGGGTTAAATTATGGACCATGCATCACTGGGATTTTTCTTTGATTTATTTTACTACCTCGGAGTTCCCGTCCTGATTATCTTCATCCTTGATACTTTGCGAAAAAAGTCCAATAAAAAAGAAGACAAAATTCATATTGACTGATCAGAGCTGGAATTTTCAGCTCTTTTTTTTTTTGCTAAAAATGCCAAAAACGAAGCCTTTTTACCAGTTAAAAGGCATGTATAAAACATTTGGATAACACTATAGAAAAGTTGAATAACTGTATCTCATTATCAGATGTATGATTTTAATAGCAGATTGTGAAGAAATTGTGAAATATATGTGGTTATTTTATGAACAAGGGAGTGTCAAAATGTTTACAGACGAAAAATGGAGTTCTTCAAAGAATTGGTTCATCGCTGCTGTTTTCTGGATCATCATCGGCATGAGCATGGGACTTCTTACGGCAACAAAACAAATATGGCCAGAATTGTTAAACAATCGCTGGACAACATACGGGCATATTCGTTCTGCTCACGTCATGCTCGTTATTTACGCATGGCTTTCTATGGCGTATGTCGGTTCAATGTTTTACATGATTCCGAAACTGGCTAAAACGACGGTTTTCAGCGAAAAACTTGGGAATTTTTCTTTAATAGTATACAACGTCGTCATTTTAGAAGGTTTCTTTGCGTTACTGGATGGCCAGACCTCTGTTATTGAGTATGGCGAATTCCCGCTTTGGGTTGACGTTCAAGTTCTGATTGCTATTGGACTTGTAGCTTATAACCTTTTCAAGACTGTCGGACAAAGACAGGAAAAAATGCTGTATGTCAGCCTATGGTATTTCCTTGGTTCCCTTCTATGGCTGCCATTTACCTGGATTGTCGGCAACTTCCCGCCATCCCTTATCCCAAGCGGCGTACAACAAGGCTTAATGGGCTGGTTCCTTGGCCATAACGCGATTGGTCTTTGGATGACGACTGTTGGCGTTGGACAGATCTATTATCTGCTGCCAAAGCTAACTGGACGGCCATTATACAGCCATCAGCTTTCCATGATCGGTTTTTGGGCAATCGCAACATTCTATGTATGGAATGGACCTCACCACTTGATGAATGGACCGATCCCGAGCTGGATTTCCAAAGCCGGTGTAATTCCATCCATTGTTCTATTGATTCCTGTTTGGGCAGTTTTAGCTAACTTCTGGGGAACAATGAAAGGTTCTTGGTCACAGACTAGAACGAGTGTGCCGCTCCGTTTCACGATGGCCGGAACCATTTTTTACTTATTTGCGTGTCTTCAAGGACCGCTGCAAGCTCTTCCATCTGTAAGTTCAGTTATTAAATTCACTCACTGGACTGTAGGGCATGCACATATGGGACCATTTGGAGCGTTTTCTTTCACATCTTTCGCTGCAATTTATTACATCCTGCCAAAAATCGTTGGACGTGAAATGTTCAGCAAGAGAGCAATGGAAGCTCACTTCTGGTTCTCTACTGTTGGATTCCTAGTGTTCGCATTCTCTTTATGGATCGCTGGTGTCGTCCAAGGTTTTGCTTGGATTGACGGTGTTCCATTCCTTAAGACTGTATTAATGATGGAACCTTATGTAAAAGGACGCGCGATTGGCGGAACGATGATGTATGTCGCTCAGTTCTTCCTTGCCTGGAATATGTATAAAACAATTAAACTGGCAAAAATCGAGAAAAAACAGCAATCACAGCAACAGGCTGCTACTGCTTAAGGAGGAGGGAACAACTTGGAACGTAAACCATCATCAGTATTAATTGTTGCATTTATTTTATGGATGTTCGGTGTTGCCGGCACGGTTATCCTTCCCCTGTTCGACTCGGAAATCAACTCAGCGACCGCAAGCGGCGAGCTGCGCAATTATCCTGAGGATTCTGCCGAAGCAAGAGGAAGAGATATCTACATCCAAAACGGCTGCCAGACTTGCCACACACAGTTCGTAAGGGCATTGCCAGCTGACCAGAACCAAAACCTTGGTCCAGTTTCACAGGGAGGAGATTATAAATACGATCTGCCACAATTGATGGGTTCTAATCGTACTGGCCCTGATTTAATGTGGGTTGGTCTGAAATATAATGAAGATTGGCATCGTCAGCACTTGATCGATCCTCAATCAACTAGCCCTGGTTCGATCATGCCTTCTTTCGATTACTTGTCTAACCAGGAACTTGATGACCTTATCGCTTATTTAATGAGCCTTAAGCCGACAGAGGAACGACTCGAAGAAAGCAAAAATGAAGGAAATGGCTCATAACTTAGTTATTTGGCCAAAACCCTTTCATTTCCATAACATCATCTCCTTAAACCCGTGTTTAAGGAGATGATTTTGTAATCAACCGTATTAGAACAGCATTCAAAAAGGCAGGTGAAAAAAATGAAAAATGAACATAAAGAAGCAGATATTGTTTCGGATATCAAAATTGAACATAATAAAGTGCCTAAACTATTGGTAGCTGTATTTTATGTCGTAGCTATTTGGGCAATTGGCTATGCCCTCTTTATGCCGGGCAAATTACAGGTGGAACCTGCTGCCGCACCTCAGGAAAACAAGGGAGAACTTATTTTCACTGGTACTTGCTTAAACTGCCATGCGACAGGAGCGGCACCTGACCTTAAGGGTGTAACGGATAGGCTAAAAGAAGAAGACATTAAAAATGTAATCAAAAATGGCCGTAACACGATGCCGGCAATCGGCCACCTATATACAGATAAAGAAATAGACCAAGTCTATACGTACTTAGAAAATTACAGATAAAGAAAGGAGGATTTTTGTGATTAAAAATGTAATAAGATGGGCTTCTTTCATCATTATCTTTACTCTGCCGTTTTGGAACGGATTCAGGATGGACATTGACAACGAAAAATTGTACTTATTCGGTTTTCAGTTAAGCTATGAAGCTGGTTATCTATTTTTTGTATTCCTTTTCTTGTTCCTCATGGCTTTTTTAGCATTATCCATGATTGTATACAGGGCGTTTTGCCAATATGCTTGCCCGCATAATACCTTCAGCATGCTTTTAAACAAAATTGAAGGAAAATTAGGTGAAAAAGGCAAAGCTGTAACTTTTCTATTAAGTTTGGTTGTCAGCTTTTTTATGGCCTATGCAACCGTAAGCTATTTTTACGACCCAATCACCATCTGGAAGTCGTTAATACACTTTAAGATGGACAAATATTTCTTCCTTGTTACTTCTACAGGTGTTCTATATACAGCCCTGTCATATAAGGCAAGAAATTCATTCTGTAAAGTTTGCCCATACGGACTTGCCCAGGGTATTTCCCGTGTGGATGATAAGACAAAGTGGCTTACACATCCTGGAGTATGGATTACATGGGGAACAACTACTGCCCTTGTGCTGATTCTGCTTGTCGGATGGTTCTAATGAAAAGAGTGAGGTGAGGACATATATGAAAAAACTTCTTAAACTATCAGCTTTCGCACTAATGACCATTTCACTAACTGCGTGTTCAGAAGCAGCGGTAAAAGAGACATCTCTTGATGATGTGAATAAAAAGGAACTTCCTGAGCTGGATAAGAACTATTCTCCAAACTGGTGGAAAGACCAGCCTAACGGCAATGCCGATACAAACATGAACTGGAATGGCGAAGGCTGGATCCTGTCTGCGAACGAAGTTAGTAACGGAATAGCGATTGCAGATATTAAAACAGGCAACCCGGTAAAATATATTCAAAGTTCAGGAACACCGCACCATATCCATATGAATAAAGATCAAACGTGGGCGTTCGCAACTCAGCGTTATGGTACGAGCGTAGTCGCAATCAATATGGATACACTCGAGTATCATAATATCGATTTCCCTGGCTTTGATAAGCCCCCTGCACCACAGCATATGACTTTCTCAAGAGACGGCAAATATGCCTTCACTTCCTTGAACGCAGTTGGGGCAGTTGGTATGTTTAATGCAGAAACTGCTGAACTTGTAAAAGTATTCAAAGATGTCGGCAAAAAGCCAAGGGATTTAAATGTGACTCCCGACGGCAAGAAGCTATTTGTCAGCTTGCAGGCAGAGCCTTTCATTACTGTGATTGACATTGAATCCGGAGAAATGAGACACCTGGAAAGAACTCAGACAGACTACGGCAAAGGAACAGGCTCAGGACTTGATATGTCCAATGATGGCAAGTATGTAGCTGTTGCTAACACAGCCGATGATGAAGTAGCCATTTATGATGCTAAGAGTGAGAAGCTTTTGAAAAAAATCGGTGACATTCCTAAGCCGGTAAATTTAAGCTTCATGGGTGATACTCATGACCTTGTAACAGGTAACCGTAATGATGGCTCCATTTCCATCATTGATACTGATAAATTGAAATTCATCAGAACAGTTAAGACAGGCGCGGGTACAAACATTGCCTATCTTGGTCCGGATGGATACTGGTATACTTCCCAAAATGGTGCCGGCTATCTGACAGTATTGGACCCTGAGGAAAATTACAAAATCGTCAGAAAAATCTGGGGCGTCCAGAATATTCACTGGCTCAACTGGAGTCCAAATGGAAGCGTCATGTTCGGCTCAAACTGGGGAGATAAGACTCTAACCAAGATTGATATGACAAAAAAGAAGGATTTCAGGCAAACAATACCAGTCGGCTTGAATCCGAATGGTATTGCGCTTAAAACCAATGTTCCAAAAGACAAATTATTGGCATACCAAACAAAAAATGAAGAAGAAGCGAACAGAGTGAAGAAAGCATCCACTCTAGTCTTCCCTAAAGCAAGAAATGAAAACGAACAAGCTTTCCTTGACACATGCCTTGTATGCCATGATATTGGACGTATTATGAAAAACTCTAGTAAAACAGCGGAAGACTGGACTTCAGTTGTGGACCGGATGAAGGGTAATGGTGCTAAGATGGACGATGCATCAAGACAAATGATCATTGATTATCTTGCATCTGGCGACCATAAAACACTAAATATCAAAACAGAGCTTGAACTGGAAACCGCTGAAAAGAGTGACAAAAAGTAAAAGAAAAAATCCTAATGCTCCATTAACATTGAGCATTAGGATTTTCATCTAATTGGACGATATGATTCCATAATCGTTCGTGAAGTGTTGACTTATATTGCTGATCTTTTCTAAGAAGGTAAAATGGACGGAAACGGTCCCAGTCTTTAAAACGGCTGACAATTAGCTGTCTTGTCTGAATTTCAGGACATATCGCCAGTTTTGAAAATACGGCAACACCTAATCCATTTTTTACACCTTCCTTGATTAATGTATTGCTGTTATAGACGAGGACTGATTTCGGTTCTATATTCAGCCCTTTCCATAAATCAAGGGTTGCCTGCCTCATGGCACAGCCAGGTTCGCGGATCAGCCATGTCAAATCTGCAAGCTTTTCGGGCAATTGGTTTTCAGGATTGATTCTAAGCTGAGGTGACACACCTAGAACAAGCATGTCATCGTAGAATTCATGTGATACAAAATTATAGCGATCAGCTTGACCCTCCACAAGGGCAAGATCAATTTCTGATGCATACAGCAAATCGGTAATGTGGATGGAAGTCCCGATCGTGATCTGGATTTGGTCACTCGAAATGTCCTGATTCAATTTAATGAAGTCCTGGACCATTTTTGAAATCAAGCACTCCCCGATCGTATTGCTGCAGCCAATTTTAATGGTCTGGCTCGAATCACCCTCAGCCAATAAGCTTTCTAATTTGTCGTTCAAGGCAAGCAGCTGCTGACCATAATTATATAAAGTTTTTCCGGCCTCAGACAAAACGATTTTGCGTTTAGCCCTGATGAACAATTGTTTATTATAGTAAGCCTCCAGTTGGCTGATTTGATGGCTGACAGCCGGCTGAGACAAATTTAACATCTTGCCTGCCTGGGAGAAGCTCTCATATTTAGCCGCAGCAATGAATGTCTTTAGATGTTCCAAGTTCAATATGATCGCACCCCTTAATAACTATAGAATTGGAGGGAATAAAATGAAAAAAGCAGATATTATCGTAACCGTCTTAGTATTGTCTGTCTTTATTTTTGGATTGATGTACTTTACGAAGGACAATTCAATCACATACCGTGATGTAAAATTTGAAATCGCCTCAATGACCATTTTGTCCGCAGTTTCCCTATTCACCTATTTCGGAATCAAGAAAAATTTAAACCACTAATAACGCATTATACCATACAGGGTTTTAAAACCTGTCAAATGATTGTAAAAGAACCTGGGAAATTTTCCTGGGTTTTTATTTTTTTGCTGTGTTAAAGTACAATGTTGATTTTTTAGCACCTGTGGATTGGAGCGGAAGGCGCGCAGACTCCTCCGAAAATGCTATCGCAATTCCATCGTGCGTGGGCAGATTCGAGGAAGCTATTCAGTGTACTGGGGGATCAGCGGCCAAGGTGAGACCCCGCAGGAGCAAAGCGACGAGGAGGCTCACCTGACGCCCCACGGAAAGCGAAGCGCCTGGAGCGGAAATCAACAGACAAGTTTAACACAGCCTATTTTTTAATAGGCTCTACTTAAACCTTTAATATGAACAAACTATCCATCAAAAGATTCAAACACTAAATCATGTTAAACTAATGGATAGAAATCATTATACATCATTTCAAATTATATACCAATATGGGTATAATGAATAATTAGAATTGTACCATCTTAATTAAGCCTTAACAAAACCTGCACAATATAGAGATATAGAAAAGGAGTGATTTTAAAATGAATGAAATAGGATTGTTTTTTGCTTTCACTGCAGGGATTTTATCATTTTTTTCACCATGTGTCTTTCCCCTGCTTCCTGCTTACATAACGCATTTAACCGGTGGCAAGATCGAGGGTTCAAAGGTTGCAGTGGACCGAACTACTCTATTCACCCGTTCTTTCGGCTTCATCATCGGCTTTAGTCTTATTTTTATTGTCATGGGCGCATCTGCGTCGTTTCTTGGCCAGGTGTTCGCAAACTACAGAACGATCGTTATGCAGGCAGCCGGATTGCTGATCATCATTTTCGGTTTGCAGATGGCTGGATTGTTGAATATCAAATTTTTAATGATGGAAAAAAAGGTGCATTCTGAAACAAAATCCAAAGGTGTCTTCAGTTCCGTATTTCTTGGCATGGCATTTGCAAGTGGATGGTCACCTTGTGTAGGACTTGCGCTGTCATCCATTCTGCTGCTTGCAAGTTCGTCGGATACATTATATCAAGGCATGTACTTGCTGACTTCTTACTCTCTTGGAATGGCTGTGCCCTTCCTGGTCATCTCGTTCGTTATTTCTTATTCTTTAAAAGCAATCAAGAAAATCAACAAGTATCTTGCTAAATTGGCTTTTGTGAACGGCATGATCATGGTGGGAATGGGCTTCCTTGTACTTTCCGGACAAATGCAAAAAATTAGTGCATGGCTTTCTGCTTACAGCATATTTCAATTTTAATCTTATCTGAGGGCTGTCCGAAGGGGTGACATTCATTGTGAATAAAGATTTGATTGGCAAAAGCGTATTGGTTGTAGAGGATGACCCAAAAATCAGGACACTTGTGAAGATTTACTTAACAAACGAAGGATATGAGGTCCTTGAAGCGGACAATGGAATTCTCGCAATGAAAATGATTGAAAAATATGACCCATGCATCCTTATCCTAGACCTGATGCTTCCCGGGAAAAGCGGTGAAGAAATCTGCACATGGCTAAGGAATGATCTTGAAAGCATGATGCCTGTGATCATGCTGACTGCTAAGGCATCGGAAAAAAGCAGGATTGAAGGTTTCAAGCTCGGTGCTGATGATTATGTGGTCAAGCCATTCAGTCCTGCTGAACTGATGGTCCGTATTGAGGCCGTTCTTAGAAGGACTGCCAGCAGATGCGGAAAGTTGACTTTTACAGGTCTTACAATCAAACCTGCAAAAGGAGAAGCGAGAATCGATGGAGAACTCCTTGATTTAACAAACTTTGAATTCAGGCTCCTCCATATGTTCATGCAGCACCCTGGCCAGATTCTTTCACGGACACAAATTCTGGACTCTATCTATGAAAACAATGAAAAGGCAGTGACTGAACGGACGATTGATGTCCATATTAAGAATCTCCGTGAAAAAATCAAAGAAAAGACGCCAAAGGATTATATTCAAACTGTGAGAGGAATGGGGTATAGGTTTGCGGCGAATTAAAAGCATAGGCAATTTATTATTATCAAAGCTTGTTGCTGTGAACAGCGTTGTCATTCTGCTTGTTATCATGCTTGCAGGAATCTCCGTAAAGGATTATGCCTGCTTCCTTGTGAACCATGAGCAGATCACCGGAGCCCAACTGGTCGATACCTTAGATTCCTTCCTCATAAAGGTCAGTATCATAGCCTATATTGGAGCAGGACTTGTCCATTATTTTTCCGTAAGACGCATCGTTCAGCCAGTTAAAAAAATGGCCGCAGCAGCCAATCAAATAAAGGAAGGAAAAATCCCTCATCAAATCGAGATTTCTGCAAGAGGTGAATTAGGAGAATTGCTCACAAACTTCAATGCAATGACAGAATCACTGTCTGTCATCCAAACGAGACGGGAAGAAATGCTGCGGGATATAGCTCATGAACTAAGAACTCCGCTTACCAATGTTAATGGGTATTTGGAAGCCCTTCATAGCGGGGTTTTGACCGGCGATCGCGAATTGTTTGGATCGCTGCTGGAGGAATCCCGACGGATTACCCGAATTGTCGATTTGATATCGGAACTTGACGCCTGGAATAAAGATGTTTATTTTCTGGAAAAACAGTTTGAAGCTGTAAAAATCGACGAGGTCGTGACAGAATCAATTGCCGCCTTCAAGCTTAAAATAGACCGTCAATTTGATTCGTTTAATCTTGAGATAAAGCCTTCTCTCGTATTTGGCCATAAAGATGGACTAAAGCAAGTGATATCCAATCTTCTGCAAAATATTATCGATTATGATTTAGGCCGCCACTTATCTGTTGAAGCAAAACTTGAAGGAAAACTTTACACCATTACTTTTTCCCATAAGGGCTATTACATCGATCCGGAAAAAAAGGAGCTTATCTTTGAACGATTTTACCGTCTCGAAGAATCCCGAAGCACCAAAGCTGACGGCGCAGGTTTGGGTCTCGCGATTGCCCGGAGCATCATTGAGGCCCATAACGGCAAAATTGGACTTGAAACAAATGGACTTGATCATTCATTTTGGATAAGCCTTCCTCATCATCCCGCTTCTTAATCAATTCTTAACAAAACAGATTCATACTGTTTTAAAAAGGTTATTAACGTATGAATGTTGCTTCCTAAAGTTTAAAAGCAGCATCGTTCACGAAAAAGCCTTAAAAAAGGGAGCGAGATCGATGGAATTTACTTATTATAATGATAAAATTATTGGACAGCTTGAATACGGGTTCCTTCCTGTATCGCCAAATAGCGAACTTGGATACCGCCCTTTTGAGCTATTCGCTTCATCACTAGTGGGCTGCAGCACTTCCCTTCTTGCAAATATTTTAACAAAGAAAAGAATAGACTATAAGAGAATTGACGTAAATGTTTCAGCCGTGAGAAATCCAGACGAAGCTAACCGGATTGAACAGCTGACATTCAAAGTAAGTGTTCAAACGGATCAAAAAGAAAAGGCGGAACAGGCTGAAAAGATTGGCATTCTCGTATTGAAAAATTGCGGCATGATTCAATCGGTAATCGGCAGCATTGATGTAAAGTACCAGATTGAATTCACGCCAGGCCAGCCAAAAAAAGGTGATGTTGCTTGAATTATATAACGGTCGGCAGATTTACGCTGCCGGTAGATTTGCTTGCAGCTTTTGCCGCGATTTTTATCGGAGCAATTGTTTACTGGCTAAAGGAAAAGAAAAGCATTGGCGACTGGTATTGGAATAGTTTCTTTATTTATATCGCTATTTCAAAATTAAGCTACGGGCTCTTTAATTTTAAAATGTTCATTGATAACCCGCTATCCCTGCTCTACTTCACTGGCGGTACAAATGGACAGATTCTTGCCGTTGCCGGAATCTCACTTTATTTATTTTTTATAACCCGGAAAAAGGACAGTGGAATCAACAGGGAGGAATTTCTTCCTGCATACTTAATATTTTTCCTTCTATACGAGACAGTCTTGTTTGCCTTTTCCGAAAATCTCCCAGCGGCAGCAGTACAGGCTGCTCTTCTGTTAGGGTTCATTTTTTGTTATTTTAAGAAGGCTGGACTGAACCAGCAGCTTTCAATATTGTTCCTAATGTTAGAAGCGCTTATCCTGAGCTTATTTTCAGATTTGCTCGCAGTAGAAAACCTTTTACTATTTGCACTCGGAATCATCTTGCTACTATTTCAGCGAGTTCATAAGGAGGAGTTACCGTCTTGAACAAGAACCTATTATCTTTTGCGATTCTAGCTCTTGCGGCTGTGATTTTAGTCGTGAATATCTGGAAACCAAATTTGACTGAAAGTGAAAAGAAAACGACAGACGAAACGGAAGAATCGGTGGAAACTGAAGATATCCCCGGTGCTAAGCTTTCTGCGTTACGTGAAGGGGCTGAAGCTCCTGATTTCGAACTGAATACTCTTGATGGTAAGACAGTTAAGCTTTCAGACTACCGCGGCCAAAAGGTGATCCTGAATTTCTGGGCAACCTGGTGCCCGCCATGTAAAGCAGAAATGCCGCACATGCAGAACTTTTATGAAGAAAACAAGGATAAAGGCGTGGAAATTCTCGCTGTTAACCTGACTAATATGGATAAAGGCGTCGATGAAGTCCAAAATTTTGTTAAAGAATATGGTTTGACTTTCACAATTCCTCTTGATGAAGAAGGGACTGCCGGAACCACCTACCAGGCCTTCACCATCCCAACAAGTTATATTCTCGATGAAAATGGTGTGATCACGAAGAAAATCGTCGGTCCAATGGATGAGAATATGATGAAGAAATTAACTGGTATTCAATAAAAACAAGTCGCGGCTGATGAGCTGCGACTTGTTTTTTATTGAAGTACTTGTATTAAAAGCAAAAACCTCTGATAAAGCAGCCATTAAATACTTATGATTTTCGGTTGTTCATCTGCTGTAAAAGTTCCCTTTTCTTTTAGGAACTGCTTAATGACCTCAATAGCATGGGTACCGTGATAGGTTTTATCAGCCTCTGCTCTCTTAAACAGCTGTCTTCCGCCTCCAGCAATCTTATAATTTTTGCCCATGTCGATTTCCTTGCCGCCAATCAGCAGCTTTTGGATTCTGTTGCCTTCAGGATTATATGGCTTAAAGGCCATGAATAATCCTGAGGATCTCAAGATATAACCGCCTTTTTGTTTGAACGGATCCCTGGAGAATACCATTTCAAGATTCTTCTCAAGAGCCTTATTAAGGCGCTCCCCTGTCATCTCCATCGTAAACATTTCCGGATTCGTCGGAATGATTGTGTGCAAGTCGTATTCGGTAAGGTCACCTGCAGGCACCGGCGTTCCATACCGCCAGCCGTGAGAAAACGCCAAATCGGCATCAAATGCATTCAGATAGGCATCGGTAATCAGTTTATCCATCGGTGCTTCATTTAAGGTCATCCGGTGTAATATTGAACCTGTTTTACCGACAACGTTGGTCCGTTCCTGTTGGTAAGGCTCTAAAATATCTGCGATCATTCCAGCCATTTCCTCATCCTCTGGAAACTGCTCATCAATTGTAATTAATTCGTATTGGCAGTCTTCCATTTTTCCGTTATCAAGGGTTACATCAAGCTTGCCAAGGAAGGATGAACTTGAGCCTGCCTGAACAACGACGGTTCCATTTACCGAAATAGGCTGTTCAATTCTGTCATGGCTATGGCCAGATAGGATAATATCAATCCCATCAACTAGAGCAGCGAGTTCAACATCAAGAGGAAGTCCCATATGACTTAATAGCAACACTAAATCCACCTGGCCTTTAAGCTCTGTCACACACTTACGGGTCTCATCAACACCCTTTGAAAAAACGAGTCCTTTAGAGAAGCTATCAGGCATTGTTTCATCTACATATGGATACGTCAGTCCGATCAGTCCAACCTTTATCCCCAGCACCTCTTTGATCGTAAATGGTTTTAAAAACGTATCAGCTGGATCCTCACTCGTTACATTGCAAGCAAGTGTCGGGAAGGGCAAGCTGTTTGCCAACCATTCCAATTGTTCCTTCCCGTAAGCGAAATCCCAGTTGCCCGGAACCCAGGCGTCCAGCTGCATTTTTTCCAGAGCAGGCAAAAGTGTCTTTCCTTTTGTTGAAACAAGTGGTAGGGTACCGTGAAATAAATCCCCGCCATCAAGGAAAAGGACATTGTCGTTTTGCGCCTTTAAGTCCTTTACATACTTAGCAATCCGGGGTAAACCGCCGGTTTGTTTCAATCCAGGAGTATCCCCCCGCCAAAATAATTCGTGATGAAGACCTAAACTTCCATGAGTGTCATTCTGCTGGATGATCGTCAACTTCTTCATTGCAGCTCCTCCAATTTAATAAGGCTCTTTTCGTAAATTTCCTGTCAAAGTCTGAGATGCATGAAGCTTGCGAAAAAAGCCCTAGCCTATTTATTAATCGAAAGGAGTACCTATATGGCACTCTCTTCTTTTGCTTTTTTAACGGACCGCACAGCGGTTTGGTCCAATTTCCATCTCACGCTGTTCTTCAATATCCGGGTCGATTTTACCCATATTCGTCTGCCTGATTTCCTGATAGGAGTTAGGCTGCGGCGGAAGGTTTTCAGTAACCGTTTTTCTGAACGTTTTTTCACTGTCAATCTGCAAGCCGTGATTTTGTGCATACAGGACCCCAAGCTTTTCAGATACACTTCCGTCTTCATTCATTTCATTGATGCCCATATAATGGGCTGGAAGAACGAGGAGTTCATCGGCAAGTTCTTTATAGCGTTTGTACAATGTATCCCTCAGGTCTCCTACCCAGTCCTGTGCCAAACCAGCAAGGTCAGGGCGGCCAATGGAATCGATGAACAGAATGTCGCCCGTCAGCAAATACTGGTCATCGACAATGAAAGATGTACTTCCAATGGTGTGTCCTGGTGAATACAAGGCACGGATGACTGTGCTTCCAACCTTGATTTCATCGCCATCCTGAAGCGGTTCATAGTGGAAGGTTACTTCACCCGCATCTTTCGGAGGGAGATAGTATTTGGCTCCTGCTTTTTCCGCCAGCTTCCGGCCCCCGGAAATATGATCCGCATGAAGATGCGTATCAAGCAGGGCTACGAGCTTAAAATCCTTCCCTGACATGAACCCTTCATATTGCTCGATCATCCTGTTTGTATCAATGATCGCAGTCTCGCCATCCGATTCAACAAGGTATGATAGACAGCCCTTCCCGATTCGGACGAATTGGTAAATGGAGCCCCCGTCCTTAAAATCACCGATTTTCACCGGCTCTAAATGCTCACTCCAAGCTTTCATTCCGCCTTCAACGGAGAATACATCTTTAAAGCCTGCCTCTTCTATTTGTTCAGCCACAAACTCAGAGGATCCACCTTTAGCACAAATGACAAAAATATCCTTTTCCTTAGGCAGAACATTCATGACTGGATCAATACCTTCAAGGAGATCAAAATACGGTATATTATGAACCTTTACATTATGGCCTTCAATCTTCCAGTCATCAAAATCCTCGGTGTTTCTCGCATCAAGGATAAAGAGATCCTCATGATTAATGACTTTCCTGGCCAGTTCTTTTACTGAGATGGTCTGTACCATTTAGTCCCTCCTGTTTCAGGCTTCAATTAGAATGTTAAAGTTACATCCGCATCGCTGGCAAAGTGCAGGAAGGATGCAGCGCCGCCAACGTCAATCCCATCGACAAACGCTTCTTTTTCGAGAGCCATGACATCCATAGTCATTTGGCATGCGATCATTTTAACGCCCATTTCCTGTGCCATTTCAACAAGCTGTTCGACCGGAGGAACATTTGCTTTCTGGAAGCCCTCCTGGAAGTGTTCTTTCCCAGCAGGAAGCGGAAGCTGCTTGTGGGCTTCTTTATGGATCAGGTTTAATCCTTCAAACGTAAAGAAGATCCCTACCTCTGCATCTGTTGCTGCTGCCGCAGTTGCGATATTGAATACTTTATATGCGTCGAACATGCCGCCGTTAGCGGCGATAATAGCTACTTTCATTTTGGTCCCTCCCTATTTTTCAACTGATGTTTCTGTGGGGCCTGTCCAGTCCTTCATTCCAGAAACAACATTTATTGGTTTCTTAAAACCTATTTCAGCCAATTTTTTTGCTGCCATATCACTTCTCGAACCCGAGCGGCAAATTACGTATACATCCTCTTCAGGGTTCAATTCATTGACCCGCTGCTCCAACTCTCCAAGCGGAATTGATTTCGCATCAGGAATATGCCCGAAAGCATACTCAGCAGATTCCCTGACATCGAGGATGGTCATTTTTTCGTCGCCACCAAGCTTTGCCAGCACCTCTTCCAGGGTAGCTGTATGCGGATGCGGAGAATCATTAGTTAATTCCTCATCACTCGCTTTACGAAGATAGTGTTTCAGTACGTCTCCCTCTGTAATCGTTCCGAGATATTGATTGCCTGTACTCTCTGACCATGCTTTTAAATCTGTCGTTGAGCCTTTATCAGTTGCCTGCACCTCTATCACTTGACCAGGCTCCAATTCATTCATCATTTTCTTTGTTTTTACAATTGGCATCGGGCATGCCAGCCCTTTTGCGTCCAGAACTTTATCCGCAGAAATTGACATAGTAATCCCCCTTCATAATCAATAGTATTTATGGTCAAACGGAATCCATACAGAAAAAAAATTCCCTTTATCTATACCTCATGCGGTACAAGTTATTCCTGAAATTTTGGCTCTGTAAAAAAAGTCTGTTGATTTTCGTTCCAGGCGCTTCTTTCCGCGGGACTGGTGCTTTAACATAGCCAAATTTTTAAAAGGCCGTTGATTTCAACAAATATTTAACAGGTGAAAAATTAGTGATTAGATGGCAATGACTTTTTACTTAAATGCTGTGTTAAACGAGTCTGTTGATTTCCGCTCCAGGCGCTTCGCTTTCTGGGGGGCGTCAGGTGAGCCTCCTCGTCGCTTTTGCTCCTGCGGGGTCTCACCTTGGCCGCTGATCCCCCAGGACTTTGAAAAGCTTCCTCGAACTTGCCCACGCACGATGGAAATGCGTTAGCATTTTCGGAGGAGTCTGCGCGCCTTCCGCTCCAATCAACAGGTGCTAAAAATCAACATTGTACTTTAACACATCCTACTTAAAAAAGCTCGATCGTTTGGGAAAAGTACTAATTGGCACAATACCAATTGATAATCATTAATAAATAATAATAATTATAATTAAGTATTGATTTTTATATAATTTTAATGATAATATATTCACATAAATAGACAGTGATCAGGGGAGGATTATGTGATGAAATTAAGAGACGAAATGCCGGAATTAACTGGCGCTACTGGATGGTTGAACGGTGAAGTAACAAAAGAAGAACTTTTAGGGAAACCTACTTTAATCCATTTCTGGTCTGTCAGCTGCGGACTTTGCAAAGAGGCAATGCCGGAAGTGAATGAATTCCGTGATGAGTATGAGGATGAATTGAACATCTTGGCGGTTCATATGCCTCGCTCTGAAAATGATCTTGATGTTGCAGTCATTGAAGCAATGGCAATGGGCCATGATATCTCCCAGCCAACATTCATTGATGGTGAGCATAAACTCACAGAGGCATTTGAAAATAAATATGTTCCTGCTTACTACGTATTTGATGCAGAAGGTAAGCTTCGCCACTTCCAGGCTGGCGGAAGCGGGATGACCATGCTCCGCAAACGTGTGAACCGAGTGCTTGGAAAAGAGGAAAAATAATTAAATAAAAATGCCACAGCGGATGAAGCTGTGGCATTTGTTATTTCTGTCTATTTAATTTTCCCATTAACGAGTAATTGTTTCCAAGTCTGTCCGCCATCAGTCGATTCATATAGATCATTCAGGATTGTAATGAAAGCGAGTCTGCCTTGCTCCTCATAATCAGCAGCAATATAAGTAATCGGGTTATCATAGGCCAAGGTTGGGATTGGCAGTTCTACTCCCTCTTTCTCCTGGCCGATCTTCACCAGCTTAATTTTCTGATCTTCAACTGGGGAAATGTACAGAGATTCCTTGGAAAATGCAGCTGCGGTCACCATATCATAATCGCCATTTTCTTTCACAGTCTGGCCTGAATCATTTGAAACAAAAACACCCTCCTTCGTGGCCATTGCAAAAGTATCCCCTTTGTCAGGATGAACAGCAATCATGCCGAACGTATTTGCTTCAAATCCATTTAAGGCAACTTGCTTCCAGCTCTCAGCGTTATCCTTCGACACATAAACACCTGCATCCAGTTTGGAATTAGGCTGTTCATTGATCACATATAAAGAATGATCCAGATAGCTTGCGGACAGGAAGTGAAAATCACTTTCTCCATAGAAAGCTACTTTTTCAATTGATTTGCCGAAATCCGTACTTTTTACCAGGCCTAACGGATTTTTCAAAGAGGACCCTTCTTCTGGATGGCCGCTTGAGTAAAATCCATCTTTTACTGCCTGGAAGCCCATATAGTCATGTTTTTCTGCTGCCGTTTCAAACCATTGGCCATCTTTATAAATCTTGATTCCATTATGTGATGCCACATAAAGTCCTTCATCGTTGCCTGGATAACCGATGCCGTGCATGTGCTCAATTCTCTGTGGCTTTGCTTTTACGATGAAATCTGTTCCGGCATTTTGCTGCTCATCATTCGTCTTATCTGCTTGCTTTTCCTCAGTATCGGTATCCTGTTGATTTTCTTCAGCTGGAGATTGCTTTGTTTCTTCCTTGTCCTTAGAGCAGCCAGTAAATACAAGCGTGGCTGCCGCAAGCGTGATCATAAAGCTTTTTTTACTTATTTTCATTATTACTTCCTCCGTTTTTCCTCTTAGTTGTCCAATAATAGTACCAAACACCTGCTCCAACCGCAAAGAACGCTGCAGCAAGCTGGTATTCCATTTTCCAGCCAAGTACAGTATGTACAGAATAGGATTCAATCAGGAGAGCCGGGATTTTACCAATGGTGCTTGAAACCATAAATGCTGCTGCACCCATCCTGCTGATTGATGCAGCCAAAGTAACAAGTCCGGACGGCGCGAATGGAAAAATCCTCAGCAGCAAAACGAGAATGAATGCCTCCCATCCCCCTGTATTCTTCAGATTTTCCAATAGTTTTATCGTATGGATACCACCGTTAAACTTTTCGCCAAGTTTTTTTAAGCCTTTCCGATAAAGGAAGAAACTGATGATAGCACCAACAGCCTCCCCAATGATTGAGAGTGCTAGTCCACCTGCAAACCCGAAGTAAACGATATTGGCTGCTGTCACAAATGTACTCGGTACGATACCAGCAATTGAAATGAGCACACTTACCAATAGGCTAATCAAAATAGCAAGCCAAATTGGCTGATCTGCCAGGTATTCAAACAACATCATACTTTTTCCTCCGGTACTCATTGTTAAACTTTAAATGATTTCAATACTTTGTCACTGCTTCTGCTAAGTTTTTGCAAACCCCCACTTTAAAATAAAGATATACCCAAAAGGAGCTGATCAACTTGAAAACAAGAGTACTAACCCTCATAAGTGCTGCACTTATTCTTGGGGCAAGCACTTCCGTATTCGCAGAAGATACATTAGAAGGCAAAGGCACTTTCAATTTCGGACAAATGAAACCGATGATGGAAAAAATGCACCCGGGTCTATCAAACGAAGAATTAAAGCAAATGTACAATGGCTGTCATGGAACAAATGGAGCAATGCCCAGCAAAAACTTTCAAATGAAGGATGGAGCCCACATGGATATAGTTGATTGATGCACCTTTTCAAGGTTAATGAATTTGAAAAAAACAAAAAGAGGTTCTGGAACAACCCAGAGCCTTTTGCTTCTCTTAACAATTATAGACCAAAAGGTTGCAGAAGGAATGGAACAAGCTATGAAAAAGAGGATCGGCTAGATTTTAAGTGCCATCTTAAGACGGCATCCCTTTCCATAAAGCAATCTAATTTTGGCAAAAAAAAGAAAACAGCCAGTCCCTAAAAGGAATTGGCTGTTTCATCAGATACTAAGCTAAGTTGTCACCAACCTTATGCTGTGAAGGAAGATCGGCTATTTGTGAACCATCGGCTGAATGCTGTGATGGCAGATCGGCTACATACGTCCCGTCCGCTGAATGCTGTGATGGCAGGTCGGCTACATATGTCCCGTCCGCTGAATGCTGCGATGGCAGGTCGGCTACATATGTCCCATCAACTGAATGTTGTGACGGAAGATCTGCAATGTCCATGGAAATCAAGCTAAAGACTCCAAAAAAGCTTGCTGCAATCACCGATACTAAGATAGCATTTTTCAATTTCAATCCTCCTCTTTCTCTGATGAGTTATTTGTTTAAGTTATTACACTTAAAACCGTTAGCAGTATTTAAGTAATTTTTCCATTTCTGTTATTACTAAACTAGCAAACTTCTCATTTTGCTGCAGTCTGAAAATCGTAATGGCTTTTTCCAGGTATTCTTTTCCTTCAGGTAATTTACCCAATTTTATGAAATTCATGCCGGTTTGGTAATGGAATTCACCAAACAAATACATATTTTCTTCATATATACAATTATCGATTCCTTTGCTGCAATAGATCAGTGATTCCTCATACTTCTCCAGCTTGGATAATGCTTGAGCCAGCCCGTAAAGTATTTTTAACCAGATACTTGAATCAAGCACTTGAGGAAGCTCTGTTAAATTATTGAGTGCTTCCTGGAAAACTTCAATCGCCCGACCAAGATTGCCATTATCTTTTTCTACGATGGCGATACTCGTCAGGATTTCAATTTCACGCTCCGTCATGTTCATTTTCTCTGGATTCGTTAAATTTAAAGCTTCGTACAGTATAGCCACTGATTTTTCTTTGTCTTCCTCAAGATAGTTGGTGCAGATGCCCTCATGCCACATTAAAAATTGCCGGAAGGAGGTATGCTTGAACAACGGGTTATCTTTCTCCTTTTTTAGTATTTCATTAATCGCTGCATAATCCCGCTCTCGTTTATATTTATTAATTAATTGCATCACCGCGTGAGCATTGTTATATGTATCAGAGGAAGCAATGTCAAAAAAGTGGTTAAGATCGACATTGAGTTTCAGTGCAATTTTATAGAGTTGGTCAATCGTTGGATATTTCTCTTCTTTTTCAAATTGAACCATTTCCTCCTCAGAACAAATGCCGTCTGCTAATCGAGCCATTGTAAAACCTTTATAAACTCTTAAAGATTTAAGAATTTCTCCGAAGCTATACCCAACCAGGCTCATTCCTACACCCCATTTAATATTAATTACCTTTATATTATCACAATGTTTAAAAATTTTAAAAATCAGAAGAAATACCAGGAAGATAACACCTGATATTCCCTTCTTATTTACTTTTCATTTTATATACGTAAAATATGGCAATATGAGGCATCCAATTGATAGCATGATCACAACAATCGATCCTGACTTATTTTTTTGTTTCCACAATGTCACTGCAAACATAATGGAATAAAAACAAATCAGTGTAATCGAACCCCAAATGAGAAAGATCATTTTAATCCCTCACCTCTTTAAGCTTAGGAAGTTTGGTCTGCCTTCCAAATTCGCCAAAGCGGATATTGACTTTCACTTTTACAACAGCGTCGGGATAAGACTTCATCCAATCAAAATCCCGGAATTCCGGAAGTGTTTTAAAGTGCCTCCTGATCGGGACGGATAAATGGAAGGTATCGCCTTTGAATTCTTCCTGAGTCCGGGTAATATATTCATTCATCTTATCCTCAATTTTTTTCGTGATGAATCTCTGTAATTCCATTACCTTCCTTTTATTCTTTGCATAATTAATCATACTGGGATCACTTAAAATTTCTACAAATAAAGGTACCTCGATTAAAATTTCAGGTCTGCCATATTTATTTTTAAAGGTATATCTATTTTGTCTTTTCTGGGAAACTCTCGCTGAAATCCGATATGTTTCATTGAAAGGATCTTGAAAATTCGTCATGATATCTTCCGTATTCCATGTATTGTCCAATAAACTTGAGATTCTCGTTTCCTCGCCGGTAATTTTGCCTATCATCATGCCTTCTTTAAAGACTGCTGAGCCGATGAATTGTGCATTCCTGGTTGTACCCTCTGCATGGACCTCCCCAGCCATTAAGTCATCATCAGAAACCTTCATTTGTGATTCGTCCTTTTCCGTTGTCGCATAAATGGCAAGAAATAGGTCTGCATCACTTTCAGTAATACTATAGTAACTATTAAGATCTGTGTCAGGAATCATTCCTGTCTCCTGGCCTCTCTCAATCATCAATTCAAAAAATTTATGGGGCCGGGTTTCGATCTGTGGTTTATTCGTTAATACAAATTTTTCCGCCTTTTCTTTTGAAACGATTAATTTTGCACTTCTTTTAATTTCGCGGTCCTTTGCCGCACTATAGATCCATCTTATAAAATTCGGATTTTCTGCAAAGTCCTCTGAGACAATTATCACTTGCAGCAAGTCATATGAAATCTCTCTTGCAATGATAGCATTGGCCGTATTCCTGGATGAAATGAAATCGTCTGCAACCAATGAAACGATCTCCTGGGTTGGTTCATTCGTTCCACCGCCTGTCTGCTGGGAGCCCACTTCCGGGTTCGCAATTAAGTATGATACCTTGATTTTCCCCTCTTGCTCTGCCTCATCAAGCCCAATCGCTATGACATATGCCTTCTGGTCCAATTCCTTTTGGTCCCAGCAGCCAGCCAGGCTTGTGACAATCACGCAAATAAATAGGAGCCTAACCAGATTCTTTAACATTTTCATTCTTAAAATCTCCCCGTATTTTTGCCACAAGCCACATAAGCGGAGGCAATACCATAAAGGCAGGACTAAGCAGCAATAAGTTTTTTTGTCTCAAAGTATAGAGAACAATCGAAGGGCTTTCAGGCGCGTAGCCAATCAATACGATAATGGCTGTGATTAGAGGAATTAGATATTCAAATTCCTTTATTTTTAGAATTCCCCCGAGCAAAACAGCACTTAAATAAAGATAGAATGAAAACCTTATAAAAGTTGATACAAGCCAAAAAGGAAAAAATAAAGTCTCTACATTGGCCAGAAAACCGATCTGGATGTACCGGATCGTTTCATGGAATGGATAACTGAGCATTTCTGCAGTAGTGTAATCAAACAGCATTACAAATCCCACTAATGCTAAGCTTATTTCGCTGGTTACAATGAGAAGTGCTATAAGGGTTCCCTTTTTGAAATCCTTAAATGTAGTCACCAGCGGAGCTATTAGTCCCAGAAAGAAAAAATCTGCAAATATTGATACATTTTTAGCAGAAGCTTTAAGGATGCCGAGCTTCCCCTCTCCCCACAGAGGGAATAAATATCCTATACTCCCTGCCTTGAATGTGAAGATCAATGCAATGAATAATGTTATTTTTATATAGGGCAATAACAGCCAGGATACTGCACCAATTTGTTCAATCCCGCGTTTGGCTCCATAGGCACAAACCGTCATCAAGATCGCATAAATGACGATTGGCGGTGTCTTTGTAAAATACATTGTTCCTATGATATCTACATATACACCAGAGTCTATGATCAAAGCGGATACACCGCCTAATAATAGGAAGACTGAAATAAGATTTCCTATAAATTTCCCAAACAGATGGATCATTACCTCATGCAGGTTTTTATTTTTATGTACTGAAAAAACCTTTATTAACAAGAGAATAGGAATTAATGCTGTCATACCTATTAAAAGGGTTGCGATCCAGCCAGCATTTTTTGCATTTTCATAAATAATGGACGGGGTATCATCACTTAATTTTGCTCCAAGGGTAAGCAGGATGATCGCTGTATATTCCTTAATTCCAATTTTCCCTTTATTCTGCTTCATGTTTTATGCCTCATCGCCCTTTTTTTGCATATCAGCCGGCTTTAAAAAGCCCGGCCTTAATTTTTCATTTTTTATGATCTTGCGAAAAATAGTATCCTTGGAAGACTTATAACTTGGAGACATCGGTGCAAGATAAGGGACACCAAATGACTTCAGTGAAACCATATAGAATAAACCGGCTACGAAGATGGCTGTCATCCCATAAATGCCGAGCATGGCTGCACTAAAAATGAACACAAAACGGATTAGCCTTACAGCGAAGTTCAAACTTATATCGCTTACGGCAAAAGAACTAAGACCGCCTAGTGCGACTACAATAATCACGATTGGGCTGATAATATTCGCTTGTACCGCTGCCTGTCCGAGAATGAGAGCACCTACAATCCCGATTGTCGGACCGATTGGACTTGGCACACGAAGTCCTGCCTCCCTAATCAGCTCAAATGCCGCTTCCATAATCAGAATCTCAATAACTGCCGGAAAAGGTACCTTCTCGCGGGAGGAGGCAATGGCAAGCAATAAATCAGGTGGAATCATTTCGGCATGATACGTGGTAATAGCAACATAGATAGCCGATGTAAAGACCGTTATGAACATGGCTACCATTCTTAAGGCCCTTGTAAAATTGGCATATACAAACCGGAGGTAGTGATCTTCCGGGCTATGGAAAAAAGACCAAAAGGTAGCCGGCAAAATTAAACTGTCTGGAGAATTATCCATTAATAGGACGATATAGCCATCCTCCAAAAAAGAGGCAGCGCGGTCTGGCCTTTCACTGGAGAGGATACTTGGGAATAATGAATAGCTGCGCTCCTCGATATATTCCTCAAGCAGTGAAAGGTTTTGAATCGAGTTAACATCCAGACTGCCGAGCCTTTTTTTGATGTTGCTGACAAGCTTTTCATTTGCCAGCCCGCGTATATATACCATAAATACATCATTATGTGAGCGTTGGGAGATTTCAATAGCCTCAACGATCAGGTTCTCATTCCTGATTTTTTTTCTGAGCAGCGATATATTTATGACTGCCTTTTCAATAAAGGCTTCCTTAGGCCCCTTGATCAGGATTTCATTATCAGGCTTTTCAATCGCCCTGCTTTGGAAATCAGGACAATCCATGACATAAGCCCTGGCTTCCCCATCCATGAGAAGAATCGCATTCCCCTTATTAATCTCTTTCACTGCATCTTTGAAATAAAAGATATCATGTACCATTTGTACTGATACGATATCCTTCACCTGCTTAGTTCCAGATGTATTTTCAGTTAATGGCTTAAGGATGTGTTCTTCAATGCTTTTTACATCTGTAATTGTGCTGATGAAAATCATCGCAGCCTGTTTTTTCAAGCCTTCGAGATACAGCTCTCTTAGCTTTACATCCTTATTATCAGGTATGCTGTAAAGCTTTTTTAAAATAGTCAAATTTGCTTGGAGGTCATGAGTGAGTTCTTTTTCTTTAAGCTCAGATTGCTCTCCCACACTTTGTTGTCCTTGGGGAGATTTTTTATTTTGCTGCTTTTTAAACAGCTTTAGCATATCCCTTAACATAATGGATCTTCTCCCTGCCGGTCTAAAACTTCTTTCCTTTTCTTAACATTTGCTATTTTGTTAATTTTTATGAGGAGATGGAGGAATTATATCGTCACTTCATTATCTATTTGCGGCAGCTATGTTGAACATGGCTGTGGTTTCCAAAACTTTCTCAACTGGTGAAATATTTGAATCAACCGGTGAAATACTTGGCTCAACTGGTGAATTACTTAATCTAACTGGTGAATTACCGTTTTCCGCAGAAAAAGTTACACCAACGCACAATAATCTTGCCACTGGAAATTGAAAAAGTCATTTAAACAAAAAAAACAGCCCAGGAACTAATCCTGAGCTTTAAAAAGTGGTTCATTTCTTATTGTTTTTTTCTTTTCGTCCAAATAAAATAGATAATTCCGGCAATCAGTGCAATCACCGCTACCGGTATGATATATGGCCTCGCGACATCTTTAATGCCTGCCCAATTTTCACCGAGGGCCATTCCAAGGTAAAGGAAGAAAATTGTCCATGGAATGATCGCGGCAATTGTGTATAAAGTGAATTTCATAAAAGACATTTTCGCAATTCCTGCTGGAATCGAAATAGCATGTCTTACTACGGGAATAAATCTAGCGGAAAAGATTACACCAGGACCATATTTGTTGAACCACTGTTCCGCCAAATCGATATGGTGTTTATTAATCAGCAAGTACTTGCCATACTTTTCAAGCACCGGCCTTCCTCCATAATATCCAAGCCAATATAAAAACAGCTGGGCGATTGTTCCCCCAATCGTTCCTGCGATCACTGCTCCGGCAAATCCAATAGTTCCTTGGGAAATCATGTATCCCCCATAACCAAGAACGATTTCACTTGGAATCACTTCAAGCATCAAGCCCAGGGCAATCCCGAGGTATCCCAAGCTAGACAGCCAGTCCAATACATTTAATATAAAATCCTGCACGTAAGTACCCACTCCAATCTTTTACCTTACTTGTTTCATTATAGTTCTTCAAGGGACTTTTCGTAAACTTTGGTTTGTATAAAGCTCCATCCAGGTTTTCACGGATTACTATTTAAGAATGAATACCCTTATACTTTATACAATCTTAATAAAGTGATTTTTTGATATGATTCATAGCCTTTGAGGCATTTCTTCAAAGTTAATATAGAATCGATGGCACACCTGAATTTGGTGTGTTATTTTTGTGTGATTTAAGCACAATATAAAAGATGTTCTTTTGATTTAGACATTAAAGTCATTGGGTTATATATCACCTTTTTTATCTGAGCATAATAGAACTGTAAGGGAGTAGATCGCATTGGGTCAATCGAATAAATTAGGTGTCTGGATTTTAACCGCCCTTGTTGTAGGCAATATGGTAGGCTCAGGAATTTTCATGATTCCTCGTTCCCTTTCTGAAGCAGCAAGTCCTCTCGGTGTTTTATTAGGATGGCTGCTGACTGGATTTGGTGTTTTGATGACTGCTCTTGTATTTGGAAATCTGGCATTGAGAAAACCTGAACTGACTGGCGGTCCGCAAGTTTATGCAAAAGAATTATTCCCTCCACGATCGCATGCTGGAACACTTTCTGGCTTTATGGCTTCATGGGGCTACTGGATTGGTAATTTTGCTGGAAATATTGCCATTATCACCACTTTTGCGAGCTATCTGTCTACATTCTTTCCTATTTTAACAAGCCAATCTGAACTGTTCACCATTGGCAGCACGGTAATTAGAACCGGGAATTTAATGACATTTATTGTATGTACCCTTCTTTTATGGGGAACTCATTTTATCATTTTAGGTGGCATGGAACAGGCTGGAAAAATGAATTTCTTAGCCACAGCAGCAAAAGTTATCGGTTTCTTTCTATTTATCATCATAGGCTTGTTTACATTTCAAAAAGCAAACATCCTGCCTTTCTCTGCTCCCCGTTTTGACGAAGCTGGCCATTCAATCGGTTTGTACGGACAAATCAACAATGCCGCAATCACTACCCTATGGGCTTTTATCGGGGTGGAATCTGCTGTGGTTTTCGCTTCAAGGGCGAGGCGGCCTGCAGATGTCAAACGGGCGACTGTTCTAGGATTAGTGATTGCTCTAGTCATATACATTGGAATCAGCATGCTTGTCATGGGGATGCTTGATCAAAAATCTTTGATTGCATCGGAGAAGCCATTGATCGATGCGATTGAAACTGTCCTCGGACCAATTGGCGGTAAAATTCTAGCCATACTTGGATTGATCAGCTTATTTGGTTCTACGATTGGCTGGGTATGGTTAAGTGCCGAGGTTCCCTACCAGGCTGCCAGACAAGGTCTTTTCCTGCCGTCATTCTTGAGGGAAAATAAAAAAGGACTTCCCGTTTTTTCTTTGATTGTAACAAATATCTTGGGTCAGTTATTTGTCTTTTCGACCATTTCCAACTCCATTGCAAACGCATTTGACTTTATTATTTTTATTGCAACATTGTCCTATTTAGTCCCTTATTTCATCTCTTCTGTTTTTCAATTAAAGCTTGTACTCACCGGGGAAACGTATTCCAATATGAAATCAAGAGTAGTGGATGGAATGATTGCAGCGATTTCGACTCTGTACTCGATATGGGTCATTATTGCGGGTACCTCGGATCTAAAAACGTTTGCTTTCGGAGTGATCCTCCTTGCCAGCGGAATTTTCTTTTACGGCAGGGTGGCGCCACAGAGGTTAAAAGAGACTTAGCATAAGCATTCTACTATTAGGATAATGAGAAAGAACCTGCCAAATATAAAGCAGGTTCTTTCTCATTGATTAAAACCAGCCGCCCCTTAGCAGGATTTTAATGCCAATGAAGATGATTAAGAATGCAAAGATAACGATTACAACTATTCCGATAATCTGTAAAAATGATAAACCCAAAAATGCTGCCAAAGTAAGAGCCCCAACTCGATAAAGGGCATATCCCGCTAAAATTACAGCAAGGAAAAGCCAAACATATGAATTTGATCCTAACGACATATCCTTATCCCTCCTTTACTTTACAGCATATGTCCGAATGAAAAAATGGTACGGGCTAGCGCACATTTTAAGGAAAGAAGCGTTTTAAAAACTGATACGAAGCCAAAAATAGTATTACATCCCAGTACATTATTTCGTTGCAACGCTGTTTTTGAACTAGTGAATAAGGGAAAAAGTAATTAATATTTTCTTACATATGAAGATCAAGATATTAGGGGGAGTTAACTTGACGAACCATATTTATGTTCGGTTCATTCGTCTGCCGATTTTAACAAGGTTTTTAATGATCGCCGCTTTCATTATTTTTATTTTTGGTGCAATCATCCACCTCATTGAACCAAAAAATTTCCCCACTATTTTTGATGGGATTTGGTGGGCAATCATTACCGCATCAACGGTTGGCTACGGGGATTTCTATCCATCGACTTTTATGGGGCGTATTACTGGCATACTTTTGTTGCTTGTTGGGACAGGCTTTTTGTCGTCTTATTTCATCAATCTTTCAGCCGCTACCGTTACAAAGCAGAACCAATATCTTAAAGGAAATGTTATTTACAAAGGGGCAGGCCATGTCATCATTATTGGCTGGAATGAAAGGTCTCGGTCAATTATTCGATCAATGACTGAATCAAAGGTGCAGATTATTTTAATAGATGAAACCTTAAAAGCAAATCCCATCAGTGATGAAAACGTTCATTTTATTAAAGGCAGAGCGAACAGCGACGATACACTCTTAAGGGCTAAGATTCAAACAGCCACCAAGGTGATTATTACGGCAGATCAGAACCTGGATGAACTGCAGGCAGACATGCACACAGTGCTGACTTTACTGGCAATAAAAGGGCTCAATCCTGATATATACTGCATCGCTGAAATACTGACAAGCGAGCAGATCAATAATGCACGGAGAGCGGGAGCAGATGAACTGATTCAAACTAACTCTTTAACTAGTGCTGTCATTTTAAACAGTATCTTTACAGAAGGTCATGTGAATTCACTTCTTGATTTTCTTGGAGAACTGAATGGCAAGCACCTTGCCTATATACCTGTTGATAACAGAACACTCGGCAAAAGCTTCATCGAGGCAAGCACGATGCTTTTATCCCAGAATGTGATATTGCTTGGAATAAAAAAAGGGGATGACATCGTTGTCAACCCCAGCAACCATATTAAAATAGAGCAAAACGACATGCTGTTAACAATCACCAACTAGTGATTTAAAATGGAAGATTCAATTTCATGGACCAGTGATTTTCCGACTTCAATGTATTTTTCAGGGAAGCTTGCATCTTTGTCCACTGGTTCCTGGAACTGGTTGAAGGTTGCACTTGCGTTCCCGATATTGGCATGGTCGTCAATTCCTCGCTGGTACTTATGTGAAAGAAGAATTGGCCGCTGCAATTGAACCGTACAGCCACGTGAATCAAGCTGGCCATCAATTGCTTTAAACGGAAGCCTCAAAAATTGATAACCAACTTCGTCATCGATTTTGTAATCAAAGGCTCCATGGTCATAATCCCAGTTTCCGCCAATTGTATAACCAAGAGGTTTAAGCATCTGTTCCAATTTAAAAAGGTCAAAGTGTTTGCCTTCAAGTTCAGATGGAATTTCAATCACAGGATGTTCCGCCTTTCTGTGCATTTTAAGGTTAGTTTAACCAAAATGAAGTATTTCATTATGGGATTTTTGAAAAGGAACAGCTGGGGAAAAGCGTGATCTCTTCCAGCTTGGGGAGGATATTTGCGGATTTGCTTTAATTGCTTCGTTCAAAATATTAAACATAAACTGCCATGAAAAAGGAGTACCTCAAAACGAGGTACTCCTTTTTCATCATTATTTAAGTCGCTTTTCGAGTTCTGCTTTCTTCTCCTCGAAGCCTGGTTTGCCAAGCAATGCGAACATATTTACTTTGTATGCTTCAACACCTGGCTGGTCGAATGGGTTTACTCCAAGAAGGTAGCCGCTCATTGCGCATGCTTTTTCAAAGAAATAAACCAGGTAGCCAAATGTATACTCATCCAGCTGTGGAATCGTAAGGACAAGGTTAGGAACGCCGCCGTCTGTATGAGCTAGCATTGTCCCTTCAAATGCCTTGTTGTTTACGAAATCAACTGTTTTGCCAGCAAGGTAGTTCAAGCCGTCAAGATCGCTTTCCGCTTCTTCAATCACCATTTCATGGCGAGGCTTCTCGACCTTGATGATGGTTTCAAACAAGTCGCGTCGGCCTTCCTGCACGTACTGTCCAAGAGAATGAAGATCGGTAGAGAAGTTTGCTGAAGAAGGATAAATTCCCTTCTGGTCCTTCCCTTCACTTTCACCGAACAGCTGCTTCCACCATTCAGAGAAGTACTGAAGTGATGGCTCATAGTTGATCAGCATTTCAATTGTTTTGCCTTTATTGTATAGTGCGTTTCGAACTGCAGCGTATTGGTAAGCAGCATTTTCTTCAAGTTCAGACTTGCTGAAGTCTTCCATCGCCTGTGCTGCACCCTTCATCATCGCTTCAATGTCTGAACCGCTGACAGCGATTGGCAGCATGCCTACTGCTGTCAATACAGAGTAACGTCCACCGACATCATCAGCAATCACGAATGATTCATAGCCTTCTTCGTCAGCAAGAGTTTTCAATGCCCCGCGTGCTTTGTCTGTTGTCGCGTAGATGCGTTTGCGAGCTTCTTCCACACCGTACTTCTCTTCAAGAAGCTTGCGGAAGATACGGAAGGCAATTGCAGGCTCGGTTGTTGTTCCAGATTTGGAGATAACATTGATCGAGAAGTCTTTTCCTTCTAAAAGATCCATAACATCAGTCATATAGCTGGAGCTAATGTTATTGCCAATAAAGATGATTTGCGGAGTCTTTCTTTTTTCTTTTGGAAGAGCGTTATAAAAACTGTGCTGCAAAAATTCAAGTGCTGCACGCGCACCTAGGTAAGAGCCGCCGATCCCTACAACAAGCAATACATCAGAATCGCTTTTGATTTTTTCAGCAGATTTCTGGATGCGTGAGAATTCTTCTTTATCATAGTTCACAGGCAGGTCGATCCAGCCTAAAAAGTCGCTGCCCGCACCCGTTTTTTCGTGCAATGAATGATGGGCTACTTTTACAAAATCCCTTAAATATGTAACTTCGTGTTCACCAAAAAAGCTTAGCGCCTTTGAGTAATCAAAACGAACATGTGTCATGTCTGATCCTCCATTTAATTGTATTCTCTACCACTTTAACGAAAGCTCCACCAAGAATCAAGAATCACACTAAAGTGTAAGCGTGACCAATTGTGAAATATTTATTAAAACTTCATGACTTCGGTATTTTCTCCTTGTTTATTGATTTTAAAACCCTAAAAAACATTAGTCCGGGAATTGACCCGGACACTTTATTAAGGCATTTTCGCCTTGATAATCAGCCTGTGCGTAGCTGTATCAATTGGCGTGCAGGTAATAAGAGTCAGTGTTTTTTCATCATCGCTGCCCATAAGCACGGATACATCATTCGGTTCGACGACTAATGTTTCGTAAACCTCATATTGATAGGCTTGGTCCTTGTCCTTTACCGTCACTAAATCCCCTGTGGCGATTTCATCCAGACGGTTGAACATTTTGCCATAAGCTCTGTTGCGATGGGCGGCAATCGCGGTATTACCGGCTTTTCCCGGTAGTGCCGTTCCTTCCAGCAGACCGGCTCCAATAGCCATGTTAGCCATGGAAGCCCCGTTCAATACCGGAAGCCTTAGATTAATTTTATCGATTTCGATGACACCAACCATTCCAGGATTCACTTTTTGTTTTTCTTCGTTTTTTTTCTCTTCCTGATTCATAATAGGATTGGCTGATTCAACTGTTTCCGCCTTCGTTTCGATGCTGAACACCTCTTCCAGGCTGCCAAGACTCTCTGCTGCTTCATTTTCATTAAGGGAGTTATTTTCCCACTTGTCCATCATTTGTTTCTGGCTGTAGGAAGTATATAAATCTTTCATCGCAGGATAAAAGAAGATTGAAAACCCGGTCAGGATTAAAAATATCGAAAATACCTTTTTCACCATTTTCACCTCAGATATAAATAAAGAGAGGAATTTCTTCCTCTCTCAAGTTTTTTTCACAATTAATTCTTCAATGGATTCTTGACCCTTAACATAACTCCTCCTGCTGCAATCAAGAAGCCAAGGATATAGTAAGGCATCCGGCTGTTTTCACCCGTTTGCGGAAGAACATCTCCGCCAACCCAGCCTTGTGAACCTGTCGATCCTCCAGGTGTATTTCCTGAGCCGGAGTTCTTCACAGGAACTGGCGATGCGCCTTCATTTATTTCTTCACCGACGATCTCTCCCTGCATGTTCCAATTTACGTTAAGAGTTAGAACCTGATCTTCCAGGTGAACCATTTCATCAGATAATTGGGTTAAGGGGATGACCTTTGTTTGCCCATTGCTCGTTAATTCGATTCCTTTCAGCATATCCATTTTCGCTTCTTCTGTTAAATGGATTGTCCAAACATGATTCACAAGCTTAAACTCAATACGTTTCCCATTCATCATTATTACTGCAGCACTGTCGATTTTGCCCTTGCTGTCATCCATCATTAAGCTTAATGTCTTGAATGTGTTTTTCAGAGGCAAATCACATTTTTCCATCCAGTAGTTGATCGTTCCTTCTGCCTCGACTCCTATCTTAAGGTCGCTTACAGGCACAACGAGCTCACCGCCGCTGGTAAAAACAATTTTGAACGCAGTGATGTCTTCCTTTACAAATTCTCCTGAATCCAGCAATTTGAAGAGTGGTGATTTACCTGGATGGGTCATTTCCTTCCACTCGCCTTTAAGCTCTACAAATACTGTTGCTGCTGGGCTTATACAGTCCTTTACATGCAGATGAATTTGAGTGCTTTTATTTGCCTCTTTATCAGGTGCTGTCTCTCCATGATCGTGCAGGTCACAATTTTCTAGCCAATAGTTGATTGTCCCTTCTGCCTCGACACCCACTTTAGTTTCACTAACTGGAACAACTAACTCTTCTCCACCTTCAAAAACAAGCTTAAAGGCCGTTACATCATCTTTAACAAATTCTCCGCCATCCAGCAATTTGAAGAGTGGTGAGCTTCCTGGATTGGTCATTTCCTTCCATTCGCCTTTAAGTTCAACAAAAACACTTACAGTTGGGTTTACACAATCCTTCAGATGCAAGTGGATTTGCGTACTTTTATTTGTATTGACCAATTTTTCCGATACCGTTTCCACTTTCGTTTTTGTATCTTTCTCATTTGTTGCCATTTCAACAGTTTTATCATTTTCATCCTTCGTTTCAGCTGTTTCTTTATGATTAGCTTGCTGAACCTGTGCAGCTTCTTTTTTCACAGCTGAACTTCCTTCAGTATTAGTATTCGAGTTTGCTGCATTTTCATTTTTAGCCTTTGGTTTTTCCGCTTTTTTTTGAGCTTGATTGCTCTTATTTTGGGAATCAACCTGGGATGATTGTTTGCCGTTTTTTACAGCCTGACTTTCAGTGCTGCCAGCTGCAAATGCCCCTGTTACAGGCAGGCTGATGAATAACAAAAGCATCAATGATAATAAAATGGAAACATGTTTTATAGCTTTCAACTGTTTTATCCCCTTTTCATAATTATTTCTTATTAATAAATGCATCAAAAAAATAGATTGAATATTCAGTTATTAAATTAGAAATTTCGCCTCTCTTTCGATAAAATTCTGCGATTTTTTTGACAAAAAAAGCCACCAGGACGAATTTCTTAATCCATGGCGGCTGGACGATCATAGCTGCCTAATATGGCGGCCTTAGACTCCTGGCTTTGCGTCCCAGCTTTTCAACTGGTTTGCTATTAGCATGGGCGGTGAAGATTGTTTATGTAAAATATCCCTTCAGCTCCATTGTCTTACATTTAGAGAATTACCACAGTTAACCAGCTCATTAAACATTTAGACCTATAAATATTATTGGTAATTTTTTCTTATGTTTCATTTTTCAACCGAGAACAGGGAGGATTTAAGTGTTTAAAGTGCTTTTAAAGATGCTTCGATATGAGTATTTTCCTAGGCAAATAAAAAAGGACCCGGTTTTCCGGGTCCTTTTAACTTTTACAAAGATTTGCGATAAATTTCAACCACATCTTCGTGGGTCAATTTTGTGAAATTGCCAAATTCTCCATTTACCATTGCTTTATCTGCCATAACTTCGATCTTGCTGTCATCGATCTCATAATCTGCAAGTCGGGATGGTGCTCCGATACTTGACCAGAATTCACGCAGCTTTTCGATTCCTTCAAGCCCAGCCTCTTCGTCTGTCTTGCCTTCAGGATCCACGTTGAATACCCTGACAGCCATTTTCTTGAAGCGTTCTGGTTTTACCCTTAGATTGTGTTTCATCCAATTCGGGAACAGGATCGCAAGTCCTCCTCCATGCGGAATGTCATAAACCGCTGAAACGGCATGTTCGATGTTATGTGTAGCCCAGTCTCCGCGGTAACCCATTGATAGCATACCATTTAGTGCCATTGTGCCTGCATATAAAATAGTTGCGCGATGCTCATAGTTTTCAAGATCTGCCAGAAGCTTTGGCGCTGTTTCCATTACAGTCAGCAGCAAGGATTCACACATGCGATCCTGGAACTCAGTGTTCTCAGTCAAGTGGAAATAATGTTCGAACACATGAGACATCATATCGACGATTCCGTAGATAGTTTGGTCTTTGGGTACTGTAAATGTATTCACAGGATCCAGAATGGAGAACCTTGGGAACGTCACTGGGCTGCCCCAGCCGTATTTTTCATTCGTTTCCCAATTCGTGATAACCGAACCTGCATTCATTTCAGAGCCTGTTGCAGCAAGAGTCAACACTGTACCGAATGGAAGTGCTTCGGATGCGAACGCCTTCTTTGTCACAAGGTCCCATGCATCGCCATCATATTTGGCACCGGCAGCGATTGCTTTAGTACAGTCAATAACACTTCCGCCGCCTACCGCAAGCAGGAATTCAATTCCTTCTTCCTTGCAGATTTGAACGCCCTTACGGACAGTTGATATACGTGGATTAGGCTCAACGCCGGAAAGCTCAAATACCTCTGCGTCAATTTCTTTTAAAAGTTTTAGGACCGAATCATAAAGTCCATTTCTCTTTATGCTTCCGCCGCCATATACAAGAAGAACTTTTTTGCCATATTGAGGCACTTCATTCTTCAATTCCTCAAGTTGGCCTTTGCCAAAAATTAATTTAGTTGGATTATAAAATGTGAAATTATCCATTTGAATCACCTTCCTTATCGCCCATTATGTTCTTTTTTTAAAAGCAATGCAAAAGAATTGCACTTCTTAATGTTCTCCAATGTGCTATAAAAAGTTACAGTTTTTTTTCACACGGGTAATGATTAACTGGCAGAGATGAATAATATTGTTACTGCTGAATCAACCTAAATACGAATCCATATTTTTAAGGAGGAAACATCCATGAGTGGTATTCAAAGAATTGCATTGGTCCTAACGATTATTGGTGCTATTAACTGGGGCTTAGTCGGATTCTTCCAATTTGATCTTGTTGCAGCAATCTTCGGAGGTCAGGACGCAGCATTGGCCAGAATCGTATATGGCTTAGTAGGACTTGCAGGTTTAATCAATCTTGGACTTCTTTTCGCTCCAAGCGAAGAAGAAGAAAGAGCAGCAGAACCAAGGGCCACAAGATAATTTTATAGTATACTCACCGATTGGCGAGCCCTTAAGGCGAAGACAGAGGTGTAGTTGCCCTTATGCGTTAGGAAAGGATAAATTCCATTTATGCTTTCCTATTAGCCAAGAAAAAAACCCGTCCGGATATTGGACGGGTTTTAATATGTGTTTTTTACGATAAAACCTTCTTGATACGCTCAATTGCCCAGTCCAAGTCTTCCTGGCTGATCACAAGGGGCGGCGCGAAGCGAATGACAGTATCATGTGTTTCTTTGCATAGCAAGCCTTCCTCTTTCAAATCCTCACAGTATTTACGCGCAGGCTCGGTTAATTCTACTCCGATGAAAAGTCCGCGGCCGCGGATGTCTTTTATCATAGGGTTATCGATTTCGCGAAGCTTGCTGATGAAATATTCACCAAGTTCAAGTGACCGTTCAGCCAGCTTTTCGTCAATCAATACGTCAAGTGATGCAAGCGATACAGCGCAAGCCATTGGATTGCCTCCAAATGTAGATCCATGTGAGCCTGGGTTGAAAACACCTAGTACATCACTGTCAGCCACTACGCAGGAAATCGGGAATACTCCGCCTCCCAAGGCTTTTCCTAATATATACATATCAGGCTCGATGCCTTCCCACTCACACGCAAACATTTTTCCTGATCTAGCAAGTCCTGCCTGGATTTCATCCGCAATAAACAGCACATTGTTTTCCTTACACAAATCAAATGCAGCACTCATGAAGCCTTCTGGCGGGATGACAATCCCAGCCTCTCCCTGGATTGGTTCGATTAAGAATGCAGCAGTGTTAGGAGTGATCGCCGCCTTCAATGCTTCAAGATCTCCATAGGGAATCAATTTAATTCCTGGCAGCATTGGCCCAAAGCCCCGCTTATATTCAGCTTCAGAAGACAACGAAACCGCTGTCATTGTCCGGCCATGGAAATTACCGATACAAGCGATGATTTCAGCCTGGTCTTCAGCTACATCTTTCACATCGTAAGACCAGCGGCGGGCAGCTTTAATTGCTGTTTCAACAGCCTCTGCTCCTGTATTCATAGGCAGCGCCATTTCTTTATTTGTCATTTTGCAGATTTTTTCATACCAAGGTCCAAGCTGGTCATTATGGAAAGCTCTTGACGTTAGCGTCACTCGATCAGCCTGATCTTTAAGAGCCTGGATGATTTTTGGATGGCGATGTCCCTGATTCACTGCAGAGTAAGCACTTAGCATGTCCATATATTTATTGCCTTCAGGATCCTCTACCCAAACACCCTCTGCCTTAGAAATAACGATTGGCAGCGGATGATAGTTATTGGCGCCATACTTTTCTGTCTGTTCAATCAGAGAGTGTGTTTTTGTTGTAGTCATGAATCTTCCTCCGTTCCAATGAAAAATTGGTTAGACAATCATATTGTAACCTGTAGAATCATGCTAGGTAACCCCATAAAGAAAGAAAAAACGGAATTGTCGGGTTTTTCTTATAACAAGCCCGGATTCATCGTAATTTGACCCTTATTAGATCATTGATGCCATTGTTTCTCACCTTCCATTGTTCCAATGACCTTTATTGGAGCATCCGGTCCCTCGATTGCTCTCCCTCCATTGTTCCGATGACCCTTATTGGAACATCCGATCCCCCGATTTCTCTCCCTCCATTGTTCCAATGACCTTTATTGGAACATCCTGCTCGACGGTTTCTCACCCTCCATTGTTCCCATCATGTATTTTAATTTCTATAACGAATCTAACGCCATAAAAAAAACCGGACTCAATTGTCCGGTTTTTTCAAAAGCTATTACTTCTTAGCCATGTCTGACTGGTCGATCCACTCTTGAAGCTTATCCTTCAAAGTGTTGAAGCCTTGTGCTGAATCATCCTGGTATTGAACAACAGCAGCTGGACGCTTAGCGCGTGGCTTCTTTGGTGCACGTTGAACTTGCTCAGGAGCTTCTTCAGTTGCACGGATAGATAATCCAATTTTTCCAGCAGCTTCATCAATTGACAATACTTTCACTTTCACTTCGTCGCCAACTGTAAGGTGCTCGTTGATATCCTTAACATAACCGTGTGTGATTTCTGAAATGTGCACTAGACCTTGTGTATTTTCATCTAATGCAACGAAAGCGCCATATGGCTGGATTCCTGTAACTTTTCCTGTTAAAACACTGCCTACTTCAATTTTCTCTGACATCGAAACACTCCTAAATTTTGTTGTATTTTATCCCATTAATACGCAATTAAAAATTATATCATATAATGTAGTTTTAATCAAAAGGAATAGGATAATTCTTATTTAGGCGTTTCCAAATTTTATTTCAGACTATTGAAGAGGCATATATCTGACTTTCCAGATTCCATCCTCAAGGACCATTTGGAAGACTGGTGCATCTGCACGTTCCTTGAAATGTAATTGGATCCCAGTAATCAAATCTGGATTCTCTTCTGAATAATAGAGCGAAGCATGGTCATACTCTTCAAGCATCGTGCTAAGCTTCATTCCCGCAGCCTGTTGTTCACTGATATATTGTTCTTCAGAAGGCAAGGCGTCATTTTGAATATATAAAGCATACTTTGTACCATAATCCTTTATTTCATCCGCATAAAAATAGAGCTGCATCACCTGAAACGCACTATAATTTCTGAGGATATTCACATCTTTTTTGGCTGAAAACTCCTCATAGGCAGACTCCATTTCTGCTGTTAATGGCAGGATGCTTTGAGTTATCATGATTTCAGATTGATCAGGAGTCTTTATGTTCATATATTTGGGGAAGATTACTGCCCGCATCGAAAACTCCGGATCCTGTTTGAAATTATTTTTTTCAAGCTGATCATAGAAAATTTTGACGGCCGCTCCTGTATCGGTGTTTGGATAGGTATTTATTACAAAACGATAAGCGCTCTTTACTTCTTCCTTTAAAACCTTATTGTCAGAGAAAATAGGTTTTGCAGGGTTCCCTTTAACAAACAGGGCATAAAGGGATTGAACATCATTTTTCATCCATTGTTCAATCATTGGATCCTGAACAATTTTAATCCCTTTCTCATGATCCACCAAGAGCTGCCCCAAATTCTTATATGATAGTACATTGCCTTGCGAATCCTGCACTTGGTGGCTTAATAGTTCCAGATAAGACACAAAATCAGGATTGCCTTCGGTCTTTAGCTTTTCAGCAGCGCTTAGATAATCGATATAGATCATGATCTTCCCATTATCTCCCCTAAAAGCATAGCCATTTTGAACAGCACCTTCAGCTAGCTTTTTTAAACGAGGAGTGGCAATTCCTTCACCGCCAGCATTCAATTTTCCAACAACATCAGACATACTCGCCTTTTCCAATGCTTTATCGATTTCCCCATCGTACAGGTCTAAAGATTGCAAATAAGCCCCCCAGTAAGAATCCAGTTGTACGAGCAGGTTGTATTCATCATTCTTGTCCTTTTGATGATTTCCGGCTCCTTGAGACAGCCTTTCCATGATTTCTGATGGCATGGTGAACGCTTCACCAATCGCACTTTTAAAGTCCTTCAATTTCCTTTCAAATTCTCTTCGATCATACGCTTTTGGTTTTTCTAGTACCTCAGATTCAAATTGGGCAATATCCTCAAGGATATTTTGATAAAAGATTGGCTCATATCCGGCTCCAAAACCTAATTTTTCTTTTGTGTTGGTTTGACTTTCCGTGTAATAAGCTTGCAGAGCTGTTATTTTTTCTTTTACTTCTGCCTCTGTTAATTCACCTTTCTTTTCGGTACTGTCGCCCGACGTCTGGTGAACCCCTGGTTTTTCCGAAGTAGAAATCCCGCCATAATCGATATACTGCATCATTAAAACTCCGGCAATCATTCCTACGCCAATAAAACTTGCTGCATATGGCAGGTGGAACCACTTATTCTGATTCTTTCTCTTTTGATCCTTTTTAATGGCCGCAAGGATTTCCGAACGACTCTCCTCTTCAGGCATGTCATGATATGCTTTTCTCAAGCTATCGAGACGCTTCTCCAACAATTGATCATCCATGGTTTTCACCCTCTCTCTTCTCAGCTAGCGCGAGCAGCTTTTTTAAATGTTCCTTGCCCCTTAAAAGACGCGTTTTTACATTCGCAAGCGATATGCCTGTAATTTCCGCGATATCGTCATAGCTTTTATCGTGAAAATAAAATAGGACAATCGGGATCCGATATTTCTCATCAAGTTTTTGGATGCATTCGTGCAAGGTTCTGTCTTCCTCAAAACGGAGGATGCTTTCTTCAGCGGTTTTCCCATTGAAGGTCCTCTCCTTACCGATTTTCAGCACCTTTTTAATCTGCCTTTGTTTATTGCGGGCAAAATCCCTGGTTACATTTAAGGTAATTTTATAAAGCCAGGTCGTGAACTTCGCCTGTGAAAATTGATCCAGGAAGCGAAAAACCCTGACAAACACTTCCTGTGTGATATCATCAATGTCGTCATAATTGTTTCCAAGCTGGAAGGCAAAGCGCTTGACAGCGGGAGTATAAACATCGATCAGTTCCGCAAAAGCCTGCATGTTTCCGTTCCGGGCCCGAAACACTAATTCCTCTTCATTCATTTGGATCCCCCAAACTGATTTCTCTTTTTTCATCAAAAAATTAACTGTCTCACAAGAAAAAATCTTATCGAAACAACTTTATCTATAAAACGCCGGATTTCCGTTTATGTTTCAAAAAATAGTAAAAAGTTACATTAATGGGTTAAAATCTGAAAATACTATGCTTTTAACTGAATAAATAGTAACATGGATAAATAATTTTCTGTTTTGTCAGAAAAAAATAATTTGCTTTTTTTGGATATTTTTAAAAGGAGTTTTTATATGGACAAGCATGAACAATGGACCTCTAAACTTGGTTTTATCCTTGCGGCTGCTGGGTCGGCAATAGGTCTCGGGGCAATCTGGAAGTTTCCATATATGGCGGGTACGAACGGGGGCGGCATCTTTCTTGTCCTTTTCCTGCTCATGACGATTTTGATCGGAGCACCAATTTTATTGGCCGAATTCATCATTGGCCGGAACACCCAGAAAGACGCGGTTATGTCTTATAAACATCTAGCCCCCAAAAGCGCATGGCCGCTGCTTGGCTACGGCGGTGTCATCGCATCCTTCATCATCCTTTCATTCTACAGTGTTGTTGGGGGATGGATCCTTTCTTACCTTGGACGAAGCTTGACTGGATCATTATCCGGCCTGACTCAGGCTGAGTATGGAAACACCTTCGAAAGAATCATTGCTAATCCTGTTGAGGCAGTGGCCGTGCAATTCCTTTTCATACTGCTTACCATCTGGGTTGTCCAAGGCGGTGTTCAACAGGGGATTGAAAAGGCAAGCAAATACATGATGCCCGCTCTATTTATCATTTTCATAGTCCTGGTGATTCGTTCACTCACTCTTGAAGGAGCAATGGAGGGCGTTGAGTTCTTTTTGAAACCTGATTGGTCTGCAGTCACTGCTGAAACCGTGCTGCTGGCACTAGGCCAGTCCTTTTTCGCCTTAAGTGTCGGCCTTTCTGTGATGGTCACCTACGCTTCGTATTTATCTAGAGGTGAAAGCCTCACAAAATCAGCGTTCTCTGTCGTTGGCTTGAACATTTTCATCTCACTGCTCGCTGGACTGGTCATTTTCCCAGCAGTATTTGCACTCGGATTTGAACCGGAAGCAGGTCCTGGACTAGTATTTGTTGTCTTGCCCGCAGTATTTGAGCAGCTTGCCTTTGGAGGATTATTCTTAACGATCTTTTTAATTCTGCTTTTGTTTGCTACATTGACATCTGCCTTTTCCATTTTGGAAATCATCGTTGCAGTTCTTTCGAAAGGGAATGTCGAGAAGAGGAAGAAATTTGCCTGGATCGCAGGGATGCTGGTATTTGCTGCTGGAATACCAAATGCCCTTTCCTTTGGCATATTATCCGACGTGAAATTTTTCGGGAAGACATTCTTTGATCTCGCTGATTTTATCACGAGCAATATTGCTCTCCCGCTTGGCGCTTTTTTCATTGCCATTTTTGCAGGTTATATACTCCCTCGAAAATTGGTTAGGCAGGAGCTTGAGACAGGTGCTGGGAAAAATCCGTTGTTATTTAACATTTGGTATATCGCAATCCGCTACATCGTTCCTGTTGGCATTGGCATTGTCTTTTTACAATCTATAGGCATATTGTAAAGGTAGGCTCACCTAACCTTAATGGTTGATCTTTATTAATCTTTTGGCTCTGTTAAAGCTGAATTTTGATTCTTAAACCCTGTTGATTGTAGTGAAAGGCGCGAAGACTCCTCCGAAAATGCTAACGCATTTCCATCGTGCGTGGGCGGATTCGAGGAAGTAATTCAGTGTCCTGCTGGCTCAGCTGGACAGGTGAAACCCCGCAGGAGCGACGAGGAGACTCAGCGCCAGCCCCTAGAAGAATTTGCTTATGAAAAAGCTGGCAGTTGGGCTTTTTCATAATTCTTCCGCGAAAAGCGAAGCGCCTGGTACGAAAATCAACAGCCTTGTCTAACAGTGCCAAACTTTAGACACCATTCAATAGAGCCTAAAGTTAAGAAAACGTTCACATTGTAGACGAAACATCCACCCTTTTTCTGATAAACTTATAATAAGAGATATTTTCTGGAGGTGAGGATCGATGAATGCGATTGGCCAGAATATCAAAAATTGCCGAATGCGAAAAGGAATGTGCCTGGAAGAGCTTGCATTGAAATCACGAGTTGGCACACAAACAATTGAGCGCTATGAGAGCGGCGAGCAAACACCGAATTTGCAGACGATATTAAAAATCTCGACTGTCCTGGATGTGCCGGCTTCCGAGTTGATGGGGCAGCAAATCTACGTTACTGCTCCAACAGAAGCTGACCCAACAACAAGCAGTTTATAAATACCGGCAATTAACTTGAATGAACACTTAGGTTTAAGGGGCAGAAATTTTCTGCTCCTTATTTCTTTATATAAAGTTTTAGAAATAACATGTATATCATTCTGGCAAACTGGTTATCCTTATTGTATAAGGCTTTCTAGTATTCCCCCCTTTTTTGAATGGACTTCCATATTTGGATGTCCATCTTTTTTTGTTTCCGCTTTTTTTCACATTATGTGTGTGAACTTTCAATTCACGGGGAAAATAAATGGCATACCTTACATATTTCGCAAATAATGTCAGGAGTGAAAGCCACAATGGAAGATGTTACGTTTGCCAGGAATAAAACGATTAACGGAATCGATTTGTATTACGAACATTATGTACACCCGGCATCCGATGAAACACTCGTGCTGCTGCATGGTTTTCTTTCCTCTACTTTCAGCTTCCGGCATTTGATACCGCTGCTTAAAGAGGATTATAATGTCATTTCTGTTGACCTCCCGCCATTCGGGAAGAGCGGCAAAGTTCCCAGTTATAAATATTCGTACCATAACATTGCTGCAACTGTTGTTGAATTAATGAAGTCTCTTGGAATCAGCGGATTTAATGTAGTCGGCCATTCGATGGGCGGGCAAATTGCTTTAAATATTCTTTTGCACTATCCAGAGTATGCCAAAAAGGGAATATTGCTTTGCAGTTCAGGCTATTTGAAGAGAGCGAAGCTTCCTCTTGTCCTGACAAGCTATATCCCTTATTTCCACCTTTATGTGAAATTCCATCTCGCGAAGTCTGGTGTGAAACAAAACCTGAAAAATGTAGTGTATGACCATTCCATGATTAATGATGAAATGCTCTACGGCTACTTATCCCCTTTTTTAGAGGATGACATTTTTAAAGCATTGACGATGATGATCAGGCATCGGGAGGGTGACTTGACTTCTGAGGAGCTAAAAAGAATCGATGCACCTTGCCTGATGATCTGGGGTGAGCACGATAAGGTTGTCCCTGTCAGTGTCGGAAGAAAATTAAAGAAGGATTTAAAGAATTCTAAACTGGTGATTTTAAAGGAAACGGGCCATCTCGTGCCGGAAGAACGGCCGGAGGATGTCCATAAGCTGATCAATCAATTTATTGGCGCAGAGGAAAGAGTCGAAGCAACAGCAAACGGCAGCCGTTGATGGCTGCCGTTTCCTAAGTTTATAATGAGCAAACATCCTCATTTTTAATTGAAAGCAAAGTGTTAGCGATTAAACGGCATTCCTTGTATGGCAATAGGTTTTCAAACGAAAATTCGAATACAGACTGAATTCTCTTTGCAATTTTATCAGCATCATCAAAATCATGAACTGCCTGGAGGATATCGGCAATTTCCGGATCAAATTCCCCTTCCCCAACGTCAATAGGATCCCATTTATTCAAAACATCAATTAATTTATAGCTAAGTTCTTTAGATTCCAATTCAATCACCTGATATTTTTTTATAAATATTTTATCATAAAGATAGTGAGTTATAAATTTTCAGGAAATGGCGGTGTACATATGGATAAGTTTGATTTTGATAAAGTGATTGATCGCAGCAAGTCTAGTTCTGTGAAATGGGATTCGACTGAAAATGTATTTGGGACGGCAGATGTGCTTCCAATGTGGGTCGCTGATATGGACTTCCAGCCTCCAAAAGCTGTTTGTGACGCTCTTAAAGAAAGGATCGATCATGGGGTTTTCGGATATACTTTTGTACCAATTTCGGTTACTGAAGCCCTTCAGCTTTGGCTGAAAAATCGCCATGGCTGGGAGATTGAAACATCATCCGTTTTATATAGCGAGGGCGTGGTGCCTTCCATCAGTACTGCGATCCGTGCTTTCACGGAGAAAGGCGACAAGGTCTTGGTGCACTCTCCTGTTTATACACCTTTTTTCAATATGGTGAAAAATAATGACAGGACCCTTATCACGTCAAACTTAATTTATGAAAATAACCGATTTGAAGTAGATTTTGAGGACTTTGAAGAAAAGTTGAAAGAGGGAGTTAAATTATTCATCCTGTGCAACCCTCATAATCCTGGCGGCAGGGTCTGGACAAGGCTTGAGCTCGAAAAACTCGGTGACTTATGCGTAAAGCATGATTGCCTGATCGTTTCGGATGAAATACACTCCGATCTTGTTTTCAAACCGAATGTCCATACACCAATCGCTTCGCTAAAAGAAGAGTTCATGGATATTACAGCTACATTTGTCGCCCCGAGCAAAACGTTTAACTTGGCGGGACTTCAAGCTTCGGCTGTTATTATCCAGAATAAGGAACTAAAGAACAAATTCAAGGAAATTCAGCAGCAGCAAGGGTTCTTTACCTTGAATGCGTTTGCCATTGCCGGAATGGAAGCCGCCTATCGCTGTGGAGAGGAATGGCTGGAACATCTGCTGGACTATTTGCACGAAAATATGAAGATTGCCACTGAGTTTATGAAAGAAAACCTTCCAGCACTTAAACCTATGCAGGCAGATGCTACCTACCTGCTTTGGATTGACTGCAGGGAGCTTGGATTAAGTGATGAAGAACTGAAAGAAAAACTTCTGTACAAAGGGAAACTTGCACTTGAGCCAGGAACGAAATACGGAGAAGGCGGAGAAGGTTTTGTCAGGATGAACCTGGCTTGCCCGCGCGAAACCTTACTTGAAGGTCTCGACCGTTTGAAAACTGCGTTCAGCTAAGCCAACCTTTCAGTATTCACCAGAAATAAAGAAGGAGCCAGACCTCTAGGTCCTGGCTCCTTCTTTATGCTTTTAGGCACTCATTTCAAGTGCTTCATAATATGGCTGAAGTGAATAATGAATGATTGTGTCCATGAATGGGTGAAGTTTTTGCGGAGTCAGCATCCTTGCATAGTCCCATGCATTATTTTCGATATTCAAGGCAATCCCAGTTCTCGTGTAATCATTAGTACAAGCGTCCATCTGCTCAATTAAATCAGCTAGCTGACTGTCCTCTGCATGGCCGATTTCATGGGCAAAAACAACAGCGAGGTAATCCTCGAATGAATCTAATGATGAAAAGATTTGCAGGCACTGGTCCTTGATTTCTTCAATATATAAAGTGATGGTGTGGCTCGCGAAATTATATTTCCCGCCCGCAAACCGTTCTCCTGGAAAATATGATTCAAGTTCAACCTTAACACTGCTACCCGACTGGATAAGAATTTGATCGACAACACTCTTTATCTGTAAGTCCTTCAATTTATACCCCTACTCATTTTTAAGATATAAATTGTATTATAAACCTTTCCTGAAATAATGAAAACATGACTTTTACCCCGATTCCCACAAGTTAAACCACCCAGATAGAATTTTATGGTTTCAGTTTAACGCGTCACTGCACTGGGGGTCTGACCCCCACCCATTTAACGCGTTACAGGGATATTGTTATGAAAAAAGAACAGCTGAGGATAATCAGCTGTTCTTCTTATGTTCTTCCATTTGCTTCATGACTGTCTGCTCATATTCTTTAGCTTTCTGTGCTTCCTTTTTGGAAACCTTAATGATAAACCTCATTGTCAGGATCGCTCCAATCAGGAAAACGAATGAGGTAATAGCTGCGGGAATATATTCAGTCTTATCCTCTGGAAAATATAAAAATAATGAGATGACAAACCAGTGATTCATTCTCATCTTCCTTTCTTACTCGGAAACACGTACCCACACATTATAGCAAGGTTTTGCATTTCATCCAACCTGGCCAGATGCTATTTCAGTACATTGATTTTTTCAATGACGACATCTTTTTCAGGCTTGTCTTGCGCTCCAACTGGGGTAGCGGCAATTTTATCGACAACATCCATTCCCTCGACAACCTGCCCGAAGACTGTATGCTTGCCATCCAGATGCGGAGTGCCGCCATTTTCATAGGCCTTGATTACTTTTTCAGGATAACCTGCTTGTTTCATTTGTTCTGACAGGCTAGGATCCAACTCTTTATTCTGGACGATGAAAAATTGGCTTCCATTCGTATTAGGTCCTGCATTCGCCATCGATAAGGCTCCGCGGATATTGAAAAGTTCTCTTGAAAACTCATCCTCGAACGGTCCGCCGTAAATACTTTCACCGCCCATGCCTGTTCCATCCGGGTCACCGCCCTGAATCATGAAACCATCGATAACCCGGTGGAATGTAACTCCCTCATAGTAGCCTTCTTCGCTGTGCTTGATGAAATTCTCCACCGTTTTTGGCGCCTGTTTCGGGAAAAGCTTGATTTGAATGGTACCCATATTGGTAACCATTTCAACAAGTCTTTCATTTTCCTGGACTTCCTTAATCGTCTGTGGATAAACAATATTTTCATCCACTTTCTGCTGATCAGCTTGTCCACCATTATCTTGCGTTTCTTCCTTCGCTTTCTCTGCTTCTTGCTTCTCGCCTGCAGTACCGCAGCCAGCAAGAACAAACATGATTGCTATTAGTACCGCTAATATTTTTTTAGTCATCGTATGTATCCCTCCTATAAACACTTTAAAGGATTGCAAAAGGTTTTGCACTTTGTTTTTTGCTCTAAATCTTGCATAATAAAAGAAAAGGCATTACGTCCTGGCAAGTGAATGACAGGTGTGCAGGACATTCGTCACATAATCTATTTTTCGAAAGGAGAAAATCATGTCCGAACTGAAAATTGGCGAGAAGGTGACCGCCATTTATAAAACTGGCAAGTACATAGGAGAGGTTACAGAGCGCCGTCCCCAGCACTATCTTGTCCGTATTTTGGCAGTAGCTAAACATCCAATGCAGGGCGACCTTCATAATCCAAAGGATGCTGAAGTGGGCTTTTTTCATGAAAGAAAGGCACTATCCTACCGGGAACAGGCAAATATTCCTGAAAAAATGGTAAAGCCGTTCGAAGGTGAGATTCCTGACTATCTTGATTCACTGAAAGAAGCAGCAAGTAAATTGCGATCAGACCTTGAGGATGACAATTCTCCATGGGCACAGCAAAGCCTTCGAAATTTGGAATCGCTTGAGAAGGATTACTTTAAATAAGAGTCTGCCGAGTAATATACCCATCGTAAGAACGCCAAAAGCCAGATTGTTTTCTCCAATCTGGCTTTTTTATGCAAACTTGTTCAACAGCTTTGAAAAATCGACCATGTCCCCAATTGTAGTGGGCTCAGGCCTGCGCAGATACTGTTTGTCTTTCTCTACCAGCTTGTAAATATGATAGGTTGTCAAAGCATCATCGAGCGCACGGTGGTGCTTTCCAGTGCCTTCCCTGCCATATTCCTGTACAGCCTTCCAAAGTCCAGTCTGATTCTGGTCACCAAAGAAACGTTTATATTCCATCGAAAGATCAATTTGCTTGCCCGGGAGCGGAAATGAGACGGATGCCTGCAGGCAATTATGCTGCAATACCTTCATGTCCATATTGCCCCAGGTGACAACCTGGCAGTTTTTGCTTCCACCCATACACCTTAATTTCTCCGCCAAATCATGAAACGAGATTCCTGAATTAACCTGTTCCTGGGAAATGTTCAGAAATGACCTGCATCTCTCAGTTAAATTTGGAAAACGGTTTGGCCTTACATATGAGGAGAACTGTTCAACCACCTTGCTGTTCTCAACCAGAACGGCACCAGCCTCAATAATTTCCTGGTAAAAGCCCCGCCTCCTGCTGTTCCGGTCAGGCATCGTAAATTCAAAATCGATAAATAATGTCCTTTCATTTTCGCTCATGCTTCCCCAACTTTCTGAAAAGCCAGTAGTTGTATGTAACCAGTATATGCTTTTCTGTCGATTATTTTTTCTATTATATCACGAATCAGAATAAATTTTTTAATTTTTCTGCATTTTTATATTGTCTAATTTAAATATTGGAGTTTTCGTGGTTTTTATTAGAGAATAATCATTTCTGATAAAAGATTACTTGCTTTGGATTTTTTTGTTACGCTCCGTTCAAGTCTTAATTATGCTAAATTTAATCCGATATAAAGCGTGCGTTATATGCAAATTAATTTAACAGGATTCTTACACAGCAAAAGAAAGGAATTAACGTGCGCATCCTAACAGGCTATTTACTGACTATGCTTTTAATACCCGCGTTCATCACAGTCGTTACGTTAACGTTTAACGAAGCCGGAAAAGCGGAAAGCTTCAACGAGATTCTTGATAAGCAAGTCAACTTGACCCAGACAAAGCTTTCGCAGACAAGCTTGATTCTTGCCAGCAATGGTGATGTCGTAACAGAACTTAACCATCCGATGAACAGAAGATATGTGTCATCCAATGAAATTCCAGGTTTCATAAGAGATTTATTTATCGTTTCCGAGGATCAAAATTTCTACAAGCATCCTGGATTTGACCTGACTGCAATAGGCCGTGCGCTTGCAATCAACATTCACTCAGATGGAATCGAGCAGGGTGCAAGCACGATTACTCAGCAGCTGGCCAGAAATCAGTACCTGAACCATTATCAATCCTATAACCGTAAACTCAGTGAAGTTCTATATGCTTACCAGCTCGAAAAAACATTTTCAAAAACGGAAATCCTTGAGCAGTATCTAAACGCGATCTATTTTCAGAATAACGCTTACGGAATCCAGGCAGCTGCGGATTTTTATTTTAAAAAGAAGCCGGCAGACCTTAGTAAGGCTGAACAAGCGTTTCTAGCCGCTATCCCTAATAATCCTTCCTTTTATGATCCTTTAAATCACTTTGATCGGACAAAGAAACGGCAGGAGCTTCTGTTAGATCAGCTAGTCCAGAGTGGTCAACTTCATTTTGACGAAGCAGAAAAACTTAAAACTGAGAAGATTGTTTTAACAATAAGACCAAGGAAAAATGCATATCCTGACTACACTTCATTTGTTTTAAGTGAATTAAGGGAATTGGTATCTGAACATGAAAAATTAGGAACTGAACAAGAATTAGATGCGAGAGTCGATGAATTGTTAAGTTCAGGAATCACCATCCACACAGGTCTTGATCCAGAACTGCAGCTGAGGACAAAGAGATCAGTGGCAGAGCACTTACCCTACAAAGGAATTGAAGGCGCTGCTGCAGTTGTGAATCATGAATCGAACCTCATAGTGGCTTTAGCAGGTGGCAAGAACTATCGTACCGGTGACTTCAACCGGGCCTACCAGGCTTTTCGCCAGCCTGGCTCTTCCATTAAACCTTTGCTCGTGTATGCTCCCTACTTTGAACGGACAGGCGCCAGTATAACGGAGAAAGTGGATGCTGAAGCCATTTGTATCAAAGGATATTGCCCGAGAAATTACGGGGGAGCGAAATATGGAAAGGTGACCCTGGAACAGGCATTTACCCATTCCTATAACACACCCGCTGTCAGGCTGCTTCAGCAGGTTGGTGTGAATGAGGCTTTTAGTGATTTAACACCGTTTCATTTTGAAAAAGTGACATCCCGGGATCAAGTGCCGGCTTCTGCAGTCGGCGGCTTCACAACTGGCATGAGTCCGTTAGAAATGACCGAGGCCTATACTGTTTTCAGCAATGAAGGACTATTTATCAAGCCGAGAGCGATTGCGAAGGTGACTGACCTCAATGGCCAGCTTCTTTATAAATGGAATCATCTGCAGGTGAAGGTTTGGAGCGCGAAAACAGCTGAGACTGTAAACGAGTTGATGAAAAAAACTGTTACATCAGGAACAGCAAGGAAAGTGGCGTTTACCGGTCAGACGGCGGGAGGCAAAACAGGAACGACCAATGATTTCAAGGATTTATGGTTCATCGGCTTCAAGGGACAGCTGACTGCAGGAGTATGGGTTGGCAAAGACACGCCGCAAAGCATGGAATCCATTCATGACAAATCACCACAGCTGCTGATCTGGCGGGATATAATGAAATGATTAGACCGGGGTGTGTCTTTTTATATGGTTGATTTCAGTTTAAGGCACTCGTTTTCCGGAGGATTATGGGCTTTACTGTTTGGACATCAACCCATTAAATAAATAGGCTCTGTTAAAGCTGAATGTTGATTTTTAAACCCTGTTGATTGTAGTGGAAGGCGCGAAGACTCCTCCG
>NZ_JBALQL010000004.1:33783-34003 GCF_036964885.1 Bacillus sp. JJ1122 | reverse complement strand
GTATGTATGTATGTATGTATGTATGTATGTATGTATGTATGTATGTATGTATGTGTGCCTATTTAGATGTACACAGTATCCAGTGCTACAAAACCTAATTAAACCTTACATTAAACCTGATTAATCAAAGCTTCCGTAACATTTGTCAATAACTAAACCTTCTAGATATTAATCATTTTTAATCATTTGTAGCATTAATTTTTATCCACAAATGTAAACG
>NZ_JBALQL010000004.1:0-33756 GCF_036964885.1 Bacillus sp. JJ1122 | reverse complement strand
TGTAAACGCTGAATATGCCATTTCTTTGCAGCTGCTCTTCTTCTAACGGATTGATAAGGAACACCAAAGGACTCACTTATTGTTTTAAGGGAGACTTTACTATGGTGCCCTGCACTAATATATGATTGTTCTAATTCAATCCAATTGTGCTTTATCATTTTTTAATTCTCCTCCAACTACTATTATCGCTCGGTTTTTCCACATTCCTTGCTTGGCGTTCTATCACACTCAAAATAAATACAGGAATCATTTTGGTCATATTTCTGGTCATATACTACAAAAAATCATAGGAAACACTAGGTAATTTAGAGCCATACTTATTTAAATGAAAGTGATACCAGGGTTATATCGAGCACTTTTAGTAACTAAAGGAAACTCCAAGTTCTACTCTGGCAGCGTTGAGGTCAGGGGTTCGAGCCCCCTATTCTCCATTAACCGGAAACCCTTGCGCAGCAAGGGTTTTTCCTATTTATTCAAACTTAAGTATTTCAGTGAGTTCCTAATGTGTGCACAATGTGTACACCTTTAGTATGCTAAAGTGTTTAAACAACAAGAAGACCGTTACCCAGATACCCGATCTCCATTATCAAAGAAATCATTCTCAATCGTATTGCTGCTTCTACTTGAAGATCCTCATTAACGTGAGAGTAGAGATCTAGTGTTATCGCTACCCTAGAATGTCCCAACCTCTCCTGAACCACTTTTGGATTAACCCCGCTAATCATAAGCTGTGTTGCATGAAGATGACGCATTAATGTCTTCAACAGATGATTCTAATATTAGTGAACTTTCTAATAGAACTGGCATAGAACCACTTTTTTAAAAAGATTTATATACCACTTTTATAAGATGAATGATGCCTTGACGGTTTTGTTCTCATCATATATCCCGTTCTAATAATCTTATGTAGCTCATCCTTCCCTCTGCTTTTTAGAATTGCTGAAATGTATTCTTTCTCAACCATATAACCTTGTTCTCTTAAGTTTTTTATCACTTCAACATTTGTACTGCACCCCAAAAGTTAGAGTGAAATCTAACCTTTGGGGTCAACTCATTAGTTGTCCTTTTCTTTAAGGTCAAAATATGCCCGAAAAACCCGCTGACTAATGATATTAGCTGCACTGTGCGGCTGAGCATAACCATCTCGGTAAGCATTGGGTACAATTACGGCAATAGCTATCTCAGGATTATTGAATGGAGCATAACCAGCAAAAGAAAGATTCCACGTCTTCACCCCATTTTTATAGGATTCAGAGGTCCCGGTTTTACCTGCGGCATTGTAGGGTTCGCCTTTAAAATATCCTCTCGCGGTTCCTTTGGAACCATGGGTAACCAGCCAAAAACCTTGCTGAACCCGCTTTAGCATCTCCTCACTCATATCCACCTGATTCAGCACCATTGGTTCGATTTCATCGATGAGGTTGCCCGGTTCATCGCCATTCATATTGGGTTCACGAATCTCCTTCACCAATTGGGGCTTCATCCGGTATCCTCCATTGGCAATCGTTGTAATATACTGGGCAACTTGCATGGGTGTATAGGTATCTAGTTGTCCGATGGCAATTTGAAAGTAGGTGCTTGTATTGGTTCCTTTAATTCCTGCCGTTTCATTATTAAAACCAATTTTAGTCGGAATGCCCAAACCAAATTGGTTGAAATAATAGCGGATGGTTTCAATTTTTTGCGGATTGATATTCAATGTGCCATTGGGGAGATACTTGCCGCCCATAATTTCTATCGCGGTTTTCCACATATAAACGTTTGATGAACGCTCTAATGCCTCTAAATCATTAATTCTGTTCATGACTATGTATGAGGAAAAGGTTTCCGGCGAACCTTTAAATCGCATGACTTCATCCAGCTCGATTTCCCCAAAATCCCTGATACCCGTTTGGTAGCCGGTTAATACGGTGGCCCCTTTTACAACGGACCCCTGTTCAAATGCATAAGTGAAGGTTCCCGGTGTAAAATCAGTAAACTCACTGGACTGCCTGTCAAACACATTTCCTGACATTGCAAGTATGCGGCCAGTTTTCGGTTCCATCGCCACAACAAATGCAGTGTCAAGCGTATCCGTATGCGGCTTTTGTATTGCACTGATTAACTCTTCCTGGATAATTTTTTCCACTTGAGCTTGGAACTCAATATCAATGGTCAGAACAATATCCTTGCCGCTCTTCCCTTCTGATACAGTCTCTGTACTCACCACATTTCCATTTGTATCTGTCACCGTTTCCACTTTTTCCTTTTGGCCTTGCAACACTCCATCATAAAGTTCTTCGATATAGCTTTTCCCGACGCGATCATTCATTTCGTATCCTTTAGACGTATAGTAATCTACCTTATCAGCCGGAAGGCCTTCATCTGCACTCGTTACTTCCCCAAGCATATTCCAAAAAGTTTCCCCATAGGTACGGCCCCTCTTCCAATCGGTCGAGACATCCACACCCGGCAACTTTTCCAGATTTTCACTGACCTTCGCATTTTCTTCCTCTGTTACATTTTCATTTTTGATCAAAGTTGGAGTTAAAGCGATGGCGGAAGAAAGTTTCCGGTAGATGGCTGCAAGGTTTTTGTCCATTGCCTGGAGATCGCTTTCTGTAATGCGGTTCAATTTTAATTGGTATAAATCCTTGTCATTCAGCTTTTCCTGTTTGTATAATTTCTCCTCCTTCTTTGTGATTAAATCCGTCCCATTGTTATGTGCCAACAGCCATATATCTTTCAAATCCCGATCGGTTACTTTATTGATCTCTCTATCAGTCATGACCAGAATGGTAGTTAACTTTTTGGCCAGTTCAAGCAATTCGCCCGGCTGGGGATATTTCGGCGGTGTATAGACAATTGCCTTTTCCGGAATATTGTAGACTACTAACTTATTATTCGTATCATATATTCTTCCACGCGGAACTGAATAGCTGACTGCTGTCACATCTGTCTCCTTTGCTTGAGCCGAATAGGCCTCCCCTTTAATAATTTGGATAAAGCCAAGGCGGAGAATCAGGACAGAAAACAGAACAAAGACCATGAAAAAGAGACCATTCAGTCTCAATCGGATTAGGTTTTTCACTATATTTTCTTTCTGCCTTTTCTGCTTCAAAAAGTATCAGCCCTTTCGTTCTGGAAAGAATTAAATACTACATTTGTAGTATTATTGTCAAAAAAAGTCCTAAAAAGGTAAGGTATTCCTTTCTGGAGTTGATTATTATAAATCTTTTTATGATGCAGGATCTGCTTGGCAATTTCGGCTGCCTTTTTTCTTCTAATTTGGACTTGATCAATTGGTGATATTTTTAAGGAAGATTCTATCCATTAACTATCCAAATTCCCTGAAAGATCCGCATTCCCGTATTTTATTTTGTGAAAATAATCTTGCAGCTGCTTTCTCCCTACCCCGATCGTTATTTTTGAAATACCAATTAACGGAACGGCTCAAGACAGTCGCTAAATTTTGATTCCATTCTGAATAGGGATCAATTTGTCCATCCCAAACCTGTTCATTGTTATACATGGAAATTAAATTAGTTCCCAATGCAAATAAGGCAGAATATATTTAAAAGTTGCTATTAGGAGAAATCCTCTGTTCACTCATCTCTCGATTATAAATTTGATATTGTTTATTAGAGGAATTATATAAACCAATCTTTACTTGTATCCCTTAAAAAAAGGGCTTAGATCTTCATAGACCACATTTTTGCGCTAAATTGATACACATCATCTGAACTCGCAATAAAGGTAGTGATTGGAGCAAGCAATGGCACGGCATTCCAAAAATAGTGCAAATAACCTTGCTTTTCCATTTCAATAGTAGAGAATCGCTGGAGAAGCCTGCAATACACTGGATTCTTTGTGTAATTTTTTTTGTGCCACCTCGGCCATCTTTTCTTGCGTGTAAAGCCCATTTTTAATCAAGCGCTAGCATAGTGTGAATGGTATTTGGCTTCCAATCACTCTTATTCGATAATTTCTCCATTACCTCAGGAGTCGAGATGGGCTCATATCCATACAACATTCATCACTTCATATTCTGATTCTGATAATTGTGGAATCTCTCTCATTATGACCCTCTTACTTTTACATCTGTAGTATTTTTTTAGCAAGAAGGTCCATTACTAAAAGCTTTAAGAGTACTTTTTACTATTGTAAGAGTTCCCGCATGATAAGTGCATATACCAATCATCTCATTTGTAAATATGAATTTAGCTCCTCTATAAATGATCGGTTCATCTGAGTGGCTGAACTGCCTGGTGTATAATGTTCGACGAGTGAAAGAAGAAGAAAAGAATTCTGTTCTGCTTCAAAAGCAAGTAAAAAACTATTTTCATTTCCCTTTTCACCTTGTTTCATTTTAAGCTCGGCAGTTCCGGTCTTGGCGGCCAGCTTATATTTTGGGTTGTATAGAAGGTGGGCCGTTCCTTTTGGGTCACTTACTACCGCTGTTAAACTGTTTTTCATTTCAATTGCCGTTGAACTGGTGATTGCTGATTTGGTTTTTGGTTCACTTTTATCATCTAGCAATCTCGGATAAACCAAGTTCCCTTCGTTTTGAAAAACCGAATACATGACGGCCTGTTGAATGGGTGTAATCAATAATTCTCCTTGTCCGTATGCAGTATCTGCCAACAGGATTTCCGAATCAAATGTATTTTGCTTAGAGATTTGAGCTGGGTTCATGGCGATTGGCAGGTCTAATTCCTCCCCAAAAATAAACTTATTCAAACCATTTCTAAACACTTTTTCTCCTATTTCCAGGACCTCTTGTGCAAAATAAATATTATCGGAATAAATTAACGCTTTTCTCATATCCACATTTTGTACATCGGATACTCGGGTGACGGAATAACCTCCCCAGGTTCCATCCTTTTTCCAGCTTAACTCCTTTATGTTTCGAAGCTTTTCTGGATAGGTCACTTTGGCATCAAGACCAATGCTAGCGGTAATCGTTTTAAAGGTAGAGCCCGGCGCATACCCAACCGCAAATCTTGAAATAAAGGGCTTTTTATCATCCTTTGCATACTGATTATATTCCTGCTGAGATATACCTTGAACCATTTTATTCGGATCATAGGAAGGAGAACTTACAACGGCATAAAGCCCTCCCTCTTTAGGGTCCATAACGACAGTAGAACCAGCTTTTCCGTTTAGATGTGTAAAGGCCTCCAATTGGATATAAGAATCAATGGTCAACTGAATATCTTTACCGTCCAACTTTTCTACCTTTAGAATTTCTTGCTTTTTATTCCCCTGTTCATCTACAATCAGGATTTCTCCTCCATCTTTCCCGCGCAATTGTTGATTAAAGGCCTTTTCTAATCCAGCTCTTCCAATCATCTCTCCTTCTGCTAAAGTTGGATGTCTATCCAAATCTTCCTTTGTCACTTTTCCAATGTAACCAATTAAATGAGCGGCAGCTTCCTTAAGCGGGTAATAACGAAGTTTTGTATTTTGATAGGCCACTCCAGGTATGACTTCTGCTTTATCTCCTTCAATAATTTTTAAGGGAACAAATAGGTCCTCCTTTACCCAGCTTTGATTTAGTTTTTGGTGAATTTCCTCTATGGGCATACCGAACTGTTGGCTAATCCTTTGTAGTGTATCGTCTTTGTCATTGCCTTGATTTAATTCTTTCGGTACTACCCCTGCCCATTTAAACTCTTCGTTTACCGCCAATCCGTTCCCTATATGATCTTTGATCTCTCCACGTTCTGCTTCTATAGAGTTAAAAACCACTTTATCTTTTCCTTCCATTCCAGGAAATATCAAGTGCGGACCCCACTTCACCCTATAATGATCCTCTGTTTTTTCTATTTTTGTATGATAGTTCAAATTCTCTACTGTCCCTAAAGGAGTTGTAAAGCTTAATTTATAAGATAACTCATACCCGTGGTTTTTGACTTTCTCTAATTCAATTTTGGAAGCATGTATATTTGTAATATTGATTCCGTTAAATATACGATCATATTTATCTATGACTTCTTCCAAAGTATAATCCAAAGAAGTGTAGGATTGTTTTTCAAGTACATCCCCTAATTTTTCATATTCTTTGCCTTCTAATAGTTGAATAAAAGTATTAGCTACTTCCTGAACTTCATTGTGACCTTTTTTGTCCATGATTTGGAATAAACTAAATCCCCCAATCCCAGCTAAAATGAGGAATATTAAGAGGTAATAAGGATTGATTTTCCCCTTTTTTCTTTCGACTCTACTATTCATTCTATAGCTCTCCTTTACTATACATTTGGTCCTCCATTAAAGAGTCTTGTTAATGCTGTATAAATAAATGGCCTCCCATTCGGGAGACCTAGATGGTTGATTTTTCCCTATAGAAAAAATATAAGTCTTTACATGCTAAGCTTACTATTCATTGCACAGGATGACTGTTAAGCCTAGGCAATGATGTAATTGAGAATTGTGATAGGTAAATTTATATATCCGTTCACTTCAAAGAGTTAAGTGCGACTTTGGCAGCTTCAGCGATAAGCGCATTGTCATAGGTCGCATTCTGTGTTTCGCGGCTGGATAGAACTGCAATAACGATGGGAGCTCTATTCGGCGGCCAAACAACTGCAATGTCATTCCGCGTTCCGTAGCTTCCTGCCCCGCTCTTGTCAGCAACTTCCCAGCCAGTTGGTGCACCAGCACGAATTAATGCATCCCCGGTGGCGTTACCCCGCATCCAATCTGTCAGGATAGTACGTTTTTCTGTTGGGAGCAAATCGCTGGCTGCGAAAGCCTGGAGGCTGGTAGCAAGTGCTTTTGCTGTGCTTGTGTCACGTGCATCTCCAGGAACAGCTGAGTTCAATTCCGTCTCGTAGCGATCAACTTGGGTAATATTATCGCCAATCTTCCTTAATGCTGATTCAAATCCTTTAGGTCCTCCCAGTTTCTCTAATAAAAGGTTCCCAGCGGTGTTGTCGCTATATCGCACAGCAGCCTCAGCAACTTCCCGAAGAGTCATCCCGGTATCAATGTGAAGTTGTGTAACAGGTGAGTACGAAACGATATCTTCGCTATCGTATGTGACTAACTCGTCAAGTTGATCAATTGAGTATTGATGCAGCAATGCACCTGCTGCTAGAGCTTTGTAAGTAGATGCGTATGCGAACCGCTCTTGAGGTCGATAAGAGACTTTCCGATTTGTACCTGTATCGATGGCGTAGACTCCAAGCCGGGCATCATATTTGTTCTCGAGTTCAGCAAACTTACGGTGTAGTTGTGGTGTTGGTGTTTTCTCCACTGCCTTTCCATGCTTTTCGGAAAGATTATCGGTGGTCATCGACCACCCTGCGAGGGGTACAATGGCAACCACTAGCACAAGCAGGGCAACTATTAAATGATGCATTCTGAAAATATTATGTTTTTTCATCGAGATACTAACCTCTTTCTATATTTTTATCAACACCAATCGGCTGTTAACCAGCTGATTCTAAAAATCGTGTATTACGGTTCGAATTCAATTTAACTATGTTTGCATGGAAAATTCTTTCCGTTTGCAATTATATTGACTATGTTTAATATCTCTTTTTCATAACCTGATGCTGCTCCTAAATGAAGGAGTAGATTTTCCTCCTTTCTCCAAAATTGATTACTTGTGCAATGCATATACTACATATGTAGTATTTATATTACACATCAAATACTACACTCGTAATAAATAGCTGTCAATCTCCTTTTGGAGTTTGCCGTGATATTCCATTAAGGTCAAAATATACCCTAAAAACGGCTGGCTGATGATATTAGCTGCACTGTGCGGCTGAGCATAATTAGCAAAAGAAAGATTCCAAGTCTTCACCCCATTTTTATAGGGTTCCGAGGTCCCAGTTTCACCTGCGGAATTGTAGTGATCGCCTTTGTAATATCCTTTCGCAGTTCCTTTGGAAGCATGGGTAACCAGCCGAAAGCCTTGTTGGACCCGCTTTAGATTTGATTTTAGATTGCACTCATTAACTCTTCCTGCATAACTTTTCTGCTTAAAAACAAACTAGCCCTTTCTAACTGGAAAGTTTGTGAACAACTTCAAATACCACAATTGTAGTATTAAGTATTAAAAAATCCCAAAAAGGAAGGTAATCCTTTCTGGGGTTAATGATTAATAGATCTTTTCATCATGCAGGATCTGCCTGGCAATCTCCGCTGCCTTACTTCCTTGAGCCTGCCCATTTTTATTTTGAATATTGACGGCAAAATAATAACGCTCATCACCTTTTTCGACAAATCCAATAAACCAGCCATTTACATCTTTTCCATTAATCCTGCCGGTTCCCGTCTTGCCATACAACTTCCCATTCTTTTGAGCATCTATTAAAATAGCCTTTTTTACTGCATTGATATTTTCTACATTAAAACCCCATTGATTTTCTTCAAATTGATATAATAACTGTGCTTGTTCAATGGGAGATATTTTTAGTGAAGATTCCATCCAGTAACGATCCAAATCCCCTGAAAGATCCTCATTCCCGTATTTTATCTTATGAAAATAATTTTGCAGCTGCTTTCTCCCTACCTCTCGATCGGTTTTCTGGAAATACCAATTTACGGAATGACTTAAGGCAGTCGCTAAGTTTTGATTTTGATTCCATTCCGGGAAGGGATAAATTTTTCCATCCCAAACCTTAGAATTGTTATTTTGAGAGATCACATTGGATTCGATTGCAAATAAGGCAGAATATATTTTATAGGTACTATTAGGAGAAATCCTTTGTTCACTTAACTCCCTATTATATATTTGATATTGGTTTTTAGAGGGATTATATAAAACAAAGCTGCCCTTATAACCCTTAAAATAAGAGCTTAGATCTTCATTGACTACATTCTTACCGGTAAAATGATACACATCATCCGTGCTGGCAATCACGGTGGTGATTGGAGCAAGAAATAGCACAATCATTCCTATAACAGCACTGATGGCCTTACTTTTCCATTTCAATAAAAGAGAATCTCCAGAGTAGCTTGCAATGCACTGGATTCTTTGTTTGATTTCTTTTTTTGTCCCGCCTATCCCTGGAGCAAACTGATCAAGGGGCCGATTATGTTTTTTATCTGCAAAGCGAATGATGGTATACCCATATTCAATATATCCGCTCTCATCCAAGAGGTTTAAAACGGATGCATCACAGGCCAATTCCCGATCCATTCGAATCCTTTTTAAAGCATACCAGATTACTGGGTTAAACCAATATATAATATGGAATAGCCACATGACATAATTCACGAATAGATCTTTGCTTTTTTGATGGTACAGTTCGTGCAAAAACACGTGTTTTAATTCATTTAACGAAAAAGTTTCTGTCGTTTTGCTTGGTAAAAAAATAAAGGCTTGAAAAATCCCGAACGTGATTGGTGAGGAAATTAGAGCGGTCTCCCGCAACTTTATGTTTCTTTTCACCCCAACTATCTCTTTACATTCTTCTAATAGTTTATTTAGCTTTTGGTTATGAACAGCCACAGCCGACTTTTTGATTTGATTGATTTGATATTTTGAATATACAGCAGCCCCAATGAAAAGAACCACTCCAATCACCCAGACTGTAAAAATTGTCTGGTAGACAAATTCGGGCGCCTCCTTGTTTACCGATAACGTGAAATCATGTATTATATTGCTGTTTGGCGCCGGAGAGGCATCCACTTCATTAATTCTTTCAATGCTCAATGGCGCTTCTCTGTGAAGAAAAAGAAAGCTTTTTAAATAGCGAATTCCTGCTTCAAAACGAAAATAATTCCAAGGTAAAAAAGCAGCAAGGATTGGAATGCATAGAAAAAACCAGATATGATAATGTGCTTTCACAGTCATATGATTGTTTAATAGCTTTTTGATTAATAAAATAATGAAAATAAGGAGTGATACCACGATTGCACTTACTAAAAGCCGCAGTAGCAGGGTATCCATTATTTTTCCCCTTCTTTCTTATCCCTCATAGACAATATATCCTTTAATTCGGATATTTCCTCTTTTGATAATTGATCATTTTCAATAAAATTTAGTATCATTGAATTTAAAGTACCGCCAAAAAACTGTTGCAGGAAGGATTTACTTTTTTGCTCAACATATTGGTGTTTTTCAACCAGTGATGTATATATAAACACTCGGCCATCTTTTGTTGCATGCAAAGCCTTTTTCTTAACGAGGCGTGCCAGCATCGTGTGAATGGTATTTGGCTTCCAATCGCTCTTATTCGAAAATTTCTCCACTACCTTAGGAGTAGAAATGGGCTCATATTTCCATATAACCTTCATCACTTCATATTCTGCTTCTGATATTTGTGGAATTTCCTTCATGATAAACCCCCAACTTTTACAGGTGTAGTATTAGTATAGCAAGAAGAGCCTAAAACATAAAGTATATTTCGAACTATAGTCCATGGTAACAAGTACCACACTTCCATAACTTCCGTTTGTCCAATACTGAATTCAAGAAGGGGCTGAAGTCCTCCCTGAAACATCGAATCCTTCTGTTTAATAAGGTTCTAACGTAAATCCCTTCTGGATAAACTAGTAGCTTAACCGAAATTTGAAAATGAAATAGAACCCATAAATTCGACTAATCTATATAAAAATGTTGTTTTTTGACGATAAGAAAACCGCCTTGATAAAAGGCGGTTTATTGAGCTATCGTTCCCGTTAGAGTAATCTACTTTGAGTGAAAGGGTCATTTTATCTTCTGGTAAATGAGACCAATGGCTCCAGAATCAAATGTCTTGTTTTCGATATGTTTAAGATTGATTTTCTCCTTTAGACCTTGGAATAACGGCAACCCGCTGCCAATCAGGACGGGAGAAACCGTAATTTTAAACTCATCTATTAAATCAAGCTGCATAAGGTAGTGTGCGAACCTAGGACTGCCGAGGATGACCATATCCTTGCCTGGCTGCTGTTTGAGGTTCTTGATCTCTTCCTCGACATTCTCTTTCACCAGTCTGGAATTGTTCCATTCGACTTTCTCCAGCGTCGTGGAAAAAACGATTTTGGCTGTCTTTTCGATCCACTCTGCGTGATTCCTTTCATGCTGCGAAGCTGATGGGTTCGAAGGCACTGATGGCCAGTAACTGTGCATCATCTGATAAGTCCCACGGCCCCAAATGACGGTGTCGGCAGTACTAAGAATTTCTTTAGCGTGTTTCTCCAAATCAGCATCGTAGGAAACCCAGCCAATGTCCATTTCACCGTTCGGCCCTTCTACAAAACCGTCAAGCGATGCGTGCAGAAATAAAACGAGTTTTCTCATTTTCAGTTCTCCTTTGTTTATGAGGGATATCTATATAAACTATATTATAGGACATTTCAGGTTAGGCCATTTCTTATGGATTGCTAATCCTAAATGAAATATTCTACTAATCCTCAAAAAATCCTTACACTATATTCTGTAATGCTGCCCCGTTTGCTTAATAAGGATTTCAACAAAAAGGGTGGTTAATCCTTCTTGGATCACTAAACCCGGTGTTGTTGAATATCATCCATTCATATTTCGGCCAATTGTATCAGCATGAACCAAAAGCCAACGAAAGATAAAACCGTAGAAGTTTCTGTTCCATTGAATAACTGGGAATCATACACTACCTTTTATTTATGGCGTGTCCTTTACTGAATAATTACAACTTAAACCGGAATGTACTCAATATTTCTAAGCAGAAAAGCAGGTTCCAGCATTTGTAGACAAAGGGGTAACATTTCGTAAGAGCGAAAAAACTTTCATATTCAGAAGATATAAAGATTTTTTGAATTTTAATTGAGAATTTTCACAAACTATTAGCTCGTTTTGTTAAATAGAAATAGCCCTCCTCAAACGAGATGGGCTTTTAACGGTTTATTGACTTTCTTAGATTGCTTTCATGCCTTCTAAGATAATTTTTGCATCTGCATTAAGATAAGCTGGTGTATCTTTTCTAAGCAGTAAGTTGGGATGATCCTTTACAATCATTTTTATTCCTCTAACGTCGAACTTATTTGCGTATGTATTAATTGCATTAAGGATAGCCATATCCTTCCTTGTCAACGGCTGTCCATCATGAGCCTGCATTTGCAAGATGAAATCCAATAACTCCCTTGCATTTTTATTTAACATATTTTTATACTCATTTAAGATTGAAATGTTTTCTTCAATATAAACCCTCGCGGTAGCAAGTTCCATTTCTTCTACGTTTTTGTTAATCTTTGCTGTAAGTGATTCTAAACTCAATCTATCCATCTCCTTGGTTGTGGCTATAGTGTATATCGGAATAAAAACGATTTACTTTAAACAAGTCAAAATTATAGCCAACAATACGGGAGAGTTATTTTAATTTTTCAGGATCTATGCCATAGAAATCTGTTAATTTTTTAAAAGTAGATTCTCGGTGATTTCCTTTGTCATTTTCTATGTTGCCTAGAGTCCTGGTTGTCACATTGAGTTCTTCGCAAACCTGCTCTTGAGACATATTCCTTTTAAGTCGTTCTGATCTTAACTGAGTACCTAAGCTTTCATTATTCATCTGGAAACCTCCGTGTAGTATATATGAGATTATATCCCTCCAATAAAAAATTTCAAACCCAACTAAAACGATAACCCTTACTGGACCATTTTATAGTTAAAAGAAAGTATAGATTTCGCCTCCTTCATTAAAAAAGCCAGTTAAGTATTATCTTAACTGACCATTTTTTGACCACACGCTTTTTTAATAGTGCACAAAACAGTGCACAGACTTATTTTATTTAATTGAACTAGATTGACTTAGATTGTTTACCATAGTCCACAAATCCTTATAAATCAAGATTTATTTGATTTTAATTTAACTTATTTAACTCTGTTTTACTAATGGATTTCCTCTGGCAGCGTTGAGGTCAGGGGTTCGAGCCCCCTATTCTCCACTTACAAAAAGAGAGTGTCCAAAAGTATAATCTTTTGGGCACCCTTTTATTTTTTGGCCAAGTAAAAATGGGCCGTTTATTTCCGTTTCCAGGCGCTTCACTTTCCGAGGGGCTGGGCTGAGCCTCCTCGCCGCCGCTCTAGGTGCACCTGCAGGACATTGATTAGTTTCCTTGACCCTGCCCACGCACGATGGAAATTGGGTAGCATTTTTATAGCCACTATTATACTGATGTATTAGACAACTTAAATAAATCAGACACAGATAAAACATTTATTAACTTCTATTCACCAAATTCTTTAACTACACTCCATGCAGGCAGCATAAAGTGCAATATCAATACATCCCACGGGTGGACCCGTAAGTACTTAACCTTGATTGCCACAGAAATACCGTAACTAAAAAGGATAAGCCCAACAATAAAAAAGGGAACTTGTATTTTAAGTTTCATTTTATCACTTCATATCTTTCAACTTGGATAATGAAATTAGTTTAAATCAACCACGGAAAGCATTTAAAGCAGATATTTCCATGAAATAGAGAACAAAGTACTGGTGGCTTAGCGTACTTTCCCATGCTCTGATGAAGGTAGTAAAACAAAAAAGTGCCAGTTCCCCGATGATCAGGCACTCTATAAATCATGCTCCCATAACCCAAGCATTCCTTTAGCAGGAATGAAGCTGTCCAGCGTCTTCATATTCCTGACTTCCCAGACATACCCTCCCACTTTATAATCACCGAGGAAAAAGTCATTGCCTGATACGATTCTTCCATCCTCCAACACGGCCCATGTCTCATTATTTTCCACCACACTCAGACAATTCTCAAGCTGGCAGGTGGCAATGATCATGCCAGTTGGAAGCTCATCGGCCTTGTACCCATGCTTTAAAAGCAGCGACTTGACCGCCACATGGCTGCAGACTGCCTTATCGACTTTCTTACTCGTATGGATTGCAAGAGGGCCACGATACTTCGTACTCCATGACCTCGTTTCATATTGAGCCTCACGCAAGACGAACAGACTCGCCCAAGGCTGAATCATCGATAACACCTTCATTCCAACCACCCCTTGCCTCAACAACTATTTTGCCTATAGCATCTCCCGGCAATCCCACAAAAACACGGGGGAGGTCATCCAGTCTCAAAAAATCACCTATTCCTGATAATCATGGACACCCATTATGATGGGGCTGCTGAAAGAAGAATTCCAGCCTTTGACGTACTAAAAAATCAGGACATGGGGACGGTTCTTGTGTCCCGAAAAATTCCTGTTTCCTGGTTATCAATTATATAAAAAATCCCACCTGCATGTCGGAAAATGATAAATTTAAGGGGAAGCCTCATTTAGCTTCCCTTGGTTAATCTAGCAGTTATAAGCTTCATTCAGCTTTTTTTTCGACTCCCGAATGGGACAAGAGAACCGTCCATAAATCCCCGGCGATTCCTTTTCATTTTCTTTAAAAAGAAAATAGGATGAATCGAATGAAAACGATCCACCCTATTTGGATGACTCTACTGCCTCTAGATCTATATAAGCAATCATTATTATTAACGGACTACAGTTGGACCAACTAATACTCCTGGGCTTTCCCCTAATGCCAATTTGCTAATATTAGCATAGCTAACCTGCTTATACGCTTTTAGTAACTGTTTTAAATCAGAGAATTTATCGTCTGATTTAATTTTTTCAATTTCCCCATGATAGACAGATAATACATATTCATCTTGAGACTTTGGATGAAATTCACTTGGATCTTCATCCATTAATAAAGAGCCCATATATTGATAACCATATTGAAATTGACGAGTCAGTTTAATGATTCTAATGAATTTTTGATAGATAGATGGTTTTTTTGTATATAAATTTTCGATAGCTGTTAGTGCAGTTTTCAATTCGTTGTAACTTGATGCGATTACCATATCATTTCTCCCCTTTGATTTATATTAATCCCATGGTTTATTTAATGTAAGTTTGGACACGAGTTCTTTATTTTGTTCTCTTTTTAGTTTACGAATTTTTTCACGTTCTTTTCCGGTTTCATAAAGAAATTTTTCTTCCTCTGTTTCTGGAATGACGGCTGGCACTTCTATAGGTCTTTTATTTTCATCCAGTGGAACAAAGGTCAAAAAAGCTGTAGCTGCAATTCTTCGATTTCCAGTTTCAAGGTCTTCAGCAATCACTTTACAGAAAATCTCCATCGACCTTTTTCCGGTATAGCTGACAAATGATTCAATACAGACCGAATCACTTACTCGGATTGGTTCAAGGAAATTTACGGAGTCTGTAGATGCCGTAACACATTCCTTTACCCTTGAATGCCTACGAGCGGAAAGCACTGAACAAGCATCCATCTTCTTCATTAGAACTCCACCAAACAATGTATGATAATTGTTCAAATCGTTAATGAGTACTTGGTCGGTTTGAACAACACGCGTTTCTTTAACCTTTTTTGCTTCCAATTATGATCACACCCTATATAAAATGCTTGAAGCGTTAGCAACTTCTGCATTAAAGTTTTACAAGACAATTATAATATGACCACAGTTGAAAGATACAATGCCGATAGCATATGGTATTCATAACAAAATCGTATGGAAGCGCTTCTTGATATGTGCAAGAACAAAAAGCGCAAGCGACTCGAGCTGCTCAAAGCTAACGCTTCTCGCAAGATACCCTAAGAAGCGAAATCGGTGATAAAAAACTGGCTAGGTGCTGGATCCGGACTATGAAAACCCATATAAATATCCACAACGAAACTATTTTATAATTTTCTAGACAACAAAAAAGCCTCCCCAAACCTGGAGAAGCGTTAAAATAATGGACTCAATTTATAAATCATGATATCGATCAGCTGTCGATAGCTTTACTTTTGCAAATCGGATAAATTCATCGAAAACCTGGGATAAGTTAGAATCCTTTTTCCAGATTAACGCTAGATTCCATTCAATTTCCGGATTGGTTACATTTATTGCTTTATAATCATTTTTCAGTTCCAAACATGTACTCTCAGGAAGTAACGTTATGCCTATATCATTAGCAACCAGTTCCTGAATAAATTCCAATTGTGATGTTTCCGAAATAATGATTGGTTGAAATCCAACTTCTCTGCAAGCAGAGATGATAAGATTTCTTAACTGGAACTCCTGGTTGAACATAATAAAGCTTTCATTTTGAAGCTCATGCAATGGTACTTCCTGTTTCTCGGCAAGACGATGAGATGAGGGTACAACTAGTTTTAATTTCTCTTTCACAAACAAATACCTGTCTAAAGTTTCATTTTCTTCAGAAAGAACGACTACCCCAAAATCAAGTAAATCATTGACAATCTTCTCCTCAATCCGCTTAGATCCATCCTCCTCCAATTGAAATGTTATCTCTGGATATTCTTGATGGAACGAGGCAATAAGTTGTGAAAAAAAAATCGAATTGGTAATCGTAGGGAGTCCGATACGGACATTTTTCTTTTTTAACATGAGCATATTATCAAGTTCTGAATTCAATAAATTCAACTGTTTTTCAATTATTAATGCATGTTTTTTTAGTATACGACCTGCATCTGTTTCTATCATCTTTTTTCTTGTACGAATGAATAGGGGTGTACCAAGTTCATCCTCCAGTGATTTGATGATTCTACTGAGGGCAGGCTGGGTAATGAACAGATTTTGTGCTGCAGAAGTAAAATTTCCAGTACGTGTAACTTCGATAAAACAATTCAATTGTTTCAATTCCAATTAAATCAATCACCTTATATACATTTTTAAAGATAATTTAGTTTACCATACTTTTGAATTCAACAACTAACTAGAAGCATGGACCAGCTCTTGTCCCGATTATTCAATGCTTATATTCTTTATGAAATATGTAAGATAACGCCAATTGAAAAAAAGCAATAAATGCCTTGAAATTGTACCACGGCCATTTAGAAAGCCAATTTTTGTTTAGTCACTTTCATGATTTATCATTACCTACTTTTAATCATTAAAAGGTTGGTCGCCTAATTTAACCATTCCTATTCAAAATTTCTCAGTTACTCGCATTAATAAGAATCAGTGACTTTTTATTAACACAAAGAAGCAGCCCAATTCAGTTGCGAATTGGAATGCTTCTTTGTGTGCTAAATACTCGAAAACCGAACCGGTTACTCAATTTTTGCAATGTGTTGTTTCTTTGTTTATTAAAAGGCATTTTGATGGCAGGTTAAAAATTAAAATCTCAAAATACACTTTATTTGATACTTTTAACGATTTGGGATAACCCTTCGCTAAGTGGTGTAGCCGGACGCCCAAGTAATTTTTCCAAATCGCTGCTCTCGATTTCAAGTGTGCCCTCTCGAATATCTTTCTGGATACCAACTAGAAATGGAATGAGGAATTCTGGAACGCCAGTACCCTTCAATATCTCAGCATAGGAAGCATCATCAACCTGTTGTACTGGTACTTCCTTACCCAATACAGCGCCAAGTGCAGATGCAAACTCTTCCTGTGTCAATAACTTGCCAGAGAGCTCATAGATAGTGTTTTCGTGTCCGTTACCAGCTAATACTGCCGCTGCAGCCTCTGCAAAATCCTGTTGCAGTGCCCAGCCAACTTTTCCAGTTCCTGCAGAAGTCACCCATGGGGCTCCTGTCAGTACACCTTGAATGCTTGAACTTTCATTCTCCAAGTACCAATTGTTACGCAAGATAGAATAAGGAATTCCTGTTTTCAAAATAGCTTCTTCTGTTGCCTTATGTGTTGGAGCAAGCATGTTTTTACTTTCCTGTGCGTTTACAATGCTAGTATATACAATAAATTTAACACCGGCACGCTCTGCTGCAGCAACCGCATTTGTGTGCTGACGAATTCTTGTTTCATTGTCTCCATCCGCAGAAATAATCAATAAGCGATTGATTCCTTTAAAAGCTGTATCTAAAGTTTCTGGACGGTCAAAATCTCCCTGGCGAACTTCTACTCCTCGAGTTTTTATTCCTTCTGCCTTCTCCGGATTACGAACACTAACAGCAAGTTGATTTGCTGGAACAGTTTTCAACAATGCATCAACAATTTTGGTGCCCAATTTCCCTGTAGCTCCAGTTACTAACAATTTCATCTTCCATTCCTCCCAATTATATGTTTATCGTTCCATCCTTCAGTTACATGCAATTTAATTAACTGTAACCAATTCAATTACATGTAACCATAATAATTACAACTTAAGATTTTGTCAATAACTATAAATGATATTTTTTTAAGGTATAATATAAAGGGTGTAACCACTTTTATTACAAGAAAAGATTTATCCTTATGAAAATGCAAGAAAGGTGATGAATAAATGTCCATTAGCAGCCGATTTGCTGTAGGCGTTCATATATTATCTCTTATAGAGTTTAATAAAGACGGTGTAAGTTCATCTGAATATTTAGCAGAAAGTGTAAACACAAATCCAGCACTTATCAGGAAAATTATTGGAATGCTAAAGAAAGCAGGGTTAGTAGAGGTACATCCTGGTATTCCAGGAACTAAGCTTGCAAGGAATTTATCTGACATTACTCTGTTAGATGTATATAAGGCAGTTAATGTCGTACAGGATAATGAGTTGTTTAATGTTCATGAAAGTCCAAATCCTAAATGTCCTGTAGGAAGAAACATTCAAAATACGATCATTCCTATATTGTCTGCCGCACAATTAGCGATGGAAAAGGTCTTAGGAAATGTAACCATCGAGTATGTAGTTAAGGATATGCTTGAAAAAGAAAATATAAATTAACAACTAGTCAAAGGGTAATAAAGGTATGTCATTACCCTTTGCAATTACAATTTAATAAATAGACTTTGTTGGCCTTTTACAAGGCCAACAAAGAAAAAAGGGCAATGCTATATCACATTGCCCCTTTCTAATATTGTCGTGCTATTTGTCCCGGTTTATATAGTCAAGTTTTAATTAATTGACTCTTTCTTAGGATTTACCCCTACAGTCTCCATATAGTTTTTACCCCATTTATACATAGCATCAAGAATCGGCATCAAGCTTCTCCCCTGTTCAGTGAGGGAGTATTCCACTTTTGGAGGAACAACCGGGTAAACTTTCCGCTCTACTATCAAGTCTTCTTCCAGTTCACGCAATTGGTTCACAAGCATCCTTTGCGTGATCCCTGGCATGAGAGCCTTCAATTCACCAAATCGCTTGGTTCCTTCTTTCCCTAGATGCCATAATATAAGCATTTTCCACTTACCACCGATAACTGATAGTGTCAATTCCTTTTCACAGTTAAAGATCTTATCTTGCATTCGTGACATTTCACTCACCTCTATGGTTATTATACCTTATAGTATACTTTTTAGCACTATGTAAAATAAAAGTGCGTACTTCCACTAAAATATTTTAGGTTGTATACTTGCAATTGTTCAGCGATTGGGAACATCATCGATCCCGACTGCTGGTACAGATAATACTCCAAAAGGATAATATTACTGAAAAGGATCTATTTTATTTTGGAGACTGTACGAAAAATCCGAAAAAAATTAATAGGAGTGAATATAGATGGAATTACAATTAGCTTTAGATTTAGTCAATATTCCAGAAGCAATTGAGCTTGTTAAAGAAGTGGAGGAATATATCGATATCGTTGAAATCGGTACTCCAGTCGTAATCAACGAGGGTCTACATGCAGTAAAGGCAGTAAAAGAAGCATTCCCTAATTTAAAGGTTTTAGCAGACCTGAAAATCATGGACGCTGCTGGTTATGAAGTGATGAAAGCCTCTGAAGCAGGTGCTGATATTATTACGATTCTAGGCACAGCCGAAGATATGTCTATTCAAGGTGCTGTAGAAGAAGCGAAAAAACAAGGCAAAAAAATCCTTGTTGATATGATCGCTGTTAAAGATCTGGCTGCTCGAGCTAAAGAAGTCGATGCAATGGGTGTAGACTATATTTGTGTCCACACTGGCTACGATCTTCAAGCAGTAGGTAAAAACTCTTTTGAAGATCTGCAAACCATTAAAAGTGTTGTAAAAAATGCAAAAACTGCAATCGCAGGCGGCATTAAATTAGAAACACTTCCAGAAGTTATTAAAGTAAATCCAGACCTTGTCATTGTTGGCGGCGGTATTACAGGTCAAGCTGATAAAAAAGCTGCTGCAGCAACAATGCAAGAAATGATCAAACAAGGGTAAGTTCGAGCATGCATACGACACAATATTTAGCTAAGATCTTAAAAGAGTTAATCAGAACAACTGACCACATTTCGGATGAAGAAGCTGAGAAATTAGTCAATGGGATTCTTGAGGCAAAAAAAGTGTTTGTAGCTGGCGCAGGTAGATCTGGATTTATGGCCAAGTCCTTTGCGATGCGAATGATGCATATGGGCATAGATGCTTATGTACCAGGCGAAACAGTGACCCCTAACTTTGAGGAAGGTGACATCTTGATCATCGCTTCAGGTTCAGGAGAAACGAAAAGCCTTGTTTCCATGTCAGAGAAAGCAAAAAGTATAGGTGGAACGATTGCCGCTGTAACGATTTTCCCCGAATCTACAATCGGAAAAATAGCGGATATAAAGATTAAGTTACCTGGTTCACCCAAGGATCAATCGGAAGGTGATTATAAAACCATTCAGCCTATGGGCTCATTATTCGAGCAAACTCTTTTACTATTCTGCGATGCTGTCATTCTGAGGTTCATGGAGAAAAAGGGCTTGGATACGAATAAGATGTATGGCAAACACGCCAATTTAGAATAAAACGTTGATTGTCTATGAGAGACCGCAAACTGTTCCATGCAAGATTGCGGTCTTTCTATTTAATTTTGTGAAAAAACCTTGTTCATAGGAGTGAAAAAATGAATTCATTAAATGGCAAAACGGCTTTAATTACTGGTGCAGGCAGAGGTATAGGACGTGCTACAGCTATCGCCTTAGCAAAAGAAGGGGTTAATTTAGGATTGCTTGGCTTGAATATGTCTAACCTTGAAAAGGTTGCGGCTGAACTAGCACAATTTGGTGTGAAAGTTTCAATAGCAACAGGAGATGTCTCCAATCTCGAATCAGTTATTAATGCAGTGGAACACATTAAAGCTGATCACGGACCAATTGATATCCTCATTAACAATGCTGGAGTTGCCAAGTTTGGTGGTTTCCTTGATTTAACTCCTGAAGAATGGGAGAAAATCATCCAAGTGAATTTAATGGGCGTTTATAATGCAACAAGAGCTGTTCTTCCCGTCATGATTGAAAGAAAAACAGGTGATATTATCAATATCTCTTCCTCTGCCGGACAAAAAGGTGCTCCTGTAACAAGTGCTTACAGCGCTTCTAAATTCGCTGTTTTAGGACTAACAGAATCACTCATGCTCGAAGTAAGGAAGCACAACATCCGTGTAACAGCTTTAACACCAAGTACGGTTGTAACAGACCTGGCAATTGATACTAACCTTGTCAGCGGTAATGAAGATCATGTTATGCAGCCAGAAGACCTTGCTGAACTAATCGTAGCCTGCTTAAAATTAAATCCAAGGGTATTTGTTAAAACTGCCGGGCTTTGGACAACCAATCCTTAATCTAAATGAAGCAGGTCCATTTGGATCTGCCTCTTTTTTATTCACACCACTATCAGCCCATCCGTCATTGATGGTACATGGACATTACTCTCTCCAAATCACAAATCAACTCATTAATTTCATTTTGCGTCAGGTGTAAAGGCATTTGATCGTAAAGGGTAATTATTTGCCCATCCTCATGCTGATGTTTTTTCAAATAATGATAAATATTGTTTAACTGGTTTTCTTTAAGAACCGATTCTGTATTTAAATTTTTAACTCTCCTGGGTTTTCAGATCTACCTAATCGAAAAAGAAGCAATGTCATTCGAATTCGGTTCAAAATTCAACCGTTTCATACAAAAAGGTGCCTTTCGGAAAAACGAAAGGCACCTTCAATAATGATTAACAAACTGAATCGGTTGGTTTAGGATTTTTCAGCCCGAACAGTGGGCGGATGAACAGGGCGACCATAGTTCCAAGCATGGCCATGATAGCCCAAACCCAGCCATGAAGACTAAAGCTTGCAATTCCGCCAAAGTAAGCGCCAATGTTGCAACCGAAGGCCAACCTAGAGCCGTAGCCCATCAAGAGTCCGCCAATAACAGAAGCTCCTGCTACCCCAGGCTTAATTTTTCCAGGCTTGAAATTGCCTTGTGAAGCTGCTGAGATAAAGGCACCAAGAATGATTCCAAAATTCATAACACTGGTGGAATCAGCCAACACTGTATTATTCAGCGCCTCAATATTGGCGCCTGTTGAGAAATATCCCCATGATGTAACGTCTACTCCTATGGCCATCAAGGCTTTCCCTCCCCAAAGAGCAAAAGCAGAGGTAATGCCCCATGGAGTTCCGCGTACTGTAAGAGTCAGCGCATTCAGCACTGCCAGTACGATGGCAGCTGCAAATAATGGCCATGAACCCCGCAATATCTTTTTCCAACCAGTCGTGGTCGGAAGTGCCTTCATTGCTGGTGCGTTCCGCCTTTTAGCAAATTGCAGTGTAGCCCAGTAAATCAAGGCAAATAGAACAAGTTGGACTACCAGTGCCCCGCCGTATCCAAGACCAGTTGAGGTCGCTAGAGAGATAGGCGGAAGTGTTGGTGTTTCCTCCATCCAGAATGAGAAATGATAAGCACCCAGAGTCGACCCTCCCACGAAGGAAAGCAGGGTGAGGATCATGGAAGAGGAACCTCCTCCAAGCGAATAAAGTGTTCCTGAAGCACAGCCGTTACCAAGCTGCATCCCTATTCCAAACATGAATGCACCAACGAGGACACTAACTCCTACTGGTGATACGTAACCTTTGGGTTCGATACCAGTAAAACTAAAGCCGGTGCTTAAAATGATTGCAAACAGGGCAGAGGCCACCGCAAGCATCAGCATGTGAGCCTGAAATCCCTGTCCGTTCCCTACGGATGCAAACCTCCTGAAAGCAGAGGTAAAGCCGAAGCGAGCATGCAGCAGGGTGGCTCCGAGGGCAAGGCCAATTATGAACAGCACTCCTTGGGTTCCATTTGCATTTGTTAAAATAGCAATTAAAAGAATAAGAGCAGCAAGAACCCCAAGCGCTACAAGCGGCTTTTGTACAGGATTAAGCTTTGTCACTACTGTTGTTGGTGACAGCTTCAAATTTATAGATGGTTTAGTAGCATTGTTGTTAACATCCAATTGCGTCAAACTAAACACTCCTTTTCTTATAAGTTTAGTCGGAAATTGATTAACCTATTTTAACGGATAATTTATAAAATGTAAATGGTTTTTCACCGAGGTTAAATAAGACTGGGGCTAAATTCTTATAATTAGCAGAAATAAATCCAATGAATTAGAAAAGGTACGTCAAAAACCACCTGGCAACCTCCAACTTTCGTTATCAAAACGTTGTTGTAAAATTATTCATTTTCTTAGAATGAACGCCCCTGCCACCACTATAATTACTTTCTCCTATCCAACAAATGACATTAAATGTTTAATTTAATCTTTTATTATCCCTCTTGTAATTTCACTCTACCTTTTATATTTTTACTTTAAGGTGATTTTCTTGGTTCAACTAACCACTCTCAATGAAGGAAGGGTTTTTATCTACATCAAAAAAGTAAGTTAAGCATTAACTTAACTTACTTATCAATGACCACCAGCTTCCTTTCTATAACACCATACTGTGCACAAAACTGTGCACAGACTTAATTTATTTAATTGAACATGATTAGTTTAAATTGTTTACCATGACCCGCAAACCCATATAAATCAAGACTTCATTAATTTTAATTTATCTTATTTACTTCAGTTACCTAACTGAATTTCCTCTGGCAGCGTTGAGGTCAGGGGTTCGAGCCCCCAATTCTCCATCATTGAAAGATGCTTAGCACAAGGTTTTTATTGCTTTTTCAGTTGTATCTTCAATCCGTAAATGCATGGCCAGCTAACTAAAATAAACATAGTTAGCTAACAACATGCAACGTTTGCAAAATCACAAACGGCGAAAAAACAAAGAATATTAATTGATTAATCCTGCTTTAATTAAGTATTCCTTAGCTGTTTCCTCTGCACTTTTGCCTTCCACATTCACTTGGTAGTTCATTCTCCTCATCTCATCATCCTTGATTTTACCTGCCAGCTTGTTAAGTGCGCGGACAATCTCAGGATATTTTTCTGCTGTTTCTTTTCTTAAAAGAGGAGCCCCCTGGTAAGGCGGGAATAAATTTTTATCATCTTCAAGTACTACCAACTTATATAGCTGCAGTTCACTATCTGTAGAATAAGCGTCCACAAGGTTTATTTCACCGCTTTTGATTGCCCCATATCGCAGTTTTGGCTCCATTGTAGTTAAGCTTGAGAGATTTAAATTATATAACTTCTGTATTCCTTTATATCCATCTTCCCGATCAGAAAACTCTAAAGTAAATCCTGCTCTTAATAATTGTTCAATTGGTTTCAAGTCAGAAATGGATGTAAGGTTATGCTCTTTCGCCAGCTGTTCAGGGACTGCTAATGCATAGGTATTGTTATACGACATTGGCTTCAGCATTTCCATTGCAAACTGTTCTTTCATTCCCTCTTTTGCCTGATTGTAGACATCTTCTCTGTTTGTACTGACTGGGGCTTCTTTTAGAAATTCTGATATTGCCGTGCCCGTAAATTCAGGATAAATGTCAATGTTCCCGTTTTTCAAAGCACTGAAAACAAAAGAGGTCTTTCCAAGACCCGGTTTTAGCTCAACGGAATGATCGGTTTCTTCTTCTATTAAAATTTTATACATATTAATCAAGATTTCTGGCTCGGATCCCAATTTCCCTGCTATGACGATTTCTTTCTCACTTTTAGCCCCCAAAAACGGAATCACCATCATGATTAGGATGGATGCAGCTATTGCTCCAATGATGACTAAGGATTTTTTAAAGGAAACAAGTTCGAACCTTCTAAGCAGGAGATCAAAAGCTATAGCTAGAAAAGCTGCTGGCACCGCCCCAAGAACAATCAAAGCAGAATTATTCCTGTCAATTCCCAGCAGGATAAGATCCCCTAAGCCTCCTGCTCCAATAAGAGCTGCAAGTGTAGCTGTACCGATTATTAAAACCATCGCTGTACGGATACCAGCCATAATGACCGGCATTGCAAGAGGAAGCTCAACCTTCATCAAGCGGCGTGAACTGTTCATTCCCATTGCCCTGGCGGCTTCAATAAGAGAAGGATCCACTTCGTTGATACCAGTATATGTATTTCTCAAGATGGGGAGAAGTGCATAAATGACAAGAGCTATAATAGCGGGAACCTTCCCGATTCCAAATAAGGGTATCAATAATCCTAGCAGTGCCAGAGAGGGAATAGTTTGCAAAACTGCTGTAATCCCAATTATCCCTTCTGAAATATGCTTCCTTCTTGTTAAATAGATACCTAATGGAATAGCAATTAGCACCGCGAAGAACAAGGCAATGAATGAAATTTGTATATGCTCTATTAGTGCATTTAAAAGATCGTCTTTTCTTTCCAATAGGGTTGAACCCAGACTGTTCATTGATTCACCTCCATCTGAGCGGAAAACGCACGGATAAATCCCTGTCGATTTATTGTTCCGATAAGCTCACCCTTGTCTTCAACTGCGAGATTTTCATGCTCACTAAGCAAAGAAATCAATTTGTTCATTGGTGTAACTAAGGTAATCCTCGGCAAATTATCCATTTGTTCATCCGGATTTAATAGCGTTAGACCTTTCCCGATATCGAACGTTTTTTCGTCTGCGGTTTCAATCCCTACAAATTCTCGAACAAATTCATTGACCGGTTCATTGCGCAGTTCCTTAGGCGTCCCGGTCTGAACAATTTCTCCATCCTTCATTAAACAAATTCTCTCACCGAGCTTTAGGGCTTCATTCATATCATGTGTAACAAAGACAATCGTTTTATTGATTTTGGTTTGAAGCTCCAGAAGGTCGTCCTGCAGCTTTTCCCTGCTAATAGGATCAAGTGCGCTAAATGGCTCATCCATTAATATAATTGATGGGTTGGCTGCAAGCGCTCTAGCTACCCCAATCCTTTGCTGCTGGCCCCCTGATAATTCATGAGGCTTCCTTTTTCGATACGTTTTGGGATCAAGTCCAACCATATTTAATAATTCTTCTACACGCTGATTTATTTTTGAGGGTTCCCACTTTTTCATTTCGGGAACGACTGCAATATTTTCTTCTATAGTCATATGTGGAAATAATGCAATTTGCTGAAGGACATATCCAATATCCCAGCGCAGTTCATGGATATTATAATTATTGATACTTTTACCATTAATTTTTATCGTACCTTCAGATATAGGAATCAAACGATTGATCATTTTTAATGTAGTGGTCTTACCCGATCCGCTTGGACCTATAAGAACAAGAAACTCGCCTTCTTTGATATGTAAATTAAATTCTTTGACCGCATAGGTTCCGTCTGCATATTTTTTGGTCACATTTTCAAAGCTAATCACATCATCACCCCTTGAAATATGAAATCGTTACAACAAACATCGTATCCTATCTCTATTGTTATCACTTAAACACTTTCTTATTTTCAGTGCAGTCTAATTTTAAGCGGAGTATCATGGTCGCCACTCTATTGTGAACATGTTTTGAAATCTACCCTTTGTGAGAAAAAGACCTTTTAAAAGGAACTTTCTTTGTCCAAGCGGTGCTCGGTTTGGATTTCTTAATGATAAATCTGGCCGTTTTCGTATACTTTGTTGCTTTTAATAAGTTGATTGAATGAAAGGATGCTCGATTTCCGCGGGGCGGGCGGTGAACATTTTCGACGCTAAAGCGGATGCAGGCTCTAATTTTGGGCGCTAATCCCGCAGGAGTCAAGTGCCCTTCGCTTCAATCAACAATGACCTTTAACACAGCCTAAGTAAAATAATATAACTAAAGCTTTTTACCCTAAAAAAATAATAGTACTCTTTAAAATTAAGGTTTAAATACTGTTCTTGATTTTTTCTGCTTCAAAAATCACATTTTGAATTAAAGTTTTAACCGTTTGAATTTTAGCTAATCTTGGGCTTTGACCGGACCATAGTGACATATAGTCTTGATTATTTTGTGCAGCTGAAGCTTTTCTTATCGTTTGAGTGAGTGCATTTTGAACTGGAAAACCTGGAACAGATGCTTCAGCCTTCTGCATTTCTTCAATAAATCGATTTTTAATTCCTCTAGCCTTTTTGCCAGAAAATGCTCGTGTTAAAACAATCTGGTCTTCGTGAGCATGAAGTATTCCTTCTTTATGTACCTTATGTGCTCCACTTTCAATACAAGTTAAGAATGCTGTACCCATTTGTACTCCTTTAGCTCCCAAACAAGTAGAAGCCATAAACCCTCTGCCATCCATGATTCCACCAGCAGAAATAACAGGAATGCTTACATGATCAACAACCTGCGGAATAAGTGACATCAAACCCACCAGGCTCTCCTGGTCATCATTAATAAAATTCCCTCGATGTCCGCCAGCTTCACTACCTTGCACAACTACAATATCCATACCACTTTTTTCAATTTCAACTGCCTCTCTTACAGTTGCTGCAGTTCCCATTAAAATAATATTATGTATTTTTAACTCTCTAATCACTTCTATAGAAGGAATGCCAAATGTAAAAGAACAAACAGGGACTTTTTCTTCAATAACGATCTTAATTTGTTCTTTAAATGTTTCTAAAACATTATTAGCTTTAGGGATTTCAATGGTTTCATCATGGTGTAAATTCAATTGCTCACGAATAGGCTTCAGTATCTCATTAGCGAATTTGATTTCATTATGTGAAGCATTGAATTCGTTAGGAACAAATAGATTTATACCAAAGAATTTGGATGTTAACTGCTTTATTTCCCTGATTTGCTTCCGTATTTGAACAGGAGTCATATACCCAGCTCCAATGGTTCCTAGACCTCCAGAATTAGAAACTTCAGCTACTAATCTAGAAGTTGTTATTCCGCCGGCCATAGGTGCTTGTATGATCGGATACTCTATTTGTAAAAGTTCAGTAACTTCATTATTCAACATAAAATTACACCTCAATTCTTATATTTTTTTACACTTCTAACTATTCTTTACTTCACAAATAAGTCCCTTTTTTTCAGTGAACGTTTATTAAAAAATCCATTTCAAAAACAACAATCTTTTAAAAAAGAACCTTAAAATAAAATGCGGGGAAGGTTCTCGTGCTCCAAAGTGGAACACGAGAACCTTCCCCAGGTTTTATATAGCTACACTCATTACATTTTTATACTCTGGTTTCCACATTGCTTCCACCACAGCCTTTTCAACATCTTCGATTTCCGCTTTTGCTATTCCTTCAGAGATGGCCGTCTTAGCAACTTCGATGGCTACATATTCTGATACCTCTTGCAATTTGTTGATGGACGGCAAAAGTGGCGCGCCATGCGTATTGCAATAGGACAGTTTTGCTACGGCATTTGCGGCGGATGCCAACATTCCCTTTGAGATAATTTCTGCTTTCGCCACGATTGCTCCGAGCCCTAATCCTGGGAAAACAAATGCATTATTGGACTGTCCGATTTCATAGCTGACACCGTTGTATTCAACATTTTCAAATGGACTGCCAGTTGCAATTAAGACCCGGCCTTCCGTCCATTCAATCAAATCTGATGGTACTGCTTCAGCCAAAGCGGTCGGGTTGGACATCGGCATGATAATTGGGCGATTCACGTGTTTTGCCATTTCTTTCACAATTTTCTCCGAGAATGCGCCAGATTGTCCAGAAGTACCAATCAGGATCGTCGGCTTTACTTTTTTGACAACTTCCATCAATGTAATAATGCCTTCATTAGTACGTTCCCAGTCAATTACTTCTTCAGTTTTACGTGTATATGGCTTTTGGAATTTAAGGACATCCTTAATATCGTCAGTCAACAATCCTCGGTAATCAACTGCCCAGAAACGGTCATAAGCTTCTTCCCTTGATAAGCCAGCCAAAATCATCGCCTCTGCTATTTGATCGGCATTCCCAATCCCTGCAGCTCCTGGCCCAAATACAACAATTCGCTGGTCCTTCAAAGATTCTCCTGTTACCTTTAAGGCAGACATTACTGCCGCAAGGGTGACAGCACCTGTGCCTTGTATATCATCGTTAAAGGTAAGAATTTCTCTCCCGTATTTTTCAATGATATTCCGTGCATTCACATTTCCAAGGTCCTCCCAGTGAAGTAATACTTCTGGGAAGAATTTTTTCACAGCTGAAATGAACAAGTCGATAAACTCGTCATAACGTTCTCCACGGACACGCGGAAACTTATTCCCAATATAAAAAGGATCATCAATTAAAGACTGGTTGTTCGTTCCAACATCTAGAACAACTGGCAGGACTCGGCTCGGGTCAATACCTGCCGCAGCAGTATAAACTGCCAATTTACCGATAGCAATATTGATTCCTCCGACACCCTGGTCACCGATTCCAAGGATGCTCTCTGAATCGGTGACAACAATCAAGTCAACACCGTTTTTTGGTTGTCCAAGGTTCATAAAAGCCGTTTCGATTCCTTTTGGGTCATCAATAGATAGATACATACCTCCTGGACGTCTATAGGCAAGGGAGTACTTCTCAATCGCTTCCCCTACTGTAGGAGTGTAGATGATCGGCAGCATCTCACTTAAATGTTCTTTTAACAAACTGTAAAAAAGGACAACATTACGGTTATACAAATCATATAGCAGCCCATTTTTAAACAAATTGGTGGTTCGGGCAGAATATTGCTCATAGGCTCTTTTAGTCTGTTCTTCCAGAGTGAGGATATGGGGAGGCAATAACCCCTCTAAGCCCAGCACTTCCCTCTCTTTTTTGGTAAAAGCTACCCCTTTATTCAAAAATGGATTAGATAGAATCTCTTTCCCTTTTAAAGTAGTCTGAATTACTTTAATATTCTCTGAAGTTGACATGCATGTACCTTCCTTCTTTTGACTATATTAATAAACTCATATACCTTCTGAACAATCACTAAAGCAGGCAGCATGTATAGCTGCCTGCTAAAATGTTTGGTTAATTAGTAGATTAAGCAGATGCCTTTTTTTCAACAGCTTCTTGTAAAGGATTAAATTCCCCTTCAGTCTTAGAGATTACAACCGTTGCAACACCGTTTCCAATAAGGTTCGTAATTGCCCTGGCTTCTGACATGAAGCGGTCTACACCAAGGATGAGGGCCATTCCTTCAACAGGGATCGAAGGGAATACCGCAAGTGTAGCTGCAAGTGTAACAAAGCCTGATCCGGTTACACCGGCTGCACCTTTTGATGTCAGCATCAGCACTCCTAAAAGTGTAAGCTGCTGCCAAATACTAAGGTCTACCCCGTATGCCTGTGCGATGAATAATGCTGCCATTGAGAGATAGATAGATGTTCCATCCAGATTGAAAGAATAACCGGTTGGAAGCACAAGGCCTACAACAGGCTTTGAACAGCCGTACTTTTCAAGCTTTTCCATCATCTTGGGAAGAGCTGCTTCAGAGGATGATGTACCAATAACAAGAAGGATTTCTTCTTTGATATAAGCGATGAATTTGAAGATGCTGAACCCGTAGAACTTTGCGATCCCGCCAAGTACTAGAACAATAAAGATAGCCATTGTAATGTACACAGACCCCATAAGTTTTCCTAGATAAACAAGAGATCCGATCCCAAATTCTCCAATTGTATATGCCATTGCACCAAAAGCGGCAAATGGAGAAACCTTCATAATGATATTAACAATGCCGAAGAAGACATCAGCAATTTTTTCAAAAAATTCGAGGACCGGTTTTCCCTTCTTGCCTAAATGTGCAAGAGAAACCCCAAACAATACAGCAAGTAACAGCACAGGCAGGAGCTGGCCTCCCGTAAATGCACCAATGAAGCTGTCAGGTACGATTGAAAGAATAAAATCCATGAATCCGTGGCTTGTTTCCTCAGCAGCCTTTGTGTATTGTGAAACATCCCCTTTTCCAGCTTCAGCATCAATACCCTTACCTGCTTTAATGATATTTGCAACCAAAATTCCGATAGCTAATGCAATCGTTGAGACAATCTCAAAATATAGTAATGCCTTACCGCCAATTTTGCCGACTTTCTTTAAATCTCCCATCCCCGCAATCCCAATTACAATTGTCAAGAAGATGATTGGAGCAATGACCATTTTTACAAGTTTAATAAATATGTCGGCAATGACCTTTAACTGTGAACCCACTTCAGGAAAAATGAAACCGACTGAGATACCGAGAATGATACCAAGAATCACCTGGGTTGTTAGACTCTTAAAATTTATTCTCATTTTATTGCCTCCTTGTTTATTTTTGTAAACGATTACATCTTTTCAATAATCACATGTTACAATTTTGTGAAAACTTAATATAGTTTAAAAAACTTTATAAATCGTTTTGTAATTAAAGAAAGAGAAAAAATAATAGACACTTTTCCTATTCCTATACAACAATAAATGCTTTAATTTAAAACGATTACATTTTATAGTGATAAAGAATAGATGAAGCATGTTAGGGAGGCTTTCTTGTGTACAACCAGAGGTTCAAATTTAAATTAAGTACAATCATCATTTTCTTCGTTTGTTTAGTCGTATTGCTCTCCCTTATGATCACGGACATTTTAATAAGCAATTCGGTCAGTGAAAATATTAGGAGACATCAGGAGGAAAAGGCCCAGATTGTTGCGAGGACAGTTTCAAAATCCCATATAGTAATTAATGCGTTAGAGGACAAGCAAAATCTTACTGAAGTTCAAGAATATACAAAGGATATTCAAGCAGCCACCAATGTGATGTTTATAGTTGTAATGGATATGAACGGAATTCGCATGACGCACCCTAATACAAAGCAAATCGGCAGACGGTTTGTGGGAGGAGATGAAAAGCTTGCCCTGAAAGGTAAAGAGTACGTTTCCACCTCCCTTGGTACCCTGGGTAAATCGGTACGTGCCTTTATGCCAATCTATAATGAAAAGAAAGAACAAATTGGTGTTGTAGCAGTAGGCATATCGCTCGAGAGCCTGGAAACAGCGCTTGGCCGCAGCCATAAAAATATCATCATCGTTACAGCTTTAGGGTTAATGATCGGCATTATTGGTGCGATTTTACTGGCTAGGTACATAAAGAAAATCTTGTTGGGCCTTGAACCCTTTGCCATTTCGAAAATTCTTGAGGAAAGAAGTACAATGCTCCAATCTGTTCATGAAGGAATCATTGCAGTTGATAATACGTCCACCATCACTTTGGTGAACAAGTCTGCTTTACAAATTTTTAAAAAGGCTGGTCTGTCTCAAAAGCCTGTCGGCATGAAAATTTATGAATATATGCCATCCACCAGATTGGATCATGTTTTGCAATCAGGCCAGCCTGAACTTGATGAGGAACAAACCATTAACGGGGTTTCCATCCTCGTCAACCGGGTTCCGCTTATAGTAAATGGCCAGGTGGTCGGTGCTATTTCTACATTCCGTGATAAAACTGAAGTTAATCAGCTGGCTGAACAACTGACAGGAGTAAGAATGTATGCCGAAGCACTTCGTGCGCAGTCCCATGAATTTATGAACAGGCTCCACGTCATACTTGGAATGGTCCAATTGAAATCCTATGACCAGTTATCCGACTTTATCCGAACATTGGTAGACTATCGAAATCAGGAATTCGGCAGTATCACTCAACATATTAAGGATCCCGCGCTAGCAGGATTTATTATGGGGAAATTAAGCTATGCCAGGGAAGAAAATGTAGACCTCTCAATCGAGAGTTCCAGCACTATTCCTGAGCCGGCGGCAAATAAGACAACCCATGAACTGATTACGATTCTTGGCAATTTGATCGACAACGCAATTGAAGCAATGGCGGATACAGTAGAAAAAACACTTGAAGTTACTTTTTCCTATCAAGAAAATAGGTTAACAATTGAAGTATTTGATTCGGGACCCGGGATTTCAAGCGAGCTGCAAAAAGAAATTTTTAAAAAGGGATACTCAACAAAAGGAGAAAACCGCGGCTATGGTTTATATTTAGCTAACAAAAGTGTTAAAGAACTTGGTGGAGAGTTAACGATTGATTCAAAATTGTTACTGGGCACTAATTTCCATATACAAATTCCATACGAAGCAAAAGAGGTGGGGAAATGATTAAGGTACTGATTATCGAGGATGATCCAATGGTTGCAGAATTTAATAAGCGATATCTCCAGGAAGTAAAAGGGTTCACACTTGCTGGAATCGTCCATAACGTCAAGGCTGCCATGGAATATCTAAAATCCGAGCAGGTCGACCTTATTTTGCTAGATGTATATATGCCAGGGGCAACCGGGCTCGAATTGCTCCAGTTTATACGGGAGCAAAATATTTCAGCCGATGTGATCCTGATTACTGCTGCCGCAGACAAAGAAAATATACAAACTGCCCTAAGGTACGGAGCTGTAGATTATTTAATTAAACCATTTGAGTTTGAAAGGTTTAATCAGGCTTTAATTCAATATAAAGAAAAATACCATTTCTTTGCGAATAATCAATTGCTGAGACAAGAGGACCTTGATGGTCATATTCTCAGCACAGAAATAAAGCTGGCCGGTGAATCTATAGATGATCTGCCAAAAGGTTTAACCAGCAGCACGCTGGAATCAATTATCAAGGTAATCCAAGCAAAAGAAAGTAGTCAGTTCTCAACCGATGACATTTCTGAAATCACACTAATATCAAGGGTTTCAGTACGAAAATACTTGAAATTCCTATCAACTCTTGGTGTTCTCGAAGAATCATTAACTTACGGAATTGGCCGTCCCGGCTATTTGTACAGATTAAAGGAAGATAAACTTGGGCATGTAAATAGATTTCTATAAGAAAAGCGCAAGCGCCTTGGTCAGCCCCGACAAGCGCTGGCCGACTAAACCCGCCACGTCCTGTGGCAACGTCG
>NZ_JBALQL010000003.1:172907-183952 GCF_036964885.1 Bacillus sp. JJ1122 | reverse complement strand
TATAATGGTATTAGTATTATGCTACTTAATACTTTTAAAACATGTCTATATAATTTGTTTTTTAGCAGACTATCTATCAATGAAAAAATGGAGATAATAGGGGGGTTTGTTACTAATAGCTGTTTGAAAGAATCTTTAGATAATCAAGGTGTTAAAAAGTATTTTCCTAAAGAATATTTAGAAGCGATAAAAAATGAAAATATAAAATATCTTTATGGTTTAGGTGAACATCTATATAAAAAATCCAGACCTAAGAGGATATTGATTAATTCACTGTCATATTTCGTTTAGATACCAATGTTTAAGATTAATAATTATTAGACATTTTTGGGCAGAAGGTTAATAAAGAAGGCGGTTAGAATAAATTTGTTACTAAAAAGGTTATTTTTTATTTCTATAACTTTATTTTATATGTGTTTCATTTGGCTCCAATCAAGCCACTTCGATCCAGAAAGCTTATCTCCAATATCAAGCTCTATTAACAAAACTGTATATTTGTTAATAGGAGCAAGTCTTGAATTTGCCCATTTATTTCTCTTTGGGATTCTATATTTATGTATCATACTTGTTTTTCTTAGCTTTGGGACATTAAGAAGATGGCAAGAAGTAATAGCTGTAATTATAGCTTTATCATATGGCGTAGTTGATGAAATCCACCAGCTGTATGTACCTTTTCGATCCTTTTCTGTGATTGATTTGTTGAAGGATGCCATTGGTGTGTTTGCCTTTTGGTGGGTGATTAACCGCAGCTATTTCTATAAGCAGAATTCACGAATAGGGCAGTGGTTAAGCAGTATGAATAAAGTGACAAGATAAAATATTTGTCGAATATAATTTCTTTAAAAAGAACAAGGTATATCATATAATTTTAAACAAATAGGTAAGGTTGGCTGCTATATTTTTAGCGCTTTTATTTTAATATTGTTGTTCTTTATAATGAACAGGAGAGTGTGGAAATGGATAAGAAAAATTTAAGTAACGAACCAATTGTATTAAGCCATCAGCCAATCAAGTTTGAAACAGCACACAGCTGGAACAAGGGTGTGGGGAATAAAAATCCATCGGGTAACGGAAATGGTGGAGTAAATTATCCTAATGATCCAAGACCTCAAAAACCAGGAACGGGTCCAGGCTCAGGCCGTGGAAATGGAAAAGGAAATGGTAAAGGAAAGTAACCTTTATAGATAGCAAGGGGTTTCTGATATGGAAATACTAGAAGCGAAAATTGGACCTCATAAAATTAAGTTTTTACTAGGATCGATTAATTTTATGGGGTTTATTAAGCAAAACTTTACAATAACTGAGTTCGATTTGAAAGAGTATGATATGCAAATTAGGATTGAAAATGGATATGGGATACCATTTATAAATTATAATATTGAAATTTCGAAGCAGGCGGGAAAGGTAGTATTCCATAGGGCTGATTATCTTATTGAAGCAAATGCTGAGTATAGCAATGCTACTATTTATGCCTATGATGAGTTTGCTTTAAAACATGCTTTGACCAATCTCTACAGCTCCTACATCGTTTACCACAACTGGGGCCTATTGATTCATTCGTCATGCGCAATTGAAAATGGCAAGGCTCATATTTTCGCTGGTCATTCTGGCGCAGGTAAGTCGACAGCTGCAGCCTTGTCCCATCCGCGTGAGTTGCTATCAGATGAAGCAACAATTGTAAAAATCACAAATGATGAAGTGACTGTGTTTGATTCGCCGTTCCGCAGTGAGCTGCAATCCACAGCTTATCAACAACCGTGTCCACTAGCAGGCATTCAGCTTTTACACCAATCTGAAAAAAGCAGACTGGAAAAGCTGCGCAAGCCGGATGCGCTTTTATCTCTTATGGATAAAGTATTTTACTGGCATCATGACCCTGCTGAGACGCAGCGAATTATGGGGCTATTGCGGACATTGGTGGAGAAAGTCCCGGCATATAAGCTGTATTTTCGTAAAGATCCTACATTTTGGGAGCTGATTTCATAATGGTTCATTTTATACAAAAAAATAGCTTTGAGGCGACCCAGATTGAGGATGAGTGGATCATTCTGGATACTGATCAATTCACGGTTACAAGGCTTAATGAGCTTGGCGGCTTTTGCTGGCTGAAGCTTAGTGAGGCCCAGACGGCTCAATCTCTTAGAGAGGCGATTGATCAGGAATATGGTTCAACTTGTGAAAAAACTTCTATTGATAAGTTTTTATCCGATTTAATGAAGTGCGGGCTGATTGACCATGCTATTTGACGAGGCAACGATCTTTTTTTTAAAAAATGCTGTTGAAAAGGATGGCTTTCTTGAGCTGCCGGCAGAAGGGAATAGTATGTTTCCTTTGATCCAGAGAGGGGATGTCTGCAGGTTCATTCCATGCATACCTGATTCTTTGGTAAAAGGAGACATTGTTTTATTCCATACAAATCACGGTCAGCTGATTGCCCATCGATTTTTACGTAAGGAATTGATTGATGATAACCAGCATTACATTTTAAAAGGGGATACGAACCTAGGCTGCGACGTTCCTGTTAAGGAAGTGCAGTTAATTGGAATGCTTTCTTCTATTAAAAAGAAGGACCGTGAATTTTCAATTGAGGATTCCGCAGCGAACCTGTGGGGAATGTTCATCCTGTCATTGCCATTCCTGTCGTGGATGCTGAGAAAGTACCTGAACTGGAAAATTCAAAAAATATGGAGCACCGTATGGCGAAAATTGACCAGCTTATAACCCTTGCAAATCAATATTTTTCATTGAAGGATATCCGCAAAACCTTTTCTATGCTGAAACCGTTCTTTCTTAAGCATTGGAAGGCGTATTCGGTACTCTTTTTTTTATTAGGGTTTGACATCTTTTTTACGCTCGCATTTGCCTGGTTTTTCGGGAATATTACCGATGCGGCGATTCGCGGAGATTTCACCGAACTGAAAAAGCTGATTCCGATTGGAATTGGGCTTACCATCCTGAATATCATTTCAAATTTCTTTGATATTTATTTTGAAACGATTGCCTCCAACGGCTTGAAAAAGGATTTGAAAGAGCATTTATTCAAGCATATTCTCCGCCTGAGAGCAGGCGATGCCTCTAACATTCGCTCTGGCGACCTTCTTTCGTATTTCACCAATGATATTCATAGTATTGATGGTGTTACGGGAAGCAGTTTGATTAGTTTAATCCGTCTGCCAGTCACCTATATTGCGGTCCTCATTTATTTATTTCAAATCAATTGGGTTTTATGTATGATCAGCGTTCTGATTGCTCCAGTTGCAATTGTTGCTGGCGCTGGTTTTGGCTTGCTTCTGAAGCGTAATGGCCGGAAGCTTCACAGTTTAATCGCGGATATTAACAATACTTTAAATGAGACATTCCAGGGCATTCAAGTCATCCGCTCCTTCACGCTCGAAAAGAAAATTTTTGAAAAATTCTCCGGCCAAAATGATGACTATTTTAAATTGGAACTGGAAAACGCCAAGCTTCAGGGCTGGTATTATTCAGGCGGATATCTAATCAGTTCCGTAGTTTTCCTGACTTGTCTTTCGCTTGGTGCGTATTTTGTCTATGAAAAAGAAATGACAATCGGATCCTTGCTGATTTTTACAAATTTAGTAGGTTATCTTGTCAACCCTCTGACTGGTATTGCAGGACAGTGGGCAGGCTTTCAAAGATCGATTACCGCAATTGAGAGAATCATTGATTTGGTCGAAAAACCTTTAGTCTCAACTGAACTGCCAACCTTCTCACCTGTAAAATCCAACGTCAGATCAATCGAATTTAAAAATGTTACCTTTAGTTACGATGAAAACAAAACGATTTTTTCTAACTTAAATCTGAAAGTACCTCCTGGCAAAATGATTGCCTTAGTTGGACCGAGCGGGGCGGGGAAAACGACGTTGTTCAACCTGCTGCAAGGTTTCTATCAGCCTCAGTCGGGAGAGATTTTAATAGACAGATTGTCATCAGATGAAATGACGCTGTCAGAATTAAGAAGCGCGATTGCCCATGTTCCTCAGGAAACCTTTCTATTTGCAGGAAGTATCCGTGACAATCTGTTAATGGCCAGGCCAGGGATTACAGAGCTTGAAATGATTGAGGCGGCAAAGCAAGCGTGCATTCATGATTTTATTATGGGGTTGGCTGACGGATATGATGCCGAAATTGGCGAACGAGGAATTAAATTATCTGGCGGGCAGAAGCAACGAATCGCGATTGCAAGGGCTATTTTAAAGGATGCACCGATCCTACTGCTAGATGAAGCGACATCAGCCCTCGATAGCAGTACGGAATCCATGGTGAAACAAGCTCTCGAGCATTTAATGAGAGGCAAAACGACCATCGTAATTGCCCACAGGTTATCCACAATTCAGAATGCTGACGTAATTGTCGTGCTGGATGAAGGAAGAATTGTTCAGACAGGTACCCATGAAGAACTGATTGCACAGGATGGCTTATACAGGAATTTGAATACAATCAAGCCGAAAAAATCAGAACACTTATATGTTGTATCAAAGTGATTGGAGTTTTGAGAAATGACAAATCAATTGCTGGAAGCACTGTATTTAAAAGAAACTGCTTTGCCCATTGATGAATCCTATTATAAAAAACTCATAAATAATAAAAATTTCGATTCCATTGCACCACAGATCTACCATTTGTTAAAAGAACAAGATCGGCTCGGTGAAGTACCAGACGTTTTCTATTTATATTTGAAAAAGCACTTTCTTCAAACGATGCAGCTTAACTTATTTGTAAAACACCAGATGACTCAAATTCTTCATTCATTTGAAGAGAACGGTTTAGAAGTCATTCCGCTTAAAGGAGTTTTTTTGGCAGAATCCTATTTTGGGAATATTGGCGCCAGACGGACTTCGGATATCGATTTGCTGATTAAGTACCGTGATCTTGAGCAGGCGATAGATATGATCAAGCAGCTTGGTTTCACAACAGAAGAGGAGAAAATCCCAGGCCATTTTCATTGCAGCTACAGTAAACAGCTGCCTGGATCGGAAATTCCTTTGGTTGTTGAACTGCATTGGGATTTGCTGAAGGAGTCGACTGCGAATTTTAATATTGAGGATTTTTGGCATGAAGCTATACCTCATGGGAATTCGAGTTTTATCAAAGAGATGAGCAGTTTCCATGTGCTTTACATGATTGTCCTCCATGGCTGGCGGCACAACCTCGACTCCTATAAATACTATTTGGATATTATCCATCTAATTCATTTTTTAAAAGATGAACTAGACTTTGCAAAATTAATGGAAACAGCTAAGGTCCATAAAACTCAAAGAAGAATAATCCGAACCCTTACAGCAGTCTATCAGGAATTCCCGTTTTTGGATAAAATAAAGCCTTTTTCATATAAAGCGAGTAAGCAATATTTGTACTTAAGCGAGAAGAGGGCTGGGCTATCTTTTTACAAAAAATATGCAGATTATATTGACTACCAATATTTCAGCTATGACTCATCCAGCCATATGGTAAAGGAAATCATGTCAACCATTCTTCCAGCAAAAAAATAGTATGATCCGGCCAGAGGAAAGGGAAAGTAATATTAAAAGGAAGGGTGATCCATTTGGTCCTGTTATTCTATTATTTATCCCTCCTCAATCTTGCCGATGCATTCCTGACCGTGGTCGGAATCGAAAACTCACTCATAACAGAGGCAAATCCGTTGATGGAGAGATTATATTCTCTTGACTTGAGTCATTTTATATTAATTAAGTTTAGTTTATCTCTTGCTTTATTGATGTTTATCTTTTATAAAAAAGTGCCGGAATCTCAGATAGTAAAAGCTCTCACACTGTTTGCTGCCATATGTTATACCTTCGTATTTGGTCTCCATGGCTTCTGGCTGGTCCAATTAATCTGATCGGCCAGGCTAAATTCTTCTCCTCTAATATATCCCTCAAAAAGTTCATTTATTTTTACTATTTCCATAACAAATATCCCGTTATTAAGAGGCGTATAATTTCCTTATCTTTTATAAAAAGGAAGGCGCATTGCAAATGTTTCACACGCTCAAACATAAGCTGTTGTCCGGGATTACGGTCTCGGTTGTTGCGTTGCCATTGGCATCGGCTCTAGTATTTTTATATTTTAATGTATTAACACACTACCGCACTGGGGGTCAGACCCCCAGTGCGGTAGTGTGTCAGTGTAATAAAGTGAAACTTCGAAATTGTTCCAAAAATAATTTGCCAATATTTTCCCTAACGGTTATAATATGAAAGTACTTAATCAAAGGAGGCAGTCGAAATGATTAACACAACGAATGGAACAGCAACAACAATTTCATATGTTTCACCTTCGGCCTGCCTGTATTGTGTGTAGTTAAGCTTATTTTTCATGAAAATAGCTGCGTCAACCACAGACTGCATGTCTGTGGTTTTTTTGTGCCTAAAAATCGAATGTATGTTCTTGGATGAAAGGAATGATTAAATAGATGATTACGGTTGAAAATTTGAAAAAGGAATACAAGTTAGTTAAACGGGACCCTGGTCTTAAAGGAGCGATCAAGTCACTTTTTAACAGGAAGTATGAAACGAAGCATGCGGTGAAGGGGATTAATTTTACCATCCAGCAAGGTGAAACGGTTGGCTATATCGGTGCGAACGGTGCCGGAAAGTCCACGACAATCAAGATGCTTACGGGTATTCTAACACCGACATCAGGCAAAGTTACGGTCAACGGCCTTGTGCCGTATGAAAACCGCCAGAAGAACGCGGTAAATATTGGAGCGGTCTTCGGACAGCGGACGCAGTTGTTCTGGGATATTCCGGTGCGTGAATCTTACAATCTCTTGAAGCATATTTACGAGATTCCTGAACATCAGTATCAGGAGACGATTGGTATGTTCACAGAGGTATTGAACCTTGAGCCGCTGCTTGGCATCCCGGTCAGACAGCTTTCTCTTGGGCAAAAAATGCGCTGTGAACTGGCTGCGGCCTTCCTTCACAGGCCTTCTGTTGTCTATCTGGATGAGCCGACAATCGGGCTTGATATCGCGGTGAAAGTGAAAATCCGAAAGTTTATAAAAGAAATGAATCAGCGCTGGGGCACAACAGTGCTGCTGACTACACATGATATGCAGGACATTGAGGAAATCTGTGACAGGATCATCATCATTGACGGAGGCACGATTCTGTATGATGGCGGCCTGGATGAGATTAAAAAGCAGTTCGGGCAAAAGCGGGTCATTCATTTTGAACTGGCCGATGCAGAAAAATTTGTCCTGCCAGCATCACTCGAAGGAGTGGTTTCTATTTTACCGACTGAAGAAGAAACGAAGGTCAGCCTTTCATTCGACCATGAAGCGGTGAAAAGCTCGTTTGTCATTTCTGAAATGATGAGTGTATATGAAATTGGTGATTTGAATATTGCCGATCCTAAGATTGAGACGATTGTAGAGGAACTTTACAACAAGCAGGAACAGGGGGGAGAGCATGAGGAAGTATTGGCAAATAGCTAAGGGCAGAATGCAGGAGAGCACTGCCTATTCGGCCTGGTACTGGGCCGGTACGCTGTCATCTGTGATGCGGCTGCTGATCATTTACTTCTTTTGGCAGGCGGTTTACGCGAACCAGTCCACAATTGAAAACATAAATTTAGAAACGATGGTGACCTATATCGTCATTGCGATGCTGCTTCAGGGATTTGTCGGCGGTGTTGGGAATGAACTTGCTGAGAATATTAAGGACGGCCAGGTTGCCATTGAGCTGATGCGTCCTTACGATATGATTTTTAAGATGTTTGCGGTCGATGTAGGCAGTAAAATTATGTACTTGATTCAGGGAACGATCCCGATGATTTTGATTGCCTATTTCTTTATGGATCTATCATTTCCTAAATCGCCGGAGACCATTATCTTATTCGTGCTCAGTGCACTGGCTGGTATCTGGATTGGAACGTTCTTTGATTTTCTTGTCGGGGTGCTTGCGTTCTGGACGGTCAATGTGTGGGGAGTTCGTGTCCTGAAGGAATCGTTGATTACGTTTTTCTCAGGTGCACTCGTGCCAATCACATTATTCCCGGACTGGCTGCGTACGATAACTGAATTTCTTCCGTTCCAGGCGATGGTGTATTTGCCTGTTTCGATTTATTCAGGATTGATTACTGGAACTGATGCCTATTTGGCCCTTGGAATTCAGTGTTTTTGGCTGGTGTCATTGTACGTGTTAGTAAGAGTAATCTGGACACAGGCAATTAAGCAGATTACGATTTTTGGAGGTTAGGAGGGGATCATATGCGTCGTTATACGAGATTATATTGGGAATTTGCGAAGAGTCATATGAAGGTGATGATGGAATACCGAATCGACTTTTTGATTGGGGTCGCCTCGGTCATGCTCGAGCAGTTCGCCTCTATCTTTTTTGTAAAAGTGGTCTTTGACCACATTGAGCAAATCAATGGATGGAACTTTTACGAAATTCTTTTCATCTACGGAATCGCGGCAACAGGCCGGTCGATCCACCAGATTTTCTTTGATAATTTATGGACGTTGGGCTGGCAGTATATCCGGCCAGGGAAGCTTGACCGCTTGTTGATCAGGCCTGTGAATCCATTGTTTCATGTCGTGGCAGACCGACTGCATCAGGATGGATTTGGTCAGCTGATCATCGGATTATTCATACTGGGAACAGCCATTCCGCAGCTTGATCTTGTCTGGGGAGCTGCGGAAATTGCGATGCTCGTGGTGATGATCATTTCATCAGGTCTGATCTTTGTAGCAATCAACTTGTTCTTTGCTACCTTCAGCTTCTGGATGATCGACAGCCTGCCGATTGTATGGGCAGTATTCAACATGAGTGATTTTGCGAGATACCCGCTGACCATCTATCACAAAGGAATCCGCATGTTCCTCACATGGATCATCCCATACGGATTCACAGCCTTTTATCCAGCAGCCTATTTCATCGATAAATCGGGCTACAAAGAATTCGCCCTGTGGACACCAGTCGCAGCCATCGTCTGCTGCGTCATCGCCTACGCCTTCTGGAACAAAGGCCTAAAAGCCTTCGCCAGCACAGGCAGCTAGGGTGAAGAGTTAGGTGCTTTAGCACACCACCGCGCCGGGGGTCAGACCCCCACTGCTTTACTGTGTTAAAGCTGACCCTTTGTTTGTCGGGTGATAGATATAAATACGTTTTATATCGGATTGATGCTGGACTTACTAATAGATATGATGTTGATATATTCTGAGGGTGATAGGGGTGTTCTGGATGTTGGAAAGGATGTCGGTTAGAGAGGTTTGGCAGATAATTGAGCGGGTTATGAAAGATAATCCGGAGCCGATTCGGGGATCAAATGTCATTTATCAGTATGAAATCACAGGAGAGGACAGCGGCACTTTTCAGCTGGTAATGGAGGAGGGCTCTGCTAGGGTTATAGAAGGAGCGGTGGAATCTGCAGATTGTACCCTAAGGCTTTCAGACAAAAATTTTAAGAAGATGATTGAGGGCAAGCTGAACGGAACGGCCGCCTTCATGACAGGGAAGTTGAGGATCCAGGGAAGCATGGGACTTGCGCTGAAGCTTGAGACCATCCTTAATGAATATAATTTGAGTGAAATAGCATAAAATCAGTGGATCAGGCCTTTAAGGATCTGGTCCGTTGTTTTTTTTTTTATATGTCATAAAAAGAATCTATGAATCTATAAAGAACTTCTATTGAAAAAGCTTTTCATTTTATGACAAATATAACAAAATATGACACACCCTGATATAATAAGGCTAGAAAAAAATGTTACTATTTTACTTAAGGAGATTATGAATGGAGCAATTTAAAAGAAATACAGCCTTGATTTATGAGGAAGTAAAAGCTGTTAAGGTTTTTTTATGGACTTTTTATATAATTTTATTACCCTATGACTTGGCCTACTATTATATCTTTCCACATTTTAGTCATGAGACAACTGGATTTCCTTCAGGCGGAATGGGATTCTTCTTTCACTTCCTTCTTTTTTCTCTACTACCGGTAGCCATTTATTTAGTTAACAAAGGCATGCCCGAAAAAATAAAATACATATATTTCTTTTCCTTTGTTCTTTTAGATATTATAAACAATATTATGATTTACTGGGGTACTAATAAAGAATTTAGCAGTGGACATATATTAGAAGTTTATTTTATATTATTCTCACCAATTTTTGTGAATAAGCGTTTCTTTTGGGTTATTACCCTTGGATTTTTCTTTAAGTACTTAATCACCGGCCTAATTTTCCAATCGGCTAAAGTACTTTTCGCCTTAGGATTAATATTTTTTATTGCAGTGATTGCTTGGATTTTGTTAACTCGTTTTCAATCCTATGTAAATGCCATCAATGAGATTAATGAGGACATGAGGCAAAAAGATAAACTAGCTATTATTGGACAAATGGCAACTGCTATTGCCCATGAGATAAAAAATCCGTTATCTTCTTTGAAAGGTTTCACTCAGTTGCAGCAGGAGAAAGATAAAGGTGATGATCAATATTATCCAATCATGCTTAATGAAATCGACAGGATTAATGCAATCGTTACAGACCTTTTAATCCTGGGAAAGCCCAATACAGCATTAAAGAGCCAAAGTAATTTGTTGGACATTATTCAATATGTTATAAAAATAATGGAGCCTCACGCTCAGAGAAAAGATATAAATATCAAACTTGATGTCAGTGATTCTTGCGTTATTTTGTGTGATCAAAATCAATTGAAGCAGGTTTTTATTAATCTCATTAAGAATGCTATCGAAGCAATGCCCGGGGCAGGAACAGTAATCATTTGTTCTAACAACAAAAAGGGTTTTGTCGAGGTTACAGTAATAGATGAGGGATGTGGAATAGAGCAAGAGAAGCTAGCTAAGCTCGGAGAACCTTTCTATACAACCAAACAAAATGGCACAGGATTAGGTTTAATGGTTACTAAAAAAATTATTGAAGAGCATAACGGAGTTTTCAGTATAGAAAGTGAACTTGGTAAAGGGACTGTTGTTACTATATCACTACCTTTATCAAATTCCATGTAGAATTATCTTAGATTAATGAAATATTATCCATCAAATAAACCAAAAGGACTATT